>CAYVQL010000108.1:0-31152 GCA_964454135.1 uncultured Enterobacterales bacterium | reverse complement strand
CCTCGAGCACGAGGGCACCTACCCGCTGCCCGAGGCCCAGCTCGACCGCTTCCTGCTCAAGATCCGCATCGACTACCCCGGCGAGCAGGGCGAGCTGCAGGTCTACCGCCGCTACCTGTCCGGCGACCTGCCCGTGGTCGGCAGCGCGGTGAGCATCGAGGCCGTCATCGCTCCGGAGCGGCAGCTGGCGTTGCGCGGGGGCGTTGGCGAGGTGCACGTGGAGGATCCCTTGCTCAGCTACCTGTACGCGCTGATCCGGGGCACCCGCGAGTCCCCGCACCTGTCCTTCGGGGCCAGCCCGCGCGCCGGGGTGGCGCTGCTGGCGGCGGCCCGTGCCAGGGCCGCCATGGAGGGGCGGGAGTTCGTGCTGCCGGACGATATCAAGCGCATGGCCGGGTCGGTGCTGCGTCACCGCCTGCTGCTGACACCTGAGGCCGAGCTGGACGGAATGGGCGTCGACGAAGTGCTGAACGGCATCCTGCGGAAGACGGCCATCCCAGGATGATCCCGTCGCGGCGAGCGCTGACGCTGCTCGGGCTGATCAGCCTGGTGGTGGTGTTCGGCTTCGTCACACCAGCGTTGGGCTGGGTGGGCTTGGCGCTGGATCTGGCCGTGCTGCTCGCCGTGCTGTGGGACGGCTGGTGTGCCGCCCAGACCCAGCTCGTGTTCCGCAGAGAGCTGCCGCAGACGGTTCACCAGCTCGAACGCCACAAGGTGACGGTGAGCATCGACAACCCGGGGGAGCGGCCCGTCGCCCTGCGCCTGCGCGAGGTGCTGGATCCTTGCCTGACCCGGGACGTGATCTCGCTGGAGGCCACGCTTTCGCCGCGCTCTCGCACGCGCCTGCCCTATGAGCTGCGGCCGCGGGTTCGCGGGCTGGCGCAGCTGGAGACGCTGGCCGTGCGGGTAGCCGGGCCCCTGGGCCTGGCGTGGGCCGGGCGCGAGGCTGTGCCCGGACAGCAGGTGCGCGTCTACCCGCGCGTGCACCTGGAGGGCGACGCCGGCTTGCTGGTGCGCCAGGCCCTGCGCCAGCGGGCGGGCGCCAATCCCCAGGAGCGGCGCGGCCTGTCCACCGAGCTGTACGCGCTGCGACCCTACCATCCCGGTGACACCTCGCGGCAGATCCACTGGAAGGCCTCGGCCCGACGCGGTCAGCCGGTCAGCCAGGAGATGTGCTGGGAGCAGCACCAGCACGTGGTGGTGCTGGCGGACTGCGGGCGGCCCATGGCCTCGCTGGCCGACGACGCGACCAAGCTGGACCACGCCCTGGCCGCCATCCTGGCCATGCTGCGGGTGGTCGTGGCCCAGAACGATACCGCCACCATCGTGCTGTTCAGCAAGGAGCTGCGCCGCGTGGTGCGGGTCGACCGGCGCACGCGCGGCTTCAGCACCGTGTTCGAGCAGCTCTACCAGGAGCAGGCCGACCTGGACGAGCCCGGCTACGCCGAGGTCGCCGCCTGGTGCTACCGGCGCGTTCCGCGGCGCTCGCAGGTGCTGGTGTGCACCAGCGTGATGGACGCACTGGGCGCCGAGCGCCTGGGTCAGGCGCTGGTGCGGCTGGCGACGCGCCACAGCCCCTTGCTGGTCAACCTGGAAGATCCCGGGCTGGTGGCCCATGCCCGCTCCATCCCCGACGACAGCGAGGCGGCCTACGCCAAGGCCTCGGCCATGGCGATCATGGCGCGCATCGACGCCCTGACCCGCCAGCTGCGGGCCTCCGGCGTGGACGTGCTGAGCATGCCGGCGTCCCAGATGGCCATCGGGATGATCAACCGCTACCTGGCTTTCAAGGCGCGCGGACAGCCCCCGCGGCGCTTGGCCCGCGGCCGGTTCTCAGGTTGAGGCAGGCCACCGCGCCGCCATCACTTCCCGCCGCTGCCGGCCTTCTGTCCGCCGATGGCGCTGCGGACGCGGGCCGCGGCGGCTCGGGCCTCTTCGGCCTGTGGCTCCATCCCCGCAGCGGCGGCGAACTCGGCAGCCCGCTCCAGGCAGAAGGGCAGATCGGGTTCCAGGCTGTCGCCGGCCAGCGCAGTGGCGAGGGCGAAGTGGCGCTTCCACGAGTCGCGGTCGCCGCGCTTTGCGGCGGCTGTCAGCAGGATGGCGTGGACGAAGCCCAGGAAAGTCTTCCAGCCCAGGGCGGTCAGCCGCCCCTCGATGCCCTCGGCTATTCTGCGCGCCTCCTCGGTCTGTCCCAGCGCCACGTAGCACAGGCCCAGGTTCAGGGCGGGCACCAGCTCCTGGGGGGAGCCCAGCTCGCCGAAGATTCTCATCGAGCGGAGATAGGTCGCTGCCGCGGTCTTCAAGGCGGCCTTGGCGCGCATCACCTCGGCCAGCTGGTTGAGGGCATAGGCCACGCCGAACCGGTTGCCGATGGCCTCGTGGATCTCATAGGCCTGCCGGTATCTTTTCTCGGCCGCCTCGAGGTCTCCCTCGACGAACTCGATCGCTCCCAGCGCGATCAAGCACATGGCGGCGCTGCGCCCCCGGGGGTCTTCCTGCAGCTTGAGGGACTGGACCTGCATGCGCCTCGCCCGCGCCGTGTCGCCCAGCTGCATGGAGACGCGCCCCAGGGCGTAGAGGGAGTCCGCCGTGCCCGAGCGCAGACCGAGGGCCCGGTACAGGTAGAGCGCCTCTTCGAGCAGCTCCCAGGCCGGATCGGGCGCGCCCTGCTGGCGGTGGATGTCGCCTCGGATGGACAGGGCGTCGGCCAACACGCGCTGCCAGGCGTGCTGGCGGGCCCCTTTCTCGGCACGGGCCAGCTCCCGCAGGGCTTCGTCGTAACGGCCCTGGCGCTGGGCGATGCCGGCGCGCTGCACCGCGATCCCGCCCCACCTCTCGTCGTCGGGCGGCAAATCCAGCCGCGCCATAGTTGCGGACATGCGGTCGAGCCATGAGCCGGCGGCGCCGAAGTCCTCCGCTCCCATCAGCTCTTCGGCGGCGCGCTGCATGGGCGCCAGGGCCAGCTCGGGCTGGCCCGCCTCCTGCAGGTGCAGCGCGATGCGGGCCGCCACGCCCCGCTGCGCCTGCGGCCCGGAGCGCTCGAGCACCTGGGCGCAGGCGCGCTGCAGCGCAGGCCAGCGGCCCGCCTCCCGGCAGCGCCGCATCAGGCTCTCGCGCAGCATGTTGCTGGCGAAACAGAAATCCTCCTCGCTGCGGGTCCACAGGCGGCGGCTCACCAGCTCTTCCACGAAGCCAGCCGGAAGCTGCAGCCCCAGCTCGGCGCAGACCTCGCGCCAGGTGCTCGTCTCGACCGTGCTCCCCAGGACGGCGGCCGCCTCCAGCGCCTGGGGCGCCTGCAGGGAGATGGCCCGCGCCAGGTGGGTCGTGCGCATGGCCCAGAACTGGTGCAGGTCGTCGGGCAGCTCTACACGGGCGTCGGGGCGCAGGACGAAGCCCCTGGTGCCCGGCTCCAGGATGCCTCGTTCCACCCAGTCGGCCACCAGCTGGACGGCGAAGAGGGGATTGCCGCCGACGCGCTCCCGCAGCTGGTTGGCCAGCTCGGTCTTCAGGCCCAGCAGCGCGTGGACCAGCTCCTGGCACTCTGCGGGGGTCAACAGCGGGACCGGGATCTGCTCCACTCGCTCGTCGAGCAACAGCTCGCTCAGCTCCCGCGCCCGCCCTGGCCGCTCCAGCAGCGCCTCGTCCTGGACCGCCAGCAAGACGGTGACGGGGAAGGGCTTGGCCTGCTGGGCTTCGAGAATGGCGGAGGCCAGCTGCAGGGGCTCGGCTCCCCACTGGGCGTCGTCGAGCACCAGCAGCACGGGCCGCTCCTCCGACAGCCAGCGCAGGGCCTGTACGCCCAGCCCCAGGCGCTCCTCGCGCCCGGCGAAGCTCTGCCAGGGGGCCTGGCGAGAGAACAGGGCCGCATAGGCGGACCAGGTCGAGGGTTCTTGGACGCCATGCTCGCGACAGAAGCGCTCCTGCCGCAGCAGCACCGCCTCGGGGGTCAGCCCCTGGCAGCCCAACCGCCTGGCGAGGGCCGAGACCCAGCCCTCGCCGGAGGCCATGAGAGGGCCGTGGTTCGCGCGCAGCACGATGGAGGAGCCCACCTCGTGGGTCTCAGTGGCGAGCCAGTCGCAGAGCCGGGTCTTGCCGCAGCCCGCGGGCCCGCGCAGGACGCGCAGTGCAGCCTGACCCGTGGTGGAGGCCTGGCGGAAGGCCTGCCAGAGCGAGTCTCGCTCATGGCTGCGCCCCACCAGGGGCAGCGCGCGCAGGCCGTAGAGGCCCAGGCCGGCCCCCAGCAGCATCAGGGTCGGCTTGGCAGGATCCTGCCCGCGCCAGCTCTTCGGGAGCGGGGCCCGCTGGGGCCGCCGCCCCTTCGGGGCTTGGGGGCTGGGAGCTTCGAGCTTCCCCAGCACCCAGGCCGCGTCGGCGGCCCTGCGGAAGCGCGAGGCCGGGTCCTTGGCCAACAAGCGCTGCAGCCATTCCTCCAAGCCCTTGGGGACGTCGAACAGCGCGTGCAAGGGAGGAATGGGCAGCTTCAAGTGGGCGTAGGTGGCCGCCTCGGCCGACAGCTGGCCGAAGGGCGGACGGCCGCTGCAGAGCTCGGTGGCCAGGCAGCCCAGCCCGTAGAGGTCGGTCCAGGGACCGATGTCGCGCCAGCGATCGTCGATCTGCTCCGGGGCCATGTACGAGGGCGTTCCGCCGAAGATCCGCTGGGCGTCCCTCTCGCGCGGATCCCTCGCGACCAGGTGCGACAAGCCGAAGTCCGCCAGGCGCAGGCCAGGGCTGGCGCGGCTGCCCTGCAGCACGTTGCCCGGCTTCAGGTCGAGGTGAAAGACCCCCCTGGCGTGGGCGTGGGCCAAGGCGTCCAGCAGCGTGAGCAGCGTCTCGCGCAGATCGGACCAGCCCAGCTTGCCGAGCCGGTCGCGCAGGGATCCCCCGCCCAGGAGCTCCATGGCCAGCCAGGGGCAGCCGGCCCTGAGGCGGCCTTTCGACCAGTTCTGCGCCTGGTAGGACAGCTTCCCGTAGTCCAGCACGGTGATGATGTTGGGGTGGTCCAGCGCCGCCACCGCGCGCACCTCGTCGCGGAAGACCCTGTGGAACCAGGCGTCCCGGGCGTGCTCGCCGGACAGGATCTTGATGGCCACCGGGATCCCCTGCTGCCGGTGCTCGGCGTGCCAGACCTCGCTCATCCCTCCCCGCCCCAGGGGGGCCAGGAGCTTGAAGGTCCCGAGCGGTATGGACTGGTCTCTCATGGCTGGCCAGCGGCGGAAAACACTGGCTGCAAGGGTATCATAGTGGGCTGGGGGGCGAAGGGGGACAACCTGGCCCCCCTGGTCTTAGAGCCGCCGAAACTCGGGCCCGTGAAAGAGCAGGGCCCTCTCCCCCTCGGCCTGCTCCGCCAGGCGCTTGGTGAAGCCGGACCGCGAGAAGAGTGCATAGATCTTGTGGAAGCCTTCCAAGCGGCGCAACCGGGCGGCGCGGCGCTTCAGGTCCTGCAAGGCGGTCGGCGAGAGCTTGCCACGCGTCCACTTGCACTCTCCCAGCAGGACGCTGCGGCAACGCCAGCTGATGGCCACCACATCGATCTCCACCTCGCGGTCCCAGGCGCGTCCTACGAACTCTGGTTCGAATGGCAGCTCTCCCTCGTCCCCCAAGGCGCTCAGGTGGCTCCTCGAGAGCTCCTCGTAGCCTGTGCTCCCAACAAAGCGCTCGAAGCCTTCCTGGATGATCGACGCCAGGCGGTCGAAGCGCTCCTGTTCCACCAGGGCCGGATGGCGCTGGACGAATTGGAAGTGGAAGCGCAGGAAGGGATCGCGGATCTCGTAGCGGCTGCGGCGGCTGCCCCGGGGGTTCTCGACATCCTGTGAGAGCACGCGACGCACGAGGCGCAGGTTCACGAGGGTCTTCAGGTACTTGCCCATGTGGTTGATGGCGATGCCGGTGAGCCGGGCCAGCACGACCGGGGGCTTCAGGCCCGCGCCGATGGCCTCGAGGATGGCCAGGTAGGTGCGAGGATCGGCGATTTCGTCCTGGATGAGGAAGAGTGCTTCGTGCCGGAAGACGGTCACTGGCGAGAGGATCAGCTGGCGCAGGTTGCGCCGCACCGGGACGCGGTCATTCCAGAGCTCCAGATACTTGGGGATGCCGCCCACGACGCTGTAGGTCTCTACGACTTGCGCAGGGCTGTACCTGGGCAGGAAGAGGTGGATGTTGGCGGGACGGAATTCCTCCAACAGCAGGGCGGCGGTACTCCTACCGTAGAGCGGCTGGTGCGAGGAGAGGAGCTGGTCCTGCTTCATGTGGTAGTGGGATCCGCACAGGATCAAGAAGATCCCGGTTTTCGGAGCGTGCTGGTCCCAGAGCTTCTGGAGCAGGCTGGGCACCTCGGGCACGCTCTGCACCAGGTAGGGGAACTCGTCGAGGACCACGACGAGACGGCGTTCCTGTGCGAGCAGAAAGAGCTGACGCAGGGCCTGCTCCCAGCTGGCGAAGACGAGCTCCGCCGACCGCGGGGAGAGGGCTCGTGCCAGGGCCGACGAGAAGCTGCGCAGCAGGATCTCGGAGGAGCTGCGGTGGGCTACCCAGTAGATACTCTGGCCCGTTCGCTGCTGCAGCCAGTGCGTGAGCAGGGAGGTCTTGCCGATACGTCGGCGTCCGTAGACCACCAGCAGCTGGGGCGCGTCTCGTCGCGAGATCTCGTCGAGCTGGGCCAGCTCTCTGTCGCGGTTGTGAAAGGCCATTGCGTTCTCACGTCTTGGGTAGCTTACCGATGATGTGACTGAGTGCGCTTCCTGGAGCGCTTGTCACCTCGTCAGTATATTACCGGGCGTGTGAGTTGATGAGTTGAATGAGCATAGGGGCGCAGAGGCGCAGGAGGGCGCTGCTGACCTGCGTTCGACCTCTCGGGCCGACCAGCGCCCCCCCTACTTCTTCTTCTTCCTCTCCCCCCTCACCACCGAGCGCTGATTGCCCGCCAGCACCTTCTTCCGCAAGCGAATGCTGTTGGGCGTCACCTCCACCAGCTCGTCCTCGGCGATGAACTCCAGGGCCTTCTCCAGCGTGAGCTGTACGGGCGGGGCCAGCAGCAGCTTCTCGTCCGCCCCGGCCGAGCGGAAGTTGGTCAGCTGCTTGGAGCGGCAGACGTTGACGTTGATGTCGTTCTGGCGCGAGTTCTCGCCCACGATCATGCCCTCGTAGAGCTCGGCTCCGGGACCTACGAAGAGCTTGCCGCGCGGCTGCAGGTGGAAGAGGGCGTAGGTGGTGGCCCGCCCGCGGCGGTCGGCCACCAGGGAACCGTTGACCCGGTAGGGGATGTAGCCGGCCCAGGTGTCCCAGCCGTCGAAGATGCGGTTGAAGATGCCCTGGCCGCGGGTGTCGTTCAGGAAGGCGCCGCGGAAGCCGACCAGGCCCCGCGAGGGAACGCGGAACTGCACCCGCACGCGGCCCGAACCGGCCGCCTTCATGTCCATCATCTGGCCCCTGCGCAGGCTCATGCGCTCGGTGATCACCCCCATGAACTCCTGGGGCATGTCCAGCGTGGCGCGCTCGAAGGGCTCCTGCAGCACCTCGTCGCGCTGGCGGGTGAGCACCTCGGGCTTGCTGACGCACATCTCGTAGCTCTCACGCCGCATCTGCTCGATCAGGATGGCGATTTGCAGCTCGCCTCGGCCGAAGAGGCGGATGGCGTCGCGGGGGCCCTCGGGGTCGATGCGCAGCGCCACGTTGTGGCGCACCTCCTGCTCCAGCCGCTCCCGCAGCTGGCGGGCGGTGAGGTACTTGCCGTCCAGGCCGGACAGGGGGCCGGTGTTGGCGTGGAAGGTCACACCCAGGGTGGGCTCCTCCACCGTGACCCGCGGCAGGGGCATGGAGCGCTCAAAGTCGGTCAGGGAGTCGCCGATGTCCATGGCGTCGATGCCCGCGATGGCCACGATGTCGCCCGCCAGCACCTCCTGGGCCTCCACGCGTCGCAGGCCGTCGAAGGTGTAGAGGCTGACCACCTTGACCTTCGCGGTGCTCCTCTTGGCTACCAGGGCCAGCTCGTCGTGCCGCCGGATGGTGCCCTCGAAGACGCGCCCGATGGCCAACCGGCCCACGTAGCTGTCGTAGTCCAGCTGGGTGACCAGCATGCGCAGGGGGCGGTCGGGGGAGCCCGACGGAGGCGGCACGCGCTGCAGGATGGCGTCGAGCAAGGGGCGCAGGTCGCCGGGCTCCAGCTTGTTCTCCAGGTGGGCGTAGCCCGCCTTGGCGCAGGCGTAGAGCACGGGGAAGTCCAGCTGCTCTTCTTCGGCGTCCAGGTCGATGAACAGGTCGTAGATCTCCTGCAGCACCTCCTCGGCGCGGGCGTCCTGGCGGTCGATCTTGTTGATGCAGACCAGGATCTCCAGGCCCGCATCCAGCGCCTTGCCCAGCACGAAGCGCGTCTGGGGCAGGGGGCCCTCGCTGGCGTCCACCAGCAGCAGGGCGCCGTCCACCATCTTGAGCACCCGCTCCACCTCGCCGCCGAAGTCGGCGTGGCCCGGAGTGTCGACGATGTTGATCTTGACCCCCTGGTAGGAGACGGCCGTGTTCTTGGCCAGGATGGTGATGCCCCGCTCCCGTTCCAGGTCCATGGAGTCCATCACCCGCTCCACCATGGTCTCGTGGCTACCGAAGGTCCCCGACTGCCGGAGCATATGGTCCACCAGCGTGGTCTTACCGTGATCCACATGGGCGATGATGGCGATGTTGCGGACGGGGCGCTGGCTCATGCTGTCCTCGCGGGCCCGGGGCCGAACGGAACGCGGCGCACGGACGCGGTCGGACTGGGCGGCCGGCGCTCCTATCGCGAGGCCTGGCGCGGCGCACTGATGGCGACAGGCCAAAAAAAAAGAATCAAATGGCAGAAGGGGTTTCCACGTCGGGGTCTTCCGGTGTCCAAGAAGACAGGAGGTCATCATGCTTCGTCTGCTGCTCGCCGCCCTGCTGTCCTTCCCCGCTCATGCCGAGGGCACCGAGCTCTTCCTGCACATCGAGCGCGCAGACGCCAGCGGACAGAAGGTGCTGTCCGTGCGCTGGGATGAAATGGACGGCGGCCTGATGGAGGACGCCATCGCCCCCCTCGTGCAGCCGCTGCGCCCCGAGCTGGACCGCGCCGCCGCGCGCCTGGACAGCGCGGCCGTGGGCGAGAGCGCGGTCTTCACCTGGGAGCGGGGCCAGACCAGCCTGGTGGCCAGGCTCGAGCAACGACCCGATCCCACCGCGCTCTTCGTCGAGCTGGTGGAGGAGATGGCGGCAGAGGTGGCCGAAGCGCCCCTGCCGCGCACCGCGGACGCCTTCTGATAGGCGGGGCCCGGGAGGAACAGGGTCGGGTGGAGGGTGACCTCTGGGCCCTCAGAAGCAGCCCCACTCGCCGGGGCTGCAGCCCGCCTCGCATTCCGAGGGCGCCCAGTTGCTCTCTTCGTCGCCCATGCTCCGCTCCACCCGCTCCACCGAGGTGCCATTGCCCGCGTCCAGCGGGTAGCTGTAGCTGTCGATCAGGCTGACGCCGTTGTCCTCGTAGAGGTAGACCGGATCGCTGACCGCCAGGCCAGAGGCCACGGTGGCGTCGTCGGTGGTGAGCAGCAGGGCGCCCTTGGCGATGTCGTACTCGCCGGCGTAGTCGGGATCCAGGATCACGGCGTACTGGCCGGCAGCCAGCACCGTGTCCGTCGGATCGTCGAAGCCCTCCAGGGGATCGTCGGCGTCGCCGTCGTAGATCACGAAGCCGTACAGGTCGATGTCGGCGCTGCCGGCGTTGTAGATCTCCACGAACTCGCCCGTGGACTCGGTCTCGGGATTCGACATGATCTCGCTGATCAGCAGGGCGCCGGCGTACTGGGACTCCGCGCTCCCGGAATCCTCGCCGGACGCGCAGTTGCCGATGCCGGGCGAAGAGCCCGAGGCGCAGGTGGCGTCGCTCCAGTTCTCCTCGCTGTCCAGCACCCCGGCCAGGGCGACGCGCTCGCTGCTGATCCCGTTGCCCGGGTTGGAGGGCCAGAGGTAGGCGTCTACAAGGTGCGTGCCGTCGGCCTCGTAGAGCAGCAGCTCGTCGTTCACCGCGATGGCGTTGCCCAGGGTGGTGTCCTCGGTGCTGACCAGCACGGCGGCGCTGTCGATGCTGTACTCGCCGGCGTACTCGGCATCCAGCACCAGGGCGTACTCGCCGGGCGCCAGCTCGGTCGTGCCGCCATCGTAGGCGGCGATGGTGTCGTCGGCGTCGCCGTCGAACAGGATGAGGCCGGCCAGGTCCACGGTGTCGCTGCCGGCGTTGTACAGCTCCACGAACTCGCCCGTGTCCTCGTCCTCGGCGTTGGCCATCACCTCGCTGATCAGCAGGGTGCCGCAGAGCCCCCCGGCGGCACCGTTGAGACGGCCCGGGCTGCCGTTGGAGGCGCAGGCGACCGAACTGCGATCCCAGTTCTTTCGGTCGTCGCCCGCCGCGTAGTCGATCTTCTCCCAGGAGATGCCGTCGCCGGCGTCCCACAGGTGGGTGAAGCTGTCGATCAGGGTGCTCTGGTCGCTGTCGTAGAGGTAGACGGGATCCGTGCTGTTGGCCAGGCCGTTGCCGATGGAGCTGTCGGACGTGGTCACCAGGACCGTGCCCGCGGGGGGCTGGAAATCGCCGGCGAAGTCCGGATCCATCACCAGGCCGTGCGCGTAGGCCCCCAGCAGGGTGCTGCCTCCGTCCCAGCCCTGCAGGGCGTCCCAGCCGTCGCCGTCGTAGATGGTTAGCCCGCCCAGGTCGATCTCGGTGTCGGTGGGGTTGTAGATCTCCACGTACTCGCCCGTGGTGTCGTCCAGAGCGTTGGCCATCACCTCCGTGATCACCAGGCCGGTCGGGTCGCCGCTGTCCGGGAAGCAGTGGGCCGCGCAGGGCGAGGAGCCATCGTCGCACTGGCTGGCGCGCCAGTTGCCGGCCACGTCGCCGCCTTCCAGGTCGGAGAGCTCCAGCGAGACGCCGTCGCCTGGATCCTGGGGGTGGGACATGCTGCTGATGATGGTGCTGCCGTCGGACTCGAACAGGGTGATGGAGTCCGAGGTGGTCAGCCCGTTGCCCAGGTTGGTGTCGGTGGTGGTGAGCAGGACCATGTCCGAGGTGAGCGCGTAGTCGCTGGCGTACTCGGCGTCGATCACCAGGGCGTACTCGCCGGCGGCCAGGGACGTGGACAGGCTGCCCCAGGCGATCAGGGTGTCAGCGTCGTCTCCATCGCTCAGGATGAGGCCGGCCAGATCCGCGGCGCCGCTGCCGGCGTTGTAGATCTCCACGAACTCGCCGCTGTCCTCGACGGCCGCGTTGGCCATCACCTCGGTGATGACCAGCTGAGCGGCCGAGACCGCGTGCTCGTCGTAGCCCAGGTCGTAGCCGGCGCCCTGGGGCCGCGCCTCGCCCTCGTGGTCTGTGTAGACGTAGATGCCCGGATCCTCGCCGGCGTCGATGGCCGGGGAGCTGGCGCTCAGGTGGTAGTCGTCCTCGGCGGCGTCCTGGAAGAGGGGATCGCAGGACAGGTCGGTGCTGGCGGCCGAGGCATCGTTGACGTAGTCGGTGCTGTTGCCCCACACCAGGTTGTAGCCGGCGTCGGCCGTGCAGCCGTTGCAGTTGTAGCCCACGTCGTTGGACACGATGATGTTGTCGAGCACGTCCACCACGTAGCTGTGCCCGATGCCCAGGGCGCCGGCCAGGTCTTCGCCGGAGGCGCCGAAGCCGTTGCCCACGAAGGTGTTGTAGGCCACGGCGCTCTCGTACTTGCTGGTGTAGTCGATGGCCAGGCCGGCGATGGAGTTGTGGGCGAAGAAGCTGTTGTAGACGCGCACCATCTTGCAGCCGCTGTAGCGCACGCCGTATTGGTTGTAGCGGACGTCGCTGTCGTAGACGTAGACGCCGTCGCCCGAATCCACGTGGATGCCCAGCACGAAGCCCTGCACGTCCAGGTCTTCCAGCTCGATGGCCGAGCAGCCGTCCACCAGGATGCCGTAGGCGTCCACGTAGGGCGTGCCCTTGGCGAGCCAGGTGACCGAGTGCACGCTCATGCTCATGATCCGGATGCTGGTGTAGCCGTTGCCCGTGGTGATAGTGCCCGCCAGCACCGTCTCTCCCTGGCCCGCTCCCTGGATGGTGATCCCCCGGTCCACGTACAGGTCCTCGTAGTAGGTGCCCGAGGGGATGATGACCGTGTCGCCGTAGCTGGAGGCGTCGATGGCGGCCTGGATGGTGGTGGTGACCACGATCTCGGCCATCACGGAGGGATCGTCCAGCTCACCGTCGGGGGCGGGGGTCACCATGAAGGTGGAGGGCTCCGCGGGCTGGCAGGCGGCCAGGGAGAGGGCGAGCAGGAGAGGGCGCATGGGTGGGTCCGGGAGAGGGAGGGAAAGAACAGCACGCGGCTTGCTGCTATGATGGCCGCGCCAGGAGGATTTGATGGTAGCACGCATTCATTTACCGTTTCTCTGTCTCCTTGCGGGTTGCGTCTGGATCACGGGTGATGATCACGACGAGCGGGCGCAGGAGCTCTCAGGTGGTGGACAGGAAGACGCGGACGGCGATGGGCACACAGCCGATGATGACTGCGACGACGAGGATCCCGAGGTGAATCCTGACGCCGAAGAGCGCTGCGACGGTGTCGACAATGACTGCGATGGAGAGGTCGATGAAGACGATGCCGTCGATGTGGCCACCTGGTACGGTGACACGGATGGGGATGGTTTCGGTGATCCCTTGGTGACCCGTGTGGCTTGCGAGCAGCCCTCCGGGTACGCGGAGGCGGGAACGGACTGCGACGAGGGGGATCCCGAGGTGAACCCGGATGCCGAGGAGCGCTGCGACGGCGTCGACAACGACTGCGACGGGGAAACGGACGGGGATGATGTGACGGACGCCACCGACTGGTATCTCGATTCGGATGGAGACGGATTCGGCGACGACGAGACCTTGGTCTCGGCCTGCGAACAGCCCAAGGGCCACGTCAGCGATGGCGGCGACTGCGACGACGGGGATCCGCTGCTCAACCCGGACGCGTTCGAGCTCGTGGACGGGGACGACGATGATTGTGACGGCGAAATCGACGAGCCCAACGAGATCAGGCGCGCGGATAGCATCCTGCTGGGAGTCGGCGATGAGGACAAGGCGGGCATCGCGCTGGCCGCTGCCGGCGATATGAACCTGGACTCCTTCGACGATCTGCTGGTGTCGGCCGTAGGATCGAGGAAACTGGGCGCTACCTACCTGGTCCATGGCCCGCTACCCCCTGGCGAGTCCTCGTTGCAGGACGCCGCAGCCATCATCTACGGCGACACGACGGGTGAGAGAGCAGGCCACAAGGCGTCGAGCGCTGGGGATTTCGACGGCGATCAGCAGCCCGACATCGTGCTCGCCTCCCAAATGGCCAACGAGGACAACGGCGCTGCCTATCTCTTGTTGGGTCCTCTGACTGGAACGCTGAACGTCTCGCAGGCGGAAGGCAGCTTCGTGCCAGAGGCCGGCTCTGGTGGGAGCTACGCCCAGGCCGGATTCTCCCTCTCCGGAGGCTTCGACGCCAATGGTGACAGCTACGACGATTTCATCGTGGGGAGCTGGCCGAGCAGCGACTACACGCCATACGGGCACACCAACTCGGATGGCCTGGCGTTCCTGTTCTTTGGCGTGGCATCGGTCGAAGAGGAACTGACTCCGTCCGTCACGATCACGAGCACAGGCAACGATCTGGTCGGATGGGGCGTGTCGGGCATGGGAGATATGGATGGAGATGGAGCGGACGAGGTTCTGGTGGGCGCCATCCACACCAATTCGCAGGAGCTCACTAACAGTGGCGCCGTCTATGTCGTGATGGGCAGCGACCTGCAGAAACCACCGGACTACCTCTACGTCGAAGACCTGGAGAGCAGCATCGGCGGCGAGGACGAATGGGACGAGTTTGGCGAGACCGTGCTGGGACCGGGTGATGTCACCGGCGATGGACACCCTGATGCCATCGTCAACGCTCCTGGCTTCAGGGGGAAGACCGGCGCTGTCTACCTGATCGCAGGGTCCTTCGAGAAAGGGAAGCTGGTCATGGAGATCCAGGCCTGTTTCGTGGGTGAGGGAGAGAGCCCCTATTTCCGTACGCTCGGATCCGGTGATTTTGACGGTGATGGCGTCATGGAGCTCGTCATGGGATCCCGGGATGAAGGCACGGTCGCTGACGGGGCAGGCGCAGCATACGTCGTGCTCGATGTGCCGTCGGGAACCGTCGAGCTACCAGAGGGCACCATCAAGTTCGCGGGGGACGCCGAAGAAGATCTGGCGGGCTGTTCGATCTCCGGCAGCGGGGATCTGGACGGCGACGGGCTGGACGACCTGGTGGTCGGCGCCTACCAGTACGACAGCGAGGCGGGCGAAGACTGTGGAGCGGCGTTCGTGTTTACGGGCCTGTAGAAGACCGCCACCGTACGGCCGGGGCGGCGCCCGGGGTGAAGCAACCTGAGAAGACTGAAAGGACAGGCGGTCTCGCGATTCTCGAGTTTACCTCGCCCTCCCCGCTGTGTATGCACGTCTGGTGGGCATGGGCGGGCAGCGTCGAAGGCGGTATGCCGGATTCTGGCAGTGGAAATCGTCTCGGGGGGTGGTGCTGCCAGAAACTGGTCGTCCTCGCCGTTGGCGCTGGCGGGCTGGTGGTCGTCTCGGAACCAGGGGCAGTGAGCCGCACTGAGGCCGGTATCGAGACGCCTGCCCTGGCCTCCACTCTCATTGCACCATCTGTCCTACTCCACCCCCGTTCTTACGGAAGCGATCAACCGTCTCGGGGGGGCTGCTTCCAGAATCCTGGAGAGGGGACCGGGCCCCGGTAGGCGAGGCGTCGCCCCGCGCCGCTGCGAAGCCAGCCAGAGGCGGCTGCTCGTTGCCCACCGCACCTACCAGCAGATGGGAATCCCTGCGTGGCGTCGGATCTGCTCATCTGCCGTGACCAGGGTCAGACAGTGCTCCAGCGCCGTGGCGATCAGAAACCTATCTGCGGGGTCGTTCCCCGGATAGCCGTCGAGATTGCGGCTGCGGATGGCGATGTCGTGGGTGATGGGGAGCTGCGCCGCGGGCACACGGCGGAGCACCTCGCGCACCCAGTCCAGGGGCTCCCGGACCAGGCCCAGCCGACCCCGCTGCGCCAACAGGACGGCTTCCCATACGCTGATGGATGAGAGGAAGAGCCGGTTCCCGCCATCGCACAGGGCCTGCCTCGCAGCATCGGTGAGCCGCTCTGAGCGCGTGGCGGCGAATATCCAGGCATGTGTATCCAGCAGGAGGTTCATTCCTTCATGGCGTCCCATTCTTCGGGCTGGACGACCGGGGAGACGATGTCACCTACGAAGGTGACGGTGTCGCGGAGGGAGTCCATCCACGAGGAGTCGGGCTCCGGAGGCGGCACGACCTTGGCGATGGGGATCCCTCGCCTGGTGATGATCAACGGCCTGCCCGTCTGCTTGACCTCGTCGAGGAGCGCGAGGCAAGTGGCCTTGAAACGGCTGATGGCGATGGTTCGGGCTTCTTCCATGCCTCAAAAGTACCATGGTCATCGACCATGGTCAATCCGGCTGGTGGCCCGCCCGGTACGCCCCCTTCCATCGCACGGCCATCGGGGGGGGCTGGCTCGCCGGCCAAGGCCCGAGGGCCTCAGCCCCCGTCCCTGCCCCTCCTGCGCCTCGCCGCCCAGCCCCAGCCCCCCAGCAGAGCCAGCAGGGCGGCCCCGGCGGGCAGGCCGGCCTCGCTGACGCCTTCCACCAGCCGCACTGCGTAGGGGTCGTCGCTGTCCGCCTGCACCAGCTCCAGGTCCTTGTCCATCCAGGCGGGGCTCAGGAAGCTGCGGTAGCGGGTCAGGAAGAGGTCGGTGGGTGGCTCTTCGCTGTCTATGAGCCCCGCCTCGGCCAGCTCGGGGAAGATGCTGAGGTAGTCTCCCTGCCCCAGCTCGCGCGCGTACTCCAACCCCCAGGCCCGCTCGTCCAGCTCGTCGATGGCTGTGCGCAGGCGCGCGTCGTAGTAGCGCGAGAATTCCTCGCCGAAGACGTGCTCGCCCAGGTAGGCCGTGGTCCAGGGATCGGGGTCGGGCTGCATGCGGTGCGCGGCCAGGCTCAGCACCAGGGTCTCCACCTCGTCTTCGGCGCTCTGAGAGGTGATGCGCAGGGGGGCGATGACGCGGTCGGACAGGTAGGTGAAGGCCAGGGCGGGCAGGCTCATGGGCTCGCTGGTGATGGGGGCCTGGCTGATGGTCACCAGCAGGAAGATTCCGGGCCAGTCTCCCTGGCTGTAGAGGTCCAACAACTCCTCGGCCTCGCTGGGCACCGCGAAGCCCATCTCCTGCAGGCGCTGGGTGACGCTGCCCTCTTTGTCGGTGGCGAACTGCACGATTTCGTAGGGTCCGGCCTGGTAGATGCCCAGCACATTGACGCTGGCGCGGCCCGTGTCCACGCCGCCGTCCGCGGCGCAGCCATACAGCTGCCAGCCGTGGCAGCCCAGGTGGTGCTCGAAGCGAGGGTCGCTGTGGAAGATCAGCTCATCCACGGCGCCTGGGTCCACTACGCCGAGGCGGGCGCCCTCCGCGGTCTGGGCCAGGGGCGCGGGCAGGGGCAGCACCCAGACGAAGTCGGGGGCGTTGCCCTCGAAGGCGCTGCGCACCACGGCCGTGGTCTGCTCGTCCTGCTGCAGGTAGAGCAGCCGGATATCCGCCGAGAACACCGAGCCGGTCCCCTCGATGCGCTCCTGGGGGAAGAACCCGCCGCAGGCCAGCAGCGGCGCGGGCCAGGCGAGCAGGGCGCCGGCGAAGAGCGTGGAGCGCAGGCGTCTCATCGTGAGCCCCCCTCTCGCTGGAGCCAGTGACCGATGCGCAGCCCTGCCAGCAGGATGCCGCCGGATAGCGGTTCGATGTTCTCGACGCCCACCGTGGCGCAGTGCTCGCACCAACCGGACACCATCTCCTGCTGCAGGGGCTGCCAGAAGACGTAGGAGCCCCAGAGCGTCAGGGCTCCGCGCTTCTTCATGCGGATGGGGAGCTCGGCCCCCACCGGGATCCACAGCCCATGGCCGCGGTAGGTGAACCAGAGCTGCGGGACGAGGCTGTCGCCGTCGGCCTGCTCGGCGTACCGCTCGGGGAGCGGGATCTCGTAGGTGAAGCTCCCCGATCCCGCCAGCACGTTGACGACCAGACGCAGCGCCACCTGCCCCATGGGGATCGTGGCGCTCATCAGCACGCCTGCGGCGTAGCGGAACTCGCCTGTGGCGTAGTCGATGCCTCCCTCGGCATCCAGGGCGAAGGAGATGGGCGTGGCCATGCGCCGCTCGTCGAGCAGGGACCACTTGATGTCCGCCGCGTAGGGCAGAGGGCTGCCCCGCACGCCGAACTCGAAGCCCTTGCCCAGCCCCATGCGTCCCTCCAGCAGCAACCAGATGGCGCCGAAGCCTTCGCTTGCGGATTGCTCGGAGGTGTCGTCTCCGGAGATCACATCGGCCCTGGCCTGGCTGCGGGCCGAGGCGCCGGCGACGCTCAGCTCTGCCTCGCCCCTGTCCAGGGAATGGGCGCTGCGCAGGTAGGGGGCGGCGCAGCCACCGGCCAGCAGGGCGGCCAGGACCGGGCCGCTTGGAATGAGGGCGTGCATGCTTCTCTTTCTCCTTGAGCCCGACCTGCCGGATCCCGCTTCAGGATAGCGCCGCCCACGCCCGCTCGCCTGCCCCATCCGCATCCGCCGCGTCCGGTCCGGGGTGCCCCGGGTTCGCCATCGCCCCGCCGCGCGATCTACAATGCCCGTCCCATGGCTCTCACCCCCCGCGCGCTGTGCTCCCTGCTGGCCCTGTCCTGGGTGGCCTGCCAGCAGGACGTGCCGCGTCACGATCGGCTGAGCACGGCGGCGCCGGCCGACACCCCCGGCCCGGATGACGAGCCCGTGGGGGAGACCGCCGAGGAAGCCGAGGACGAGCCCCAATACGAGACCGTCCGCTTCGCCGTGGTGGGGGACTTCGGCTGGGGCAGCAAGGAGCAGGCCGCCGTCGCCGCGCAGGTCGCCGACTGGGAGCCGGATTTCGTCATCACCACCGGCGACAACAACTGCCCCAGCGGCGCCAGCGACACCATCGACGCCAACATCGGCCAGCACTACCACAGCTTCATCCACCCCTACGCGGGTTCCTACGGCGAGGGCGCGGACAGCAACCGCTTTTTTCCCTGCCTGGGCAACCACGACTGGTTGACCGAGGGCGCCCAGCCCCACCTGGACTACTTCGAGCTGCCCGGAAACGAGCGCTACTACGACTTCCAGCATGGGGCGGCCCACTTCTTCTGCGTGGACAGCGACGCCAGCGAGCCGGACGGCGTGACCGCCGACTCGCTGCAGGCCGCATGGCTGCAGGAGGCCCTGGCCGCCTCCACGGCGCCCTTCCAGGTGGTCTACCTGCATCATCCGCCCCACTCTTCGGGCAGCCACGGGGACAATGCGAACCTGCAGTGGCCCTTCCGAGACTGGGGCGCCGACCTGCTGCTGGCCGGGCATGACCACAGCTACGAGCGCCTGGTGAGGGACGGCTTGCTGGAGATCGTCAACGGCTCGGGCGGAGCGGCGCTGCGCGGCTTCTCGGTCCAGGCCAGCGGCAGCCAGGTGGGCGACGACCAGCACCACGGCGCCCAGCTGGTGACCATCGACGGCGAGCGCGCCGTCGTGGAGTTCTTCGCCACCTCAGGCGAGCTGATCGACCAGGTGGCGCTGCACCCTGGACAGGATTTCCGTCGCGAGCGCACGCTGCTGCCGGCCGGCTCCAGCTGGCGCTACCTGGACGGCTGGGCCCTGCCAGAGGGCGACTGGACCGCCCTGGCCTACGACGACAGCGGCTGGTCCAGCGGAGCCGCGCCGCTGGGCTACGGCGAGGAGGGCCTGGCCAGCGAGCTGAGCTACGGCGACGACAGCGCCGACAAGCCCATCACGGCCTGGTTCCGCACCCGCTTCGACGTGCAGCGCGCCGCGGCCTGGGACAGCCTGCAGCTGGCGCTACGGCGCGACGACGGAGCCCTGGTCTACGTCAACGGCACGGAGGCGCTGCGCTCCAACATGCCCGAGGGCCAGACGGGCGCCAGCACCACGGCCTCGGTCCGTACTGGGGGCAAGGACGAGACTGCGTTCTTCTCCTACGAGCTGGATCCGGCGTTGCTGCGCGACGGAGAGAACCAGCTGGCCGTGGAGGTGCACCAGTTCTCGGCCGACAGCTCGGACCTGGTGCTGGACCTGGAGCTGTCGGGCAGCTTCGGCGTGCCGCTGGTCGCCTCGGGCGCCTCCTGGCGCTTCTGGGACCAGGCCGAAGCGCCGGTCGGCGACTGGACGGCGAGCGAATTCGACCACACGGACTGGGCCACGGGTTCCTCCCCCCTGGGATACGGCAACGGCGACGAGGCCACGGTGATCGGCTACGGTGGCGACGACAACCAGCGCCACATCACGACCTGGTTCCGCCACAGCTTCCAGGCGGACCAGAGCTACCAGCACCTGCTGCTGCGCCTGGCCCGCGACGACGGAGCCGCGGTCTACCTCAACGGCACGGAGGTGCTGCGCTCCAACCTGCCCACGGGCGAGCTCTCAAGCGACACCGTGGCAGCGGGGGGCGTGGATCAGTGGTTCGAAGAGGCCTTCCTCGAGTCCATGGTGGATGCGTCGCTGCTGGAGAAGGGGTGGAACATGCTGGCTGTGGAGGTGCATCAGTCCAGCGCGGCCAGCTCGGATCTGAGGATGGATCTGGAGTTGTTGGGCATGTAGCGCCCCATCAGGGGCTGCGTCCCTGAAGAGGCGACCTCAAAATAGCGGCCCCAGCAGCAGGTAGACCGCACCGGCACGGTTCGCGCTTTCGCGGGCGCGATCCGAACCCACCAGCAGATCCGGGGATCCGTCACCATTCACGTCGCCGCCGGCCGCCACGCCGGAGCCCGCCCAGTAGTAGCTGGCCTCGCCGATGGCCTTGCGCTCGGCCTCCTCCAGGCACACGCTGCCGGTGACCGGACCCAAGACGAGGTATGCGGCGCCCGTGCCTAGGTTATGGGCGTCATCACCGGGGGCGCCCAGTAGGAGGTCGGCGTGGCCGTCCTCGTCCTGGTCGCCGGCTCCGGCCAGGCTCATGTCGCGGCAGGCGTTGCTCGTCTCGCCCATGAGGATGGCGTCGGCCGTACCGAGGTCCACCGTGCCCGTGGTCGGGCCCAGCAACAGGTAGGCCGCACCGTCATCCGTGGCCAGGCTGTCGTGCCCCGGAGCCCCCACCAGCAGGTCGTCGTAGCCGTCACCGTCCACATCGCCCGGCCCGGCCAGGGCCTGACCTGCCAGGTCGCTGTTGGCCTCGCCCACCAGGATGGCGTCGGCGTCGGAGAGATCGGTGATGTCGATGTGGGTGCCCAACACCAGGTAGGCCGAGCCCTCATCGCTGCTGGGGCCGTCCACATAGGGTGCTCCCACCAGGATGTCGGGAAATCCATCCCCGTCCGTATCGCCGGACGCCGCCAGGGAGGTGCCGGCGTTGCCGTCGCCGAGCTCACCTGCCCAGGTGGCCTCGGCCGTGCTCAGGGATGCTTGACCGCTGCCGGGATCCGTGACCAGGTAGACGGTTCCACGCTCCGCGGGAGCGCCAACCAGCAGATCGTCCTGGCCATCGCCGTCCACATCGCCAACCAGCGCCAAGGAGCTGCCAGCGAGGCCGCCCGCCAGCTCACCGCTCAAGATGGAAAAGGCCTCGGAGAGATAGACCTCGTCATCCGAACCCCAGCCCGCAGCGCCAGCCAGGATGTAGACCAAGCCCGTGTTGGAGCCGGCCAAGGAGGCACCTACCACCATATCGGCGATGCCGTCGCCGTTCAGATCGCTGCCTCCGGCCACGGCGCAACCCGCACCGTCGTCGGCAGCCTCTCCCTCGAGCGCCACATCGGCATCAGCCAGGCTGCCAGAGGAGACGGGCCCCAGCAGCAGGTAGGCCACGCCCGACTTGTTGCCCGCGCTGCCCGTGTGGAATTCGGAGCCCGCCAGGAAGTCGTCGTAACCGTCGGCGTTCACGTCTCCGGTGAAGGCCAGGGCGGCGCCCACGTAGTCACTGGCATCCTCACCGTACAGCACCGCGTCGGCGTCGGCCAGGGCGATGTCGTCGTCGATAGCCCCGTTGCAGTCGTCATCCGCGCCGTCGTAGTCGTCATCGGGCAGGCCTGGGTAGACTCCGCTGTCCTCGTCGTCACAGTCCTCACCGCCGTAGTCCTGGCAGTCGTAGCCGTCGCCGTCCTGGTCGTAGTCGCTCCAGCCATCGCAGTCCTGGTCCACGCCGTCGTACCAGGTCTCCTCGGCCGCAGGGCTGATGCTGGCGTCTTCGTCGTCGCAATCGTCTCCGCCGTGGTCCGCAGCTGCGCGATGATCGCCGTCCTGGTCGAAGTCATTCGCGTCATCACAGTCCTGGTCCTGTCCGTCGTACCAGATCTCCTCGGCATCAGGGTTTACCTCGGCGTCGCCGTCGTCGCAGTCACCCGCCCTGCCGATGTAGCCGGAGGGCTGGTGGCAAGCCTCGACGGATGAGCTGGCGGTACCCCAGCCGTCACCGTCGGCGTCCAGATACCAGGTGGCCTGCTCGAGTCCGTCTTCGTCTTTGTCTTCGTCGTCGATCAGGCCGTCGCAGTCGTTGTCGAGCCCGTCGCAGACCTCCACCCCCTCGGGGCTGGCCTCGGGGTGTCCATCATCGCAGTCGTCGTCGTCGTCGGTGTAGCCGGCAGGCGCGTCACAGGCCGTGGCCGTGGCGTCCGGGTTGCCGTAGCCGTCGCCGTCCGCGTCGGCGTACCACAGCTGCGCGCCGGCTGCATCGGATCCGTCGGTGACGCCGTCGCAGTCGTTGTCCTCGCCATCACAGATTTCGTTGGAGCCCGGGTGGATCGCGGCCTCGCGGTCGGCGCAGTCCAAGCCATTGAGCACGCGCCCCTCGATCTGGCAGCCTTGGAGCGCATCGTCCGGGTTGCCGTAGCCGTCTTCGTCTTCGTCTGCATACCACAGCAGCTGGCAATCTTCCCGGACGCGGTCCTTGCCGGCGGCGCAGCTCAACAGCGGGGCCAGGCATAGCAGAATGAAGGCGAGACAAGCACGCATCTCGTACTCCGCGTGGATGGATCCGGAGGTTCAGCCTACCATAGAGGGAAGGCACATGCTGCTGCACCTGGCCCGCGACGACAGGGCCGCGGTCTACCTCAACGGCACGGAGGTGCTGCGCTCCAACCTGCCCACGAACGAGCCCTCTGGCGACACCGTAGCTGCGGGGAGTGTGGACCAGTGGTTCGAAGAGGCCTTTTTGGAGTCCATCAGTCCAGCAACCGCCCGCAGCTGTCCCAGCGGGCGACGCGGCTGCCCAGGTCGCGTTCGACGGGCTCGCCCTCGGGCGCCTCGGTCACCATGGCGGCCTGCAGGGCCTGGGTCAGCTCCCCCGCCCGTAGGCGCGGGTCGCTCACCACCAACACCAGATTGCCGTCACGCATCACCAGCTTTCCCGCGTTGTCTCCGATGGCCTCCACATCCCGTTCAGGGCTGTGTTCCCAGAGCAGGGGAGACAAGCCACGACCGCTGCCGCTCAGCTTCTGCATGGAGAAGCCCAGGGCGGCCTGTTTTGTGTCCGCGTAATGCAGCAGCTGTACCTGGCCGTCGTCGGGTAGCGAGGCGCGCCAACCGGAGCGGTGGGTGTCCAGTTGAGGCTCGTCCAGCCCCAGGTCGGCCAGAGCGCTCAACGGAATGCCCGCCCAGGGCGCCTCGCCTTCCACCTCGGGCGGACCCACGGGGCGTTGACCTTCGTTGTGGATGCAGTCGGGCCCGTGCTCGTGGGGATGGGCCCAGGAAGACAGGCAGAGAGAGGCGATCAGGACTACGGCGTTCATGGCGGCGTGGGCTCCCTTCCGGAATCAAGCGCTGCGGTCGAGCCAGGTCTGGTTGCGGACCGCGAGGCAGCCCTGGTGGAGACAGCTGTTTGGCATGTAGCGTCTCAGCCAGCCCTACCCAACCGAAACACGAAGCCCCGCAGCTTGCGCTCGTCCACGGGCGTACCGTCGTCGTAGAAGAAGTGCATGGGCACGTCGCGGCGATGGCGCAGCAGGCTCTCTTCGATCAAACCGTTGTCGCAGCCCCAGCAGCTGGTCATGACCACGCCGTCCAGCTCTTGCTGGTCCCAGTGGTGCAGCACCGAGCCCACGGCCAGCGTGCAGCCGCCCATGGTGGCGCTGTCGATCAGCTCGGCGCTGCGCCGCAGGGCGGCGGGCACGTCGGGCATGGGCAACCAGGGGTGCTCCCGCCGCACCAGGCCGTAGAGCCGGCGCCGGGTCAAGCGCATATTGCTCTGGTAGAGCAGGCGCTGGGCGCGGTGGTCGCCGCGGCCGAAGACCAGCTGGGGATGGACGCGGACCAGGAACTCGATGAAGTCGCAGCCCGGCTCTGCCACCGAACGCACTCCCTGGCGGGCCAACATGGCGAAGAGGCCGCCCGCGGCGATGTCGTTGCCCTTGGTGAGCAGGTCGCCCGAGACGAAGACGCTGCGCAGGGGGCCCTGCGGAGGATCCTGGCCATCAAAGGCGGCGTAGGCGCTGGATGCCCGCCGCACGATCCCAACCAGGCGCCGCCACAGCCCGGCCATGCCCAGCCAGCCCCGCAGCTGCCCGGGCCAGGGCCGCTCCACCTCGGCCAGCAGTTCGGCGGCGAAGCCCTCGTAGAGCTGCAGGGCGTGGCCGACCCGCGGCTCACTGGCCAGGTGGTACAGGTAGAGCTGCCGCAGGATGTCCAGCACCACCCAGCCCAGCCAGATGCGCAGCACCATGGCGGCGCCCCCGGCCAGGCGCAGGGAGGTGACCGACACGCGATCATCCAGCCCCATGCGGCGCAGCGTGATGCGGTCCTTGATGGGGAAGGCGCCGGCGCGGCACATCTCACCCGAGATCTGCACCAGCCGGGTCTCGCCCTGGGGCGGATTTTCCTCCAAGTAGCGGCGAAAGGCGCCCCAGATCAGCTGGTAGGAGATGCACTCCTTGCCCGAGCAGTCGCGCCGGCCCCAGGCGAAGCTGGCCTCGTCCAGGGCCGGGGCGGCCACGGCGTCGTGGCCGTAGGCCCGGTAGACCGCTGCCAGCAGGGGGCCCAGGTGGTCCACGCCGCTCAGGAAGACGTAGAGCACGCCGGGGGCCAGGTAGGGCCCGGTGCGCGGCGTGCGCTCGACCCCGGCCAGGGCCGTCCGGTTGTCGCCTGCTGGGGGCGCCTGCTCGGCCCGGTGCTGTCGCACGGACTGCAGGAAGGCCTGCAGGCGCGTGACATAGCCGGCCGCTCCGCCGTGGCCGTCGCTCTCCAGCAGGCTGTGGGGGTAGCCCTGCAGGATGTCCTGGAAGGCCTGCTCCACGAAGGAGCCCGGTCCGCAGCCGAAGCTGGTGATCATCAGGGGGAAGAGGTCGTCTCGCTTCCGTGCGGCGGCGGCGGCGCGCAGGCTGCGGTTGGCGTCGGCCCAGTAGAGCTTGGGCATCCCGGGGGTGCCCGCGGGGATCGGGTAGCAGTCCGCCGGGATGGCCATGGCGCCGCAGCGCCGCAGCAGGCGCGGGATGTCGGCGTTGATGGCGCGATCGTGGATCACGTGCATGGCGCCGCAGACCAGCACTGCGGGCAGGTCGTTGTCGCGGGCGAAGGCCATGGCCTCGCCGCCCAGCCTGGCCAGCCGGGCCTCGAACTCTCGCTGGCTGCGGGCTGCTCTGTGCCAGGCGGTTGCCAGCAGGCCGCCGTCGAGTCCCAGGTCCCCCACCAGCTGCGCCAGCGGCTTTTCCAGCGAGCGGTGCTCGAGCCCCTGTCGGAAATCGAGCTTTGGCCGCAGCAGGCGCGTGCTGCGTCCGCGGGCCCGCAGCGCCTGCTCCACGATCTCGGGCATGGCCTGCTGGGTGACGCAGCTCTGCCCCCCGGGTCCCTCGCGGTCCGCCAGGCCCATCAGCTTGGGAAAGAGCAGGATCTCGAGATCGCTGTCGCAGAGCGCATAGGCGATCTTGGAGGGACCGCAGGCGTCGAAGGCGTTGCAGAGCAGCTCCCCGCGCGCCAGGGTCCGCGCATCCGAGGCCAGCAGCACGGGCTGGCAGCCCAGCTCTCGCAGCAGGCTGGCCAGGAAGGGCAGGTAGACAGCGGTGCCGCCGGTCCGGGGCAGACCCACCGGCGGGCCCTCGCCAGGGCCGAAGCAGCGCTCCACCAGCTCGCGATGCGACTCGAAGGGATCGGGCGCTCCGCGGGGCAGCTTGGGACGCGTGGCGCTGGCCAGCTCGTACTTGGGGCAGGCGCCGCCGCTCAGGATCTTGCGCTCCTCGTCGCCGATGCGCACCGTGGTGCGCTGGATGGGGCAGAGGGTCTGGCAGTCGGCGTCGCGACAGGAGAACTCCTTGCGGGCGCTCACCCGGGCCTGGAGCAGGGCTTCGACAGGCAGGGCAGCGGCCGCGCGCAGCTCGCCGGCGCCCAGCAGCTCCCGGGCGCAGAGCCCGATGCCCCAGGCACCCATGGCCCCCGGATTGGGAGGCACGCACACCTGGCGCCCGGTGACCGCAGCCAGGGTCCAGGCCAGCGAGGGACTGCTGGCCGGCTTGCCCTGCAGGAAGACGCGCGCCCCCAGCTGGCGTTGGCCCATCACGCGGTTCAGGTAGTTGTGGATGACGGAGTACTGCAGGCCGGCGAAGACATCCCCCAGCGCGAAGCCGTCCTTGAGCGCCTGGGCCCCGGCGTCGGCCATGTAGACCGTGCACATCTGGCCCAGGTCCGGGGGGCGGTCGGCCGCGCTGGCCATGGCGCTCAACGCGCCCAGGTCGGTCACGTCGTACAGGCGCGCCTGCTCCTCCAGGAAGGAGCCCGTGCCCGCGCTGCAGGCCTTGTTCATGTCGCTCTCGACGATGCGGCCGCCGCTGACCTGGATGAACTTGGCGTCCTGCCCGCCGATCTCGATGATGGACAGATCGCGGCCGCCGTCCTGGTCGCAGCGGATGGCCGCGGTGGCGTGGGCCACGATCTCGTTGAGCACCACCACGCGCTCGGGATCGGGCAGCACGGCCCGCAGCACGGTGGCCACGGCCTCGCGGCCGGAGCCGGTCAGGCCCACGGCGCGCAGATCCTGAGGACCTTGCTCCAGCACGGCCCGCAGCAGCCGCTGGCTGGCCCCCAGGGGATCGCCGCGGGTGCGGTCGTAGACGTCGAAGAGCAGCTCGCCGGTCTCGAGATCGGTCAGGGCCGCCTTGGCGCCGGTGGAGCCCAGGTCCAGGCCCAGCAGGGCCGGTCGCCCCGGCCAACCCTCCCGCTCCGGCGGCGCCTGCAGGATCCGGACGTCTTCGCGATGGGCGCGCGCGGGCTCGAGCACCTCGAAGCGCTGCTTGCGCTCTTGCACCAGCGCCAGCGGATCTTCGGGGAGGCGGATCCGGCGGCCGCTGTCCGCCGCCAGCGCCACAGCGCCCAGGGCCTCGAAGCAGAGCGGCTGCGGCGGGATCGTGAGCGGCTGGCCCAGGCCCTCTTCAAGGGCCGCGCGCAGAGCCGCGATGCGCGAGCAGCCCCCCACCAGCAACACCGGACCCTCCACGCGCAGACGCGCTATCAGCGCCGCGGCATTGCGCGCCACGGATTCGAAGAAGCCTCGGAACAGCTCGGCCGAGGCTACGCCGGCGTTGGCGTGGTGGGTCATCTCACTCTTGGCGAAGACCGAGCAGCGGGCCGTGATGGGCTGGCTGCGCACAGCACCGCTGGCCAGCTCGTCGGCTTGCGCGATGCTCTGGCCGAAGCGGGCGGCCATGCGCTGGATGGTCTCGCCCGTGCCTGACGAGCACTTGTCGTTTTCGAGGTACTGGCAGCGCGCCGCGCCTGGTTGGCTGCCGCGGGCCAAGGCGGCGTAGCCGCGCCCTCCGATGCTGAGCAGGTTCACGGCGGCGGGCAGCTCCGGCATGCGATCCAGGGCCGCCTCCAGGCAGGCCTGCTCGGGCAGCAGCAGCACAGGCTCGGCCAGCTGATCGGCGTAGACGCCCGTGGCCGCCAGCGCAGCGCAGCTCGCCACCTCCTGCTCGCGATACCAGTCCGCGAAGGCCTGGAAGGGCGATCCCCTGTGGGGGAGGTGAAGGGTATGCTCCAGCTCCACGCCGCCGTCTTCGGCCAGGCGCGCGATGGCGAAGGAGGCGGAGACCTTGCCCAGGTCGCAGGCGGCGATGCGTGGCTGCATGCGGATCTCCCGTGCGGAAGGGGGGGACGACAGCCTAGCCCGATTTCGCCAGGGGATCGGCAGCCTGTCCAAGGCGCCGTGCCTGGCCACGACCGAGAAGCGTCGATCTCGCGTGCTATTCTCGTGCTTCCCTCTGATGATGGAGACCTTCATGCGTCCGCTCCTCTTGCTTCCCCTGCTGGCCGCCTGCCATGGGCCCGGCCCCTGCCTCGACGCCTGCGAAGACAAGCGTGAATTCTGGGAGACCTGCATGGACGAGCACGGCACGCTCTGCGATGGCTTCGTCGCCGTGGACTGCGTCGACGACTACGAGGCATTCCAGGAGTGCGTGGACGTCGACTTCGAGCCGGAGGAATGCGGCTCCGACGCGCTGGAGGCGGCTGGCGTGCTGCATCCCTGTGCCAACCCCGACGATGCGGTGGAGAGCTGCAAGGAGTCGGAGCGGCAGCTCTTCGAGCTCCTAGAGGATGACGAAGCGGAAGAGGCGCGCGAGGAATGCTCGGCAGAGCCCGAGTCCGAGTGGGACCAGGCCTTCGCGGATGCCGACTGCGACTACATCTGCTCGCAGCTCGTGTTCGAGTAGGCGCAGGCTGGCGCAGGCTGGCGCAGGCTGGCGCAGGCTGGCGCAGGCTGGCGCAGAAGCAAGGGTGGACGGACCTGTCCCAGGGACGTCCCCTACTACCGTGGTGAAGTCGGAGTTAATTTTAAGTATTTAGATATTTTCTGGAAATTTATGAGTTATCCTAACTTTCGTTATTGCAGGAGTGACCCCTTCCCTTCGTCTTGTCGAGGGGTGGATGTCGCTGCGTCACGGTTGCTTTGCCCCCGTGAGCTTTGGAAATCGCCATGTCCCTTCTTCGCTTCGCCATCCCAGTAATGCTGGTGTCCTGCGTGGACCCTGCGACCCTTTCGACCTCGGGAGAGGATGGCGAGGGAGGGGATGCGGAGCCGGCGGACAGCGCCTGGCTGGAGGACACCGGTTCCTCCGAACAGGGGGAAGACGAGGCGGACAGCGCGGACAGCGCGGACACCGGGGGCGCTGCGGGCGAGGATCCCTTGAGCTGCGATACCTGCCTGATCGCCTTCGAGGATCTGCGCGACAGGCAGGACGCTGCCAGAAACGCCATCAAGTGGACGCTGGACTGCGGACAAGGCGCGTCGAGTCCCCACGAAGCGGTCCTGACCTGGTCCTGGTACGACGGCGCCCGCGAGCTGAAGAGCCGTCGCCCGCATGTGGTGCAAGGGTTGGTTCCCCTGCTTCCCTACGACACGGGCACTGAGCTGCAGGATTCGTGGAAGCAGGCCTCGGGAGAGGACGAGCTGGAGCTCGAGGCGCAGCTGAAGCTCTCGTGGGACGGGCTGACCTGCAGCGCTGACGCGCGGTTTCCCTTCTCCCAGCCCACATCAGCCGACAACATCCAGCGGCCCTCGAAGATCCAGCTGGAGGAGGGTGCGCTGTCCGACGAGCAGCTGGCCACCCTCTTCGACGACGTGATCGCGTTGCGCGTCATCGACGCGGCGGGCCAGGGCAGCCTGCAGACCCTCACCGAGCTGCACCTGGAGGATCCCTTCACCGGGGATCTGCTGCTGGCCCTCTCCCTGAACGGGGAGGCGCTGGTGGAGGCGGCTGGCGGGGACTACGACATCAACCAGACCAACATCGCCTCCGCGGCCATCAGGGACGGGATGGTCTACATCCTCACCGAAGGGGGTGCTGGCGTCTCCCACGGCTACGTCTGCAGGTACGACCTGCTCGAAGACGACGAGCTGGTCTGCGGCAGCCTGGAGGAATTCCAGCAACGGCACGACGCCATGCCGCACCACGACATGTTCATCGTTCCGGATGAGGGCGGCTCCGACATGCTGCGCTTCGCCACGCTGAACTGGAGCTTCGAAGACGGCGGGGCCGGGGATGGCGGCTCGATGAGCTTCGCGGTGGATCCCGAGGACCTGAGCGCGCCCGAGGCCCCCGTCAGCTGGTTCGACGCCACGTACGCCGTGGATCCCGCCAGCTACAGCTATGTCAACAGCACGACACTCGGTGTCGCGGACTACCACGGCAA
Source organism: uncultured Enterobacterales bacterium (assembly GCA_964454135.1). GTDB lineage: Bacteria > Myxococcota_A > UBA796 > UBA796 > JAFGLY01 > CAYVQL01. The sequence goes on along the minus strand of CAYVQL010000108.1, from coordinate 1,932 downwards.
CCGCCATCGCAGCGACGTCTACCCGGTGGAACACGGATCGGAAGCCAATGACGACTACGAAAGCGGCGAGTACACCAAGCCCCTGATCGTCTCCGGCGATGTCACCCAGGACGCTCCCCAGTTCGTATTCGTCAGGGATGGGTTCGAGCACGAGGCCCTGAGCTCGGAGTTCGAGTCGCACTACCCCGAGGCGCGCGTCGTCGGGCTGCCCGAGCTGGCGGACGGGCGGCCGCCCATGAGCTTCCCCCACTCCGCCAAGTTCGCCGCCGTCGACGAAGACAGCTACGTGCTGGACCTGCTCAACCTGGGCCGCGAGAGCCAGGGGACCTCGTTCCTGGCGAGCTTCGAGGTGAAGGTGCCAGAAGAGGAGGGCGCGTCGACCGCAGTGCTGATCTGCTCCAGGGAGTTTCAGCAAGACGCCACCTCCCATAGCAGCGTAGTGCGCCTGCCCCTGGTCCACGACCCCGAGACCTCGCTGATAGGCGTGATGCTGGGCTGCAGGGTCGGAGATGTCTACTGGCTCTCCAACCAATGCGAGTACGTGGCGGCGCAGCTGGTCGAGGATCGCACCGCCCTCGATAGCTTCGCCAACCATAAGTGGTACGTGGTCGAGTCGGTGGAGGCCTTCGTGCGCCAGGAAGGCCAGATGTCCATGAGCTCGAGCTACGACTTCGAGGCCTTGAGGGGCCACCTGATGGGGCTCGATCGCAGCTTGTGAGGGGAATTCCCGGGGAGGAGGACCGGCAGCTCAGTGGCTCTGCATCACCAGCCAGGCCTGGTCGAAGCGCCGCGTCCTCAGGTCCTCGTCGCGAACCAGGAAGTAGAGCGTGCCCACGTCCCCCCACATCCAGTTGGGGCCCTCCTCGTCGGTCTCGAGCTGCAGCAGCAGGTTCCAGTCATAGGGCTTGCCCCCGCGATGCTTGGCGGCCTGGCCGCGCGGATCGCCCTGCACAAGCTGGGCGTGGCCCAGCAGGTGGTGGAAGGTGCCGCCCGGAGGTTCGAAGCCCGTGACGCGCAGCGATAGCTCGTACCAGGCCTCGAGCTGCTGGCCCAGGTCCAGGGTCTTGGGGTAGCGCAGGTCCTGCCAGCCGGGGAGCGCCACGCCTGGCTCAAAACCCAAGCTGCAGGGAGCGAATTCCTGCGCCCAGGGGGGCAGGCCCGAGGGCGGCTCGACTCGCGACAGCCCCTCGACCGGTCCCTCGAAGTAGCGCACGGCGAAGCTGTCGGCGCTCTCCGCCGAGTAGCCCCAGCCCTCGCTGTCCACGGCCCAGAAGAAGTACAGCCAGCCGGCAGGGGGCAGGATCCCAGCGGGGGCATGCGCCGCCACCTCCGCCAGGTCGACCTGGGCCAGCAGCGCCATGGGTTCCTCACCGTGGACGGGCCACGCCTGGCCCTGGGGCAGGTCGGGCTGCCCAGCGAGGCGCGAGGCACCCAGCGGGATGGCATCCATGGGGCTGCGGCTGGGCTTCAAGCGCACGTGGGGCTGCAGGGCCCCGGCGAGGATCTCGGCCTGCTCGGCGAAGGGCGAGGCGTCGATGAGCGCCTGGGCTCTCGCCTCGGGCGAGCTTTCCGTCGCGTTGGGCGGCGGAGAGGGAGCCTCGGTCGCGGGCGCCGTCGCCGGCTCGGTGGTCGCCGGGCCATCGCAGCTGGTGGCCAAGAGACAGGCCAGGAGGATCGGGTGGACGTTGGACATGGGGACTCGCGCCTCTCTACGGCTGGGGGACCTCGGACCTGCTCGGCAGCGAGTATATTCTCCGCATCATGCGACGGCCCTCGACGGCTGCTGGGGCTACGCCACGGTCATGCCCCGCCAGCTGTCCATGGGGGATGTGATCGCGGATGGTGTTCTGGCAGCGGAAGTCGTCTCGGGGGGTGGAGGTGCCAGAAACTGGTCGTCCTCGCCGTTGGCGCTGGCGGGCTGGTGGTCGTCTC
>CAYVQL010000107.1:31091-31218 GCA_964454135.1 uncultured Enterobacterales bacterium | reverse complement strand
GGCATCTTGGATGCCCCGGCGCGCCCATAAGGCGCGGGGAGGGGGGAGCGCTAGCGGTGCGGGGGGGGGCCGCCCCCCCCCCCAAAAAAAAAGGCGCCCACAAAGTTTCGGCCCCAAAGGCCCCCCC
>CAYVQL010000107.1:0-31081 GCA_964454135.1 uncultured Enterobacterales bacterium | reverse complement strand
CAAAAAAAAAAACCCGCCCCACTCAGCTTGGCGCCCAATGGGCCGAAACTATGACCAAGGCCCGTCATTCCAGGGCAGCACGCCGCGGCCTTCTCCCTGAAAGGCCGCGGCACTCGTGCGCTCCCCCCCCCCTCGCCTCAAGCCAACAGGTCCCACGCCCCCAACGTACGCCAAGGTCCGATATGGGCCCGGCCTGAATCCCGCGGCTCTCTCGCAGCCTGGCGCCCAGCCCCCGTGCCTGCATCACCGAGCCAAGCCAACGCGGCCATCCGATCCCCTTCCTTCGATGGTTTCCAGTCCGCAAAGCGCTCCTGCACGAATCCCGTATGCGTATCACCACGCCGGAAAGCCGCATCCCGCAACACATCCAGCAAGAACTCGGTGGTGGTATGCACCCCCAGCACCACGTTCTCCTTCAGGGCGCGCTCCATGCGAGCCAACACAGCCGGGCGGTCCTCGGCCCAGGCGCAGAGCTTGCCCAGGATGGGATCGTAGTGCACGGGCACCTGGCTGCCGCTTCGCACGCCGGCGTCGAAGCGCAGGCCCGGCCCCTGGGCCGGCTGCACCCGCAAGAGCTCACCCGGCGAAGGCAAGAAGCCCTGGGCGGGGTCCTCGGCGTAGATGCGGCACTCCATGGCCCAGCCCCGCGGGCGCAGGTCCTGTTGGCGCAGCTTCAGGGGCCGCCCAGCGGCGATCTCCAGCTGGTGGCGCACCAGGTCCAGCCCCAGGCAGAGCTCGGTGATGGGGTGCTCCACCTGCAAACGGGTGTTGACCTCCAGGAAGTGGAAGTCCCCCGAGGGCTCCAGCAAGAACTCCACCGTGCCGGCGTTGACGTAGCCCGCGGCCCGGGCCGCGGTGACGGCCGCCGCGCCCATGCGCGCCCTCAGCTCCTCGTCCAGCACTGGGCAGGGGGTCTCTTCCAGCAGCTTCTGGTGCCGGCGCTGGATGGAGCACTCGCGCTCGTGCAGGTGCACGCAGTGGCCGTGGGTGTCGGCCAAGACCTGCAGCTCCACGTGGCGCGGCCGCTGCAGCAGGCGCTCCAGGTAGATTTCGTCGCTGCCAAAGGCGCTCAGAGCTTCGCTGCGGGCCCGCTCGATGGCCTGGTCCAGCTCGGCGGGCGCCAGCACGGCGCGCATGCCTTTGCCGCCACCGCCACCGGCGGCCTTGACCAGCAGGGGGTAGCCGAGCTCGGCGGCGGCCTGGCGCAGGCGCTGCGGATCGCGCTCCGCGGCCTGCATGCCGGGGATGATGGGCACACCGGCCTGGGCCATCAGGCGCCGCGCCGAGGTCTTGTCGCCCAGGCGCGCGATCACCTCGGCCGGCGGGCCGACAAAGACGAGCCCGGCCTCGTCCACCAGGGCGGCGAATTCCGCGTTCTCGGAGAGGAAGCCGTAGCCGGGGTGGATGGCCTGGGCGCCGGTCTGCAGGGCTGCGTTCACGATGGCCTGGCCGTCCAGGTAGCTGCCCGCGGGCTCGTCCGCCCCCAGGGGGACGGCCTGGTCGGCCAGCTGGGCGTGCAGGGCGTCTTTGTCGATGGGCGAGTGCACCGCCACGCTGTCGATGCCCAGCTCGCGCAGCGTGCGCATGATGCGCACGGCGATTTCGCCGCGGTTGGCCACCAAGACCTTGTGGAAGGCGCGCTGCTGCTTTTGCTTGGTCATGCTGCGTCTCACATGCGGAAGGTGCCGTGGCCCTGGTGGCGCCCTGCCAGCGGGGCGTTCAGGGAGGCGGCGAGGGCCAGGCCCAGGACATCCCGCGTTCGCGCCGGATCCAGGATGCCGTCATCCCACAGGTTGGCCGTGCTGTGGTAGGCGTTGCACTCCTTCTGGGCGGCCTGGATGATGGGCTTGCGGATCATCCCGATCATCTGCTCGGGCAAGGGGGGCTGACCGGCGCGGGCCAGCTGGTCGTTCTTGACCGAGACCAGCACGTCGGCGGCCTGCTCGGCGCCCATCACGCCTATTTGGGCGTTGGGCCACATCCAGAGGAAGCGCGGCGAGTAGGCGCGACCGCACATGCCGTAGTTGCCGGCGCCAAAGGACTGGCCGCAGATCACGGTGAGCTTGGGCACGGTGGCCGTGGCCACGGCGTTGACCATCTTGTGGCCGTCCTTGGTGATGCCGGCCCGCTCGTAGTCGCGGCCCACGATGTAGCCGGCGATGTTCTGCAGAAAGACCAGCGGGATGCCCTGCCGGTCACAGAGCTGGATGAACTGGGTGGCCTTCAGCGCGCTGTCGGAGAAGAGCACGCCGTTGTTGCCCAACACACCCACCTGGTATCCGTGCAGGTAGCCCCAGCCGCAGACGAGCGTCGGCCCGTACAGCGCCTTGAACTCCAAAAACTCAGAGCCGTCCAGCGTGCGGGCCAGCAGCTCGCGCACGTCGTAGGGCGTGGAGAGCTTGCGCGGTACCACGCCCCAGATCTCCTGCGGGTCGTAGCGCGGCGGGCTGGGTGCCCGCAGGGGCACCGCGGCCTTGTCCTGCTCCGGCAGCAGAGCCACCACGTCGCGCACGATCTGGCAGGCGTGGGCGTCGTCTTCGGCCAGGTAGTCCGAGACGCCGGACAGGCGGCAGTGCACGTCGGCGCCGCCCAGCTCCTCGGCGCTCACCTCCTCGCCGGTGGCGGCCTTGACCAGGGGCGGCCCGCCCAGGAAGATGGCCCCGGTGCCCTGCACGTGCACCACGTGGTCGGACATGGCGGGGATATAGGCCCCGCCCGCCGTGCAGAGCCCCATGACCGCCGTGATCTGCGGGATGTTCAGCTTGGACATCCAGGCCTGGTTGTAGAAGACCCGCCCTCCGTCATCCACGTCGGGGAAGATCTCCGACTGCAGCGGCAGGAAGGCGCCCCCCGAGTCCACCAGCATGATCATGGGCAGCCGGTTCTCCAGCGCGATGGTCTGGCTGCGCAGCGTCTTCTTGACGCCCATGGGGTAGATGGTGCCGCCCTTGATCATGGGGTCGTTGGCGTGCACCAGCACCTCGCGGCCCTGCACCAGGCCGATGCCCACCCGGGTGCCCGCGCCGTGGATGCGCTTGTCGTACATGCCATGGGCGGCCAGGGGCGCCACCTCCAGCCAGGGCGTGCCTGGATCGAGCACGGCGTCCAGGCGCTCCTGCACGGTGAGCTTGCCCAGCTCGGCGTTGCGGGCGCGGGCCTTGTCCGAGCGGTCGTTGCGCGCCAGGTCGACGGCACGCTTCAGCTCGGCCACCAGCTCCTGCATCGCCTCGTAGTTGGCTTTGTAGTCGGCGTGGGATGGATCGATACGGCTCTCGATGATGTTCATGGCGAGGCCTCAGAGCTCAGTGACGTACATATAGATCATCTGGTCCCGCGCCTGCAGGTAGGAAAAGCCTATTCCTGCGTCGTAGGTGAACCAGTGGGAGGGGATGGGGGCCGCGTCCTCGTCGCCGCGGTGCTCGGGCTTGCCGAAGATCTCCATCACCTCGCGCGAAGTGGAGAGGGGCGTGACTCCCTCCTTGGTGCCCCCGGGGAAGCAGCTGTAGTCGTCACGCTCGAAACCGCCCCGCACCCCGCTGTAGAAGAAGATCGAGTCCACCTTGCCTTCCACGAACTTCACGGACAGGCCCAGCCCGAAGTAGTGCCAGTAGCTCTCGTCCTGGCCGAAGGTCTTGATGCCCTCGGGCTCTCCCAGCCGCCGCCCGGCGCGGCCCTTGCTCATGCCCAGGCGCAGGTTTCCCGCTCCCTTGCCCTGAACGACGCGGATCTGGGCCTCCCCTTCTCGCGCCTGGGTCCACAGGCGATGGGCGCAGCCCTGGATCGCAATCCCGGCCAGCGCCCCTGTCATCCACAGCATCCTCTTCATCTTCCGCTCCTCGTTTCGGCTTCGCTCCATGTCAGGTCCGCGCCCTTGCAGAACGGTTCCGGTCTATACAGGGTTCTGACGTAGCAGCGCCGCTGCGATCTGGTTGCGACAGCGCTCGGAGGTGGTCCCGGCCAGTGCCGCGAACTTGGCGTCCCGGTAGGCGCGCTCTACGGCGTTTCCGGCGCGATAACCCTGGCCGGCCAAGACCTGCATGGCGTCGGAGGCCACGCGCTCGGCCGCCTCGGAAGCGAAGACCTTGGCGCAGCGCAGCAGCACATGGCCCTCGGCGCCGCCCGTGGCCAGCAGCCAGGCGGCGCGGCGGCTCATCCACTGGGCGGTCTGCAGCTGGGTGAGCATCTCGGCCAGGGAAAAGGCCACTTGCTGCCGTCGCAGGATGGGCTTGCCGTCGCGCTGGTGCTCTGCGGCGTGGGCCTTGGCAGCCCCGTAGCTGCGCTCCAGCAGGCCCACCGAGGCCAGGCAGAGGATCATGTCCTCGCGGGCGCGCAGCGACGCCAGGGCCTGTGGCTCGGCAAAGGGGCCCAGCACGCGCTCCGCCGGGACCTGGACCTGGTCCAGCTCCAGGCTGCAGACGGCCAGGCCGCGGTATCCCAGGGTCGCAAGGCGCGGTCCACGCAGCAGGCCGGATGAGCCCGCCTCCAGCATGAAGACGCCCTGCGCCTCGTCGCCGCCCTCTACCGAGGCCACCACCGCCAGCCAGTCGGCGAAGGGGCCGTTGGTCACAAAGGGCTTGCGCCCGGACAGCAGAAACACGTCGCCCTGGACCCGCGCCATGACCTGTGAGCCTCCGGGTTCGGGCTCGTCGCTTGCGGCCACGGCGCCAACGGCCTCCCCCGCCAGCAAGGGATCCAGGATGTCGTCCGCCAGCTGCGGGCCCCCGTGCTCGGCCACCAGGCCGGCGCAGAGGCGAGCCGAGGCCTCGACGGCCAGGAAGGCGGAGCCCGAGACGCGCGCCAGCTCTTCTTGCGCGGCCAGCAAGGTCATGGGCTCGGCCGCGTCCAGGTAGCCCAGCCCGCCCAGGCGTCGCAGGAGCCCGCGGGTCGTGGCCTCCAGCTGCGCCGGATCGGCCTCTTCCAAGGCCTCGAGCTCGTCGCGCAGCGCTTCGTCCAGGCGGTCTTTCAGGGCTTTTTGAAGTGCTCTTTGCTCTTCTGTCCAATCGAAGTCCATCTTCCTACCCCTGGGCTCTTCACATCATGCGCGAGATGATCAGCTTCTGGATGTCCGAGGTGCCGCCCCCGATGGGGGCCAGGCGCGCGTCGCGAAACACGCGCTCCACGTCGTACTCGTGGCAGTAGCCGTAGCCCCCGTGCAGCAGCATGGCGTCGTTGGTGGGCGCCAGGGACCAGTCGCCCACGAAGAGCTTGGCGATGGCGGCCTCCAGGTGGTTCAGGGGTCGCCCCTGGTCCTTGCACCAGGCCACGCGGTAGACCAGGGTGCGGGCGGCTTCCAGGAAGATCTTGATGTCGGCCAGCTTCTGGCGCGTGGCCTGGAAGGCGAAGATGGGCCGGCCGAACTGCTGGCGCTCCTGGGCGTAGCGGCTGCTGCGCTCCACCAGAAAGGCCATGGCGCCCAGCACCGGCGCCAGTAGGGCGCTGCGATCCCACTCCACGGTCTGCATGGCCATCAAGAAACCGGCTCCGCGGCGGCCCAGCAGGTTCTCTTCGGGGATGGCGCAGTCCTCGAAGACCAGCTCGGAGGTGGGCGAGGTGCAGGCGCCCAGCTTCTTCAGATCGCGGCTGGCGGAGAAACCGGGTGTGCCCTTCTCGACGATGAAGGCCGAGATTCCCGCGTGGCCCATGGCGGGGTCGGTCTTGGCGTAGACCACGGCCACATCGGCGATGCTGCCGTTGGTGATGAACATCTTGCTGCCGTTGAGCACCCAGCGGTCGCCCTTCTTCTCAGCGCGCGTGCGCAGGGCGGCTGCGTCCGAGCCGGCGCCGGGCTCGGTCAGCGCCATGCAGCCGATGCGCTCGCCGCTGGCCAGCGAGGGGATGTGGCGTCGCTTCTGCTCCTCGCTGCCGTGGCTGAAGATGGTGTCGGCGCAGAGGTAGGTGTGGGCGCCGTAGGAGAGGGTCAGGCCGCCGTCCACCCCGGCCTGCCCCAGGGCCTCGCCCACCAGCACCGTGGTCAGCACGTCGGCCCCTGCGCCGCCGTACTCCTCGGGGAAGTGCAGCCCCAAGATGCCCATCTGTCCCAGCTTGTCCCACGAGGCCCGGTCGAAGGCCGAGCGGGCGTCGTGCTCCTGCACCCGAGGGACGATCTCGCTGCGCGCGAAGCGCAGGATCTCCCTCTTGAACATCTCTTGCTCTTCGGTCAGGGAGAATTCCATGCATCAGCTCCTGACATGGCGGGTTCCCCACGGGATCACGGCGGCGGGCGGCTTGTCAAGCCGGCCCCGCATGCGCTATCCGCGCTTTGCCACGATCACGCGCTCGGTGACGCCGAAGCGTGCACCTCCCAGGTGGTGGATCAGCTGCAGATCGTCCTCGAAGTTCCAGTCACCCCCAGGGCAGCGCCGGGTGCAGGCCTGGGCGACCAGGATCTGGGCCACCAGCAGCGCCGAGGCGCCCATGTCCGTCACCTGCACCACGCGGCACTCCAGGTTGGCCATGGCCTCGGACACCAGGGGGGCGCGAATCTTGCGAGCTGGCTGGCGGCTGAGCCCGAAGCGCGCGAACTTGTCGACCTCCCGGGCCCCGGTGATGGAGCCGCAACCCAGGACAGCGTCCGTCAGGCTGGCGTCCGGGATGTTGATGCCCAGCTCTCCCGTCTTCTCGATGAAGCCGTAGGAGTGGTGGCGCTTTCCGGAGAGCAGGGCCACCATGCCCGGTTCCTTGCGGACCGGCATGCACCAGGTGAGCGCGAAGAGGTTGTCTCGCTCACCGTCGCCGACGGAGACCAGCACGACGGGACCGGGATTGAGCAGGCGATAGGCTTTGGATGGGGAGACGGGGCTCTTCTGCATTGGGGACCTCCTGCGAAGACGCTAACATCTCGCCAGTCCGGGAGGAGAACAAGCTGCTCGCGTGGTCAGCGGGGCCACGTCACCAGCGGCATCATGCGCCGGGGCCATTGGTAGCGGCCCCCCTCGCGTGCCAGGCGCCCAAACCCAGCCACCGCGTCCAGGTTCAGCGCGCCATAGAGGTGAGGAAAGAGCCTCCCTACACCGATGCCAGGGTCGAAGGCACCCGCCGGGGGCACGGGCGCCTCCCAGCGCAGCTCGGCCCGCAGCTGCGGCACCTCGATGTCGAGCAGCAGGAGCGGCTCGTCAAGCTCGGCGAAGAAGGTGTTGGCCACCACCAGCACCAGCTGCCGCTCCCCGGTGCAATGGATGAAGCCCTCGGTCACCAGGCTGGCCGGCCGGTAGCTCTGCCCCAGCACAGCGGCCCGCAGCTCGCTCTGGGGCACCAGGTGGTAGATGCGGTCGGGTTTCACGTGGAACCTCAGCCCTTGGGGGAGTTCGATCTGTGCGAAATCTATTAAGGCTAGAGCAGGAGCGCCGCATGGCCAGGCGGACAGAGCACAGCGATTCCTTTGCCGGCGAGCTCGACTACGCCCAGGTCTTCGAGCGCAATATCGGCGTGTTTTCGTCCCAGCAGCAGGACAGGTTGCGTGCCAGCACCATCCTGGTGGCCGGCAACGGGGGCGTGGGCGGCCCCTGCGCCATCGCGCTGGCGCGCATGGGCGTAGGGCGCCTGCTCCTGGCCGACTTCGACCGCTACGTGCCGTCCAACCTCAACCGTCAGCTACCCAGCACGGCGGCGGATCTGGGCCGGGCCAAGTGCGAGGTGCTGGCCGCCCACCTGCGTCGCATCCACCCCCACACCGCCGTGGAGACCTTCCCCGAAGGGATCAGCGCTGACAACGTGGACGCGCTGGTGGCGCGCAGCGACCTGGTCGTCAACGCCATGGATAGCGCCATGTTCATCGAGCTGCAGCGCGCTCTGAAGAGGCAGGGCAAGCTGGGTCTGACCGGGGGACCTGTGTTGCATCACGTTTTCCTGACGGCCTTCCCCCCGGGCGGGCACTACTTCAGCGACATCTACCCCTTCGAGCTCGATGCCGACGACGTGCAGGGCAGCGATCGCAGATACCAGGCCTTCCTGCGTGCGCTCTCGGGGCAGCGGGAGCTCTTCGAGGATGGGCGCTTTCCTGTGGTCAGCCCTGCCACCCTGGTGGCGGCCGGGTTGGTGGCGCTGCACGCCGCCTACTTCCTGTGCGAGGGCCGGCTGCGACTGCCCGGCTTTCCGGGTCACGTGGCGCTGGAGCTGGGCAGCCTGCGCAGCAGGCGCGGCGGCAGGACGGGGCAGCTCTTCTTCGCGCTGATGCGCCTGCTCCCCTGGCTGCGGCGCATCTTCGTCGGCAGCCTGCGCAGGCAGGCGCTGGCTCAGCAGGAGGGAGCCACGATGGAGCAAAGACGCTGAGGGCCCTTGACCGCCCATAGATTTAGTTGTACATTACAACCATGTCGTCCTCCCACCCCGACCGCGACCTGATCGAGCTCGTCTCCGAGCTGGGGCGCGCCGCGCGCATCTTTCAGCGCGGCGAGGCCTTCTGCGAGGGCGTCAGCTTCACCCAGTTCCTGATCCTGGATGCAGTGGAGCAGGCGGGCGGGCGGCTCAGGCTCTCGGCGCTGCACGAGGCGCTGGATGTGGACAAGTCCACCACCACGCGCCTGGTGGCGCCCCTGCTGAAGCGAAAGCTGCTGGCAAAGCGGCGCTGCGCTGACGACGGGCGGGCCTTCGAGCTGATCATGAAGGCAGAGGGCGCCGTGGTCCTGGCGCGCGTCTGGGACTGCATCGCCGGCGCGGCCGAGCTGCTGGAGCGCTTCTTGCCCGCGGCCGACCGGCAGCGGACCTACCGGGGCGTGCGGCGTTTCCTGGAAGCCCTGCGCGCGGCCTGCGCGGCCGGCTGTTGCGCCCCCGGTGACCAAGGAGGCTGTTGTGGCATGCAGTGAACCGAGCGGCGGCTCCTGTTGCGGACTGCAGAAGGGCCTGGCGGCGGTGGGCGAGCAGCCCTTCGTGAAGGGAACCCAGCCCAGCCCGGTCGGCCCCCTGCCCCGCGTCGGCGCCCAGTTGACCGGCAGGGACCGCAAGGGCGCCTTCCTGGCGCGCTGGGGTGTGGGTCGCATGGACTACCTCGTCGCCCCAGGTCTCTACGCCCTGGGCAGCCCTGATGCATCATCACCTGTGTTGGTGAGCGCCAACTACAAGCTCAGCTTCGATGCGCTCAGGTCGTCCATGCCCGGGCGCGACGCATGGGTCCTTGTGCTCGACACGGACGGCATCAACGTCTGGTGCGCCGCCGGCAAGGGCAGCTTTGGCACGGAAGAGCTGGTACGTCGCATCGAAGACTGCGGGCTCGCGCAGGTCGTCGAGCACAGGCGCCTGATCGTGCCCCAGCTGGGGGCGCCGGGCGTGGCAGCCCACGAGGTGCGCCTACGCACGGGCTTCCGCGTGCGCTACGGCCCGGTGGAGGCCCGCCACCTGCCAGCCTTCCTGGACATGGGGGGAAAGGCCAGCCCTGCCATGCGGCGCAAGGGCTTCTCGCTGCGCGAGCGCCTGGTGCTGGTGCCTGTCGAGCTGGTGGGCGCGGTGAAGTGGGGCTCGCTGGTGGCCGTGGCGTTCTTCCTGCTGGCCGGGCTGGGCGGCGACGGCAGCTACCTGGACAACGTCCTGCGGCATGGCTCGGTGGCGGCTGCAGCCGTGGGGCTGGCCGTGCTGGGTGGCGCCGTGATCACGCCCCTGGCGCTCCCCTGGCTGCCGGGGCGCGCCTTCTCGCTCAAGGGCGCCCAGGTGGGACTGGCGCTGGCCGGGGGCTGCCTGGCCGTCCTGGCCCCGCTGCGGGATCTGGCGGCCTGGTCCAGCCGCCTGGAGCTGGCGGCCCTGCTGCTCTTCATCCCGGCCTTGGCGGCCTTCCTGGCCATGAACTTCACCGGGGCCTCCACCTACACCTCTCCCTCCGGTGTGTTGCAAGAGATGCGTCGCGCCGTGCCCCTGCAGATCCTGGCAGCCCTGGTCGCCATCGGGTTGTGGATCGGCGCTCGCATCAGCGCCTGAAGGAGTCCCGCATGGAACGCTTTACCTACCTGCCCGACGTGACCACGCTCAGCCTGGACTCGTCCAGGTGCAATGGCTGCCGCATGTGCACGAAGGTCTGTCCTCACGGGGTATTCGGCCTGGAAGGCGGCAAGGCGATGATCATGCGTCGCGATGCATGCATGGAATGCGGCGCCTGCGCCCGCAACTGCGAGCAGGGCGCCCTGGCAGTGGAGGCCGGCGTGGGCTGTGCCGCCGCGTTCATCGCCACGGCCCTGGGGATCCAGGGAGCCTGCTGCAGCGCCCCCCTGGATCCGGTGGGATCCGGCGCCAGCTGCAGCACACAGCCCAGCGGGGACGAGGATCCGGCGCCCTGTTGATGATGAACCTGCGGGCCGGTACGGCCCGCCTCCGCCGCTATAATGCAGGCCATGCATCCGACGACCGAAGAGCTGCAGCGCGAGCCCCCTTCCCCGCAAGTGCTGGACCACCTGTCGGGCTGCGCACGCTGCCGGCTGGAGCGCCGCCTGGCGTCGGTCGCCGCCAGCCTCTCTCCCGCCGCCACCCTGGAGGAGCTCTGGTGGACCCTCACCCAGGATGGCGAACGGACAGCGGAGGGGGAGCCCTTGCTGGGGAGGGGCCCCAACGGCGAGGTGGCCCTGGCCCAGGATCAGGAGGAAGCGGGCCGGGCGGTCGTCAAGCGGCTGCGCCCCGAGCGCTTGGGCGAGGGGAAGCTGGAGCTGCCCTCCGTCGCCCACCCGGTGTTGGCGCGCTGCAGGATCGTGGATGCCCGGCGAGGTCTCATCCTGCGCGATCCTGCCCAGGGGCAGCCCTTGCTGGACTGGGCAGCCACGCGTCCTGCCGAGGAAGCCTGGCTGAGGGTGGTCGTCGGCGTCGCCTCCGCCTTGGAAGCGCTGCACGAGGCTGGCGAGGTGCACGGCAACCTGCGCCCAGCGAACCTCTGGATTCGCTCGGACGGGCAGCCCATGTTGCTCGATCCCCTGCCGCGCGGCGTGGAGAGCTGGGCGCGCTGGGATCCCGCCCCCGAGCTAGGGTCCGCAGCGCACGCCACTCCGGCCTCGGACCTCTGGAGCCTGGGGGCCCTGCTGCGCGCCACCTCGCGCCCTCCCCTGAGCCTCCCTGCCTGGCTCGTCCAGCTTCGCGACCTGCTGCTCATGCCCGAGCCGGAGCGACGCCTGCGCTGCTCGGGCCTGCTGCGCAGGTTGCTGGAACGCACGCTGCGCAGCGAGGCGGCGACGCCCCTGCACTTGTTGGGGCGCGGCGGCATGGGCGAGGTCTACCTGGTGCACGACAAGCGGCTGGACCGCCACGTCGCCCGCAAGTTCCTGCGCCAGGGCCAGCCGCACAACGCCCGCCGCTTCATGGAAGAGGCCCGCATCACGGCTCGCCTGCAACACCCCGGCGTCGTGCCCGTGCACAGCATCGGTCACCTGGCCGACGGCAGGCCCTACTACGACATGAAGGAGGTCGAGGGTCGAACCCTGCAGGAGCTGGTGGACCAGGAAGTGATGGACCTGGAGAGGCGCATGGAGATCTTTCTGCGTCTCTGCGAGCCCGTGGCCTACGCCCACTCCCTGGGAGCCATCCACCGCGACCTCAAGCCGGCCAACGTGATGGTGGGCGCCTTCGGCGAGGTGCTGGTGCTGGACTGGGGCCTGGTCAAGGTGGGGTCGGGCGAGGGCGACCTCGGGCAGTCCCCGCAATGCACTCAGGCCGGCAGCGTCATCGGCACGCCGGCGTATATGGCCCCGGAACAGGCTCGCGGCGAAGAGGTGGGGCCGGCCGCGGATGTCTACGCCCTTGGCGCTGTGCTCTACTTTCTGCTCACGGGTCGCTGCGCCTATGACGGAGATACGGCCAAGATCGTCTTGGGCCAGGTCCTGCGCGCGCCACCTCCCCCACCTTCGACGCTGGCTCCGGACACCCCGCCCGAGCTCGAGGCCCTGTGCATGCGGGCCATGGCGCGCTGGCCCGAGGAGCGCCCCCCCGACGCGCAGGCCCTGCTGGAGGAGCTGGAGCAGGCCCTGGCCAGCTGGCGCGCCCACTCGGGTTCCCACGCCCTGACCCAGAAGGCCCTGCCCCACCTGGACAGCCTGCGCCGGGCCGTCGCCCGTGGGCCCGGCGCCGGTGACGAGGTCACGCAGGCTTGGGATCTGCTGCGCGGCGGTCTGGAGCAGGCGCTGGCGCTATGGCCAGAGAACGAGCGGGCCAATCAGGCCCTGGCAGAGGCGCGGGAGCTCCTGGCGCACTGGACCCGCGCCGAATCGCAGAGCGAAGCGGCGCAGCGGCAAGACGACGCGCCCGACCCGCTGGCCGAGGGGATTCTGGCCACGGCCATCACTCGCGGAGAGCGCGTTGCCGCGCTGGTGCGCATCGTGGTGGGTTGCCTGGGTCTGGGCCTGTCGTTCGGCGCGTCGGCCGACGAGCTCTTTGCCCTCGCTCCCAAGCCCCTCGCCATCATGCTCGCCAGTGTGTCGTTGATCGCCCTGAGCTCGCTGCTGCTGGCCTGGCTGCGCAAGCACCGCATCTCCAGCCGCCTGCTCCTTGGATCGGTGACGATGGACGTCCTGTTGGCGCTGTCCGTGCCCTTCGGAGCGCTGCTGGAGCCCACCGAGGGAGCCCCGGGCCTGGTGGCGGATCCGGGAACCTACTTCGTTCCCCTGGCCGTCATCCTCTCGGGCGCGCGCCTGACGCCGTGGGTCGCGACCTTCGCTGGCGGGCTGGCCACCGGCCTGCTGGCCTTGATGACCTGGTGGGACCTCGGCAGGTCCGCGTCGCACGGGGCCTTCGTCGACTACTTCGCGCTCTATGTCCTGTTGGTCGCGTCCTGGGTCTTCTCCGTGGCCAGCGCCAAGCGCAGCCGAGCTCTTGTGCATCGAGCCCTGGCCCACGCCCGGGCCGCCGCGCGTAGCAGGCGCCTGCTGGGCATGGGGAGGGAGGTCGAGGGCTAGCGTTGCGCTGGGACTCGTGTCGACGCGGCCGCCAGCCTGACGGCTTCGGGAGCACTTGCAGGCCTGCCAGGCCCTGTCAGGCCTCCGTGGAGCGGGATTGCGGCCCCCTGAGGCCAGCTTGGGCAGCAGCGGCGCCTCTCCCAGGAGCCGCACGCCGAACCGAGTGTCGTGCTATCATCGAAGCGCCCTTCCAAGGCGATGTTTTCGCAGACGGAGAGTGTCCATGCGGTTCCAGTTGGCCAGCCCTCTGGCCTTGGCGTTGGCCTGCACGGCGGATCCCGTGACGCCCGCCGACAGCCCCCAGCCCGCGGAGTCCTTCGGTCCCGAGGACAGCGCGCAGCCCGGTGACTCCCCCACCGCCGAGGACAGCGCCGCGGGCCCCGCGTTCTCGGGCCTGGCAGGGCTGGTGACGGGGTTCGGCCAGGACGACTGCTTCACTACGGTCTGCGATCTGGAGATCGCGCTCCAGGGCAGCCCGGCGCAGGAGCCCTGCGAAGGCTGCGACCTAGACCTGGACATGCAGGCCGAGGTGCTCGAAGACCGTGGCCTGGCCATCTGCCAGCCGTCGCCGCTGCTGAGCTGGCTGCCCTCGGGCGCCTACTCGGCTCTGCGCTTGGCCTGGGCGGAGGAGGTGCAGCTCGAGTCCTGGGGCCAGCTCGGCGACGCGCTCCTGACTGGCTACGCCCTGACGGACGTGGGCTACGAGCTGCCCGGACCGAGCTGGATGCCGGTGGCCCACGATGGACACGCCTACGGCAGCGCCGAGCGCGAGGGCGACCTGTTGCGGTGGACCTGGGAAGAAGAGGTCTACACCGTGGCCCCGCGGGCCTACAACCTCTGCTCGTGGATCCACAGCTCCCTGGCCTCCCAGGCCCTCGAGGGCGACTATCGAGGCGAATCCGGCCTGAGCTGCCAGGGCGAGGTCATGGACGTCTGGAGCTTCGAGGCCGCCGGCCAGACGGACCTGACCGTGGACACCGTGAGCGCCGACAGCGCCGCCGACCTGGCGCTGCTGCTCAACGACGCCGAGACCCAATGCACCCTGTTCTTCGCCAACGACAACCACGGCTGCAGCCATTCGCCAAGCGCCGGGGGCTGCCCCAGCCTGCGCGCCGCGCTGCCCGAGGAGCGGCGCAGCTACCACGCCGTGGTGATGAGCCTGGGCTCCTGCACGGGCGGCACGGTCTCCTACAGCCTGCGCGTCGACGCAGACGAGGATCCCCAGCTGCAGCTGTCCGACGACGACTACCCGGTGTTCATGGTGGACATGCAGACGCGCGTGCAGGCCTGGGGCGAGCTGCAGGTGGGGCCGTAGGAGCGGGCGGTCCGCAACGCGCCTTCCCGACACCTGCCGCCATTCCCTCTCAGCTTCCGCAGCTGTCAGTCTGTCCATGCAGCCGGCCTCGCCCGCCTGGATCCTGGCCCGGGAGTCCGGTGCCGCGCAGTAGCTGTGCGAGGCGCTGTCCGGCCGCTCCGGTCTCGAGCTGCATCTCGGGGTACGATACACTTGCCGCGTCAGGTTGAACGGCGAACAAGAGAAAAGGAGAACAGCTCCATGAGACTCCTCTATTCGGCCCCTGCCTGCACCCTGCTGCTGCTCGCTCTGGCGGGCTGCAGCGAGGAGATCCTGGACCAGGATGGAGACGGCAGCTTCGCGGATGAAGATTGCGACGACAACGACGCCTCCATCCATCCACTGGCGGAAGAACGCTGCGACGGCGTGGACAACGACTGCGACGACGAGGTGGACGAAGCCGACGCCATCGACGCCGCTTCCTGGTATCTCGACAGCGACGGCGACGGCTTCGGAGCAGGTCAAGCCACCCCGGCATGCGAGGCTCCCGACAATCATGTGGACGAGGAGTGGGCCACCGATTGCGACGACGAAGACGCCGGCACCCATCCGCAGGCCGCCGAGGTCTGCGACGACGAGGACAACGACTGCGACGACGAGGTGGACGAAGACGCCATCGACGCCTACACCTGGTATCCCGACTACGACGGCGACGGCTATGGCAACGACACCATCTCCTTCGTCGTCTGCGACACCATGGACGACCACGTGCAGCAGGCCGGCGACTGCGACGACTGGGACGAGCAGACCTTCCCCGGCGCCGACGAGCGCTGCGACGGTGAGGACAACGACTGTGACGGCGAGACGGACGAGGACGCCGTGGACCCCGCCACCTGGTATCAAGACGCGGATGGTGACGGCTTCGGCACCATCGACACCGCGGTAGAGGCCTGCGAGGCGCCCGAAGGCTACGTCGAGCCGGCCACCGACTCCGACGACGACAACGCCGCCGCAAACCCGCGCGCCGACGAGCTCTGCAACGGCGTGGACGATGACTGCGACGGGGAGGTGGACGAAGACGCCGCCGCGGACGCCTCCACCTGGTACGCCGATGCCGATGGCGACAGCTATGGCTACGCTGACGACTGGCTGATCGCCTGCAACATGCCCAGCGGCTATGTCGCGGACGACGACACGGACTGCGACGACGGCGATGCCTCCGTCAATCCCGGAGCCACCGAGCTCTGCAACGGCAAGGACGACGACTGCGACGGGGACGAGGACGAAGACGACGCCGACGACGCCCCCACCTGGTACACCGACGCCGATGGCGACAGCTTCGGCGATGACAGCACGAGCGTGACGGCCTGTTCCCAGCCCAGCGGCACGGTCGAGGCCGGTGGCCTCGCAGACTGCGACGACAGCGACGCCCAGGTCAACCCGGATGCCGCCGAGGTCTGCGACGGGCAAGACAACGACTGCGATGGCGATGTGGACGAGGACGACGCCATCGATGCCAGCACCTGGTACGTCGACGCCGATGGCGACGGCTATGGCGACGAGACGTCGACCTCCACTGCCTGCAGTCAGCCCTCGGGCCACAGCGCTTCGTCGGACGACTGCGACGACCTCGACGCCTCCGTGAACCCCGGCGCCAGCGAGGTCTGCAACAACGGTGCGGACGACGACTGCGACGGTGGCTCCAACAGCTGCGCGCTGGCTGGCAGCTACACCACGGCCGACGCCGACGCCGCGCTGCTGTGCACGGAGTCCTCCATCGGCGCCGGCGGCAGCCTGGCCGCCGTCGATATGGATGATGATGGTCTGCAGGATGTGCTCGCCGGAGCGTTCCGCGACGGCGACGACTACAACGGCGCTGTCTACGGCCTGCTGTCCCCCCTCTCGGCCTCGGAGGACTTGTCCGCCGGCTGGTTCTACTTCCAGGGCGACGACAGCTGGGACAAGGCCGGGAACGTGGTCCCGCTGGGGGACGTGAACGGCGACGGCTACGACGATCTGGCCATCGGCGCCTCCTTCGATGACCTGGCCGGATCCAGCTCCGGCTCGGTGTGGGTGTTCTTCGGCCCCATCGCCTCCGGCAGCTACGGGCCCTCGGACGCGGACATCACCATCACCGGCGCGGCGGACTACGACCAGGTGGGTGCCTGGGTCGGAGGCAGGGGCGACTTCGATGGCGACGGCCAGGACGATCTGCTGCTCAGCTCCACCGGCTACGACTCGCCCTACTCGGGTGCTGGCGCCGTGGCTGTCTTCCTGGGGCCGCTCATCGCGGGCAGCTTCGACCTGGAGCAGGCGGACGTGCTCATCACCGGCTCGGAGACCTCGGCCGCCCTGGGCAACCATGTCACCTGGCTCGGGGACCTGGACGGCGACGGTGACGACGAGATCGGCGCGGGTGGCAGCGTGGACAGCACGACCTCCTGCAGCTCCTTCATGGGCTGCGGCGTGGGCTACGTCTTCGACGGCGGCCTGGCTCCGGGCACCCACGATGCCGTGAGCGTCTACCTGGCGCGCCTCTCGGGCCTGACGGCCATGTACTACTACGGCAACACCCTGTGGCCGGTGGGCGACGTCGACGGCGACGGCAATATCGACCTGGGCGCCTCGGACATCTACGACAGCACGTATGGCTCCTGGGCCGGCCGGGTCGATATCTTCAGCGGGCCCATCACAGGGGAGTATGGCAGCTCCGACGCCTGGCTGAGCATCTACGGCGAGAACTACCAGGGCCAGCTGGGCTACGTGTCCACAGCCTACGACAACAGCTCCGGGGTCAGCTACGGAGACCTGGACGGGGACGGCAACGACGACCTCGTCCTGTCGGGGGCCAAGGAGGGCACCTCCGGTGCCGCGGAGGGGGCCACAGGAGTCTTCTACGGCCCCCTCACCAGTGGCAGCCTGCTGCTGTCGGACGCCGACGTTTACGTGGAAGGCCAGGCTGCGGCCGACTATGCGGGCTTGGCCTGCCTGGTGACCGACGTGGACGGCGATGGCTACGACGATCTGCTCATCGGAGCCAGCGGCGAGGACGACGGGGCCACGGACGGGGGCGCGGTCTTCGTCTTCTACGGT
Source organism: uncultured Enterobacterales bacterium (assembly GCA_964454135.1). Taxonomy (GTDB): domain Bacteria; phylum Myxococcota_A; class UBA796; order UBA796; family JAFGLY01; genus CAYVQL01. Next base: position 13,840 of record CAYVQL010000107.1, on the reverse strand, counting down.
CTCGGGATCTGAGCGACGCGTCAGCGAGCGCTGTGACGGCCTTTCTGCCTGCGCATGCGCTGCAGGGTCTGCACCACATCCGCTCCGACCCGCAGCATCATCCAGGGATTGGCCAGCTCCCCTGCAAAGCGCGACAGACCGCCGGCGATGAAGTGGTCCCCGCTCAAGGCCATGCGCTCCACCTGCTCGCGGCTGGGCCCGTACAGGGCATGCACCAGCCGGTGACACATGCGCAGATCCCAACCCAGCCGCGAGCGTGTCACCACACGCTGCCAGCGCGCCAGGGCTGCGGGCTCCAATGCGGTCTTGGCGAGAAAACGTCCAGCCAACCAACCGTACTCCATGCTGTGCGCCAGGCCTTCGCCGGACAGGGGATCGATGCCCGCGGCCTCTCCCACCAGCAGTCGTCGGCCCATCACGAAGACCGTGCCCGGCTGGAAGCCGCGCTCGCTGAAGCGCTTGACCGAGCCGGTTCCGGCGCTCAACCCCCGTGACGCCAGCAGGGACTCCAGGCGCGCTGCCAGGGCGGGCTCGGCCATCGGCGCCAGGCCTTCGGGCCCGCCCTCCCTGGGTCGCAGCGCGTACAGGCCCCGGCAGACAAGCTCCCGGCCTTGCACCAGGGTGGGGAAGTCCCAGGCGTAGCCCAGCAGGCCGTAGTCGGAGACGTCGAACTGCAGGATGTCGCGCGGCGGGTCGCCCGGCGCGGGCTCGGTGTCGACCTCGATGGCCTGGACGTGCAGCCCGGGGATCGATGCGCCCATGGAGCGGCGCACCACGCTGCCCACGCCCTCGGCCCCCACCACGGCGGCCACGTCCAGCGCCCCGCGCTCGGTCTCGAGCCGCACCAGGTCGCCCCGCTCCTCCAAGCCTCGCACCCGCACTCCCTGCTCGAGCCGCAGGCCTCGCTCCTGGGCGATGCGGGCCAGCGCGGCGTCCAGCTCCAAGCGACGGATCACGCTCCCGATGCGCCGGGGATGCCGGCGCTCCCTTGGGGGCAGACCACTGAGGAGCCGGAAGCCGCGCAGCTCCACCTGGGGAATATCGGGCACGGCCTCCAAGCGACGAAGCACCTTCCAGCCGCGCTCCCCCAGGGCGCCGGCGCAGCACTTGTCACGCGGAAAGACCGCTCGTTCCAGGATGACCAGCTGCTGGGCCAGGTTGGGGTCGAAGTGGGCCAGGGTCAGCGCCGTGACCAGGCCCGCGGGTCCCGCTCCGACGATGGCGATGCGGGCGTCCATCACTCCTCTTCTCCCCATCCGCCGCCACCTGGCGTCTCGATACGCAGCGCATCACCTGTTGCCACCTGCAGCGAAAAGCAGCCGTCCAGCTCCTCTGTCGAGCCATCACGACGCAGCAGCAGGTTGCGTCCCGCCGCGCCCGGGCCGCCACCCGCCATGCCCCATGGGCGCAGGGATCGCCTTTGAGAGAGCATGGAGACGGTCATGGCGCGCAGGAACTCCACCTCGCGCAGCGCCCCGTCGCCACCCCGCCAACGCCCCATGCCCCCGGAGCCGCGACGCAGGGCGAAGCGGCGCAGTAGCACGGGATGGCGTCGCTCCAGCACCTCGGGATCGGTGATACGGGTGTTGGTCATGGCGCTGTGCACAGCCGATGCGCCGTGGAAGCCGGGGCCGGCGCCGGATCCGCCGCCGATGGTCTCGTAGTAGCCGAAACCCTGCGCGCCGAAGCTGAAGTTGTTCATGGTGCCCTGGCCGGCGGCCATGACGCCCAGCGCCCCGTAGAGCACGTCGGTGACGCGCATGGAGGTCTCCACGTTGCCCCCGGCCACTGCGGCGGGAGGGTGTGGCGCCAGCAGGCTGCCCCTAGGGATGCGCAGCTCGATGGGATCGAGGCAGCCCCCGTTCAAGGGGATGTCGCGCCCCACCAGGCTGCGAAACACGTAGAGCACGGCGGCCAGGGTCACGGCTGGGGGGGCGTTCAGGTTTCCCTGCAGCTGCTTGTCCGTGCCGCTGAAGTCGACCCGCAACCTGTCGCCGCGCACGTGCAGGGCGCAGGCGATACGTGCGCCGCAGTCCAGGCGGTCCTCGAAGCGATGCACGCCGTCAGGCAGCCCAGCGATCAGCTCACCCATGGCGGCGGCCGCGTTCGCGCGCACATGCCCCGTATAGGCACGCACGGTGTCGAGGCCGTACTTGTCGCAGAGCTCGGCCAACATGGTCTGGCCGCTGCGGTTGGCCGCCACCTGGGCTCGCAGGTCGCTCAAGCGTTCGCCGATGTCCCGGGCCGGCCAGGGCGCGTCCTGCAGCGCCGCCACCACGGCCTCTTCGTCGAAGACGCCCTGCGAGACGATGCGCAGGGCGTGCATCACCACGCCCTCCTCCTCCAGCCGCCGCGCCAGGGGTGGCATGGAGCCCGGCACCACGCCGCCGATGTCGGCATGATGCCCGCGGTTGGCCACGAAGAAGACGGGTCGCGCCTGGTCGCGGAAGATGGGGGAGACCACCGTGATGTCCGGCAGGTGCGAGCCGCCGTGGTAGGGATCGTTGCTCAGGTAGACCTCGCCGGGTCGCAGCGCGTGGGCGCGCGCCTGCAGGATGGCGCGCACGCTCTCGCCCATGGCGCCGAGGTGAACGGGGATGTGTTGCGCATTGGCGACCAGCTCACCCTCCCCATCGAAGACGGCGCAGGAGAAGTCGCGGCGCTCGCGGATGTTGATGGAGTGCGCGGTGCGCTCCAGCGCATGACCCATGCGGTCGGCGATGGACCGGAAGAGGTTGTTGAAGACCTCCAGTTGCACGGGATCGCAAGCTGCAGCGAGGCGCTCTTGGCCCCTGCGGGAGCCAGCCAGCTCCAAGACAAGGTTCTGCAGGCCATCGACGCGCGCGGTCCAACCAGGATCCACGACGGTGGTCGAGAGCTCTTCGATGATCAGCGCGGGTCCCCGCAGCATGGCGCCCGGCTCTAGCTGATGACGCAGGAAGACAGGTGTGTCGCAGGCTTGCAAGCTGCGGCGGCCGTCTGCATCCCGGAACTCGAAGAACGCCTTGACGCGCTCCTCTGCATCACGGTCGGCCAGGAGCGTCTGACGGCAGGACTGGGGCTCGACGCCGGGCTTGGGCACCAGCCCCACGCTGTCCACGCGCAGGTTGACCACCTCCAGCGCAGCCCCGGGATCGGCGTAGCCGTGCAAGGCGCGATGGCGGGTCTCGAAGCGCTCGGACAAGCCGGGGCCGGGCTCCAGCGCCAGGCCGGCGTCGACGCCCTGGTAACGCAGCTCCAGGCTGCGCCTGTGTTCGATGCGTTCCGTGGAGAAGCCCTCCGCCCGCAGTACGCGCAGGCCGTCGGCCTCGAGCTTGCGAAATCCCCTCTCGAGCTGGGGTCGCAGCTCGGGTGTAAGCAGCTGAAGCACGGGCCTCACCGCAGAGAACCGGGCGTCCGCCAGGCCCAGGCCGTAGGCGCTCAACACACTCGCCAGGGGGTGTATCAGCACCGTCGCGATCCCCAACTCCTCGGCCACGGCGCAGGCGTGCTGCCCGCCGGCGCCGCCGAAGCAGACCAGGGCGTACTCCCGCACGTCGTAGCCTCGCGCCACGCTGATGTCCTTGATGGCCGTGACCATGTTCTGGTTGGCGATGCGCAAGAAGCCCGCAGCGGCCTGCTCCGGGCTGCGCTCATCGCGGGCCAGCTCGTCCAAGCGGGCGCTGGCTGAGGCGGCGTCCAGGGCCTGGTCCGCGTTCGGACCGAAGCAGCTTGGGAACCAGCGGGCCTGGATGCGACCCAGGACCAGGTTCGCGTCGGTCAAGGCGGCGGGGCCGCCTCGGCGATAGCAGGCCGGGCCGGGATCGGCCCCCGCGCTCGAGGGACCCACGGCATAGCGCCGTCCATCGTAGGAGAGCAGCGAGCCCCCCCCGGCGGCCACGGTCTCGATGGCGATGGAAGGCGCCTTGAGGCGCACTCCTGCCACCAGGCGTTCGTAGACCCGCTCGAAGCGGCCGTCGAAGCGGCTGACGTCGGTGGAGGTGCCCCCCATGTCGAAGCCGATGGCCTTGGTGAAGCCCGCCTGGCGACAGATGGCCGAACAGGCCACCGCGCCCCCCGCCGGCCCCGAGAGCACCGCATCCTTGCCCGAGAAGCGCTCGGCATCGGCCAGCCCCCCGCTGGACTGCATGAAGCGCAGGCTCACGTGGGGACCGAGCTGGGCGCGCGCGCTGGCGACATAGCCCTTGATGACGGGAGTGAGATAGGCGTCGGCCACGGTGGTGTCGCCGCGGCTGACGGCCTTGATCTCACCCGCCACCCGGTGGCTAAGGCTGACGTGCTCGAAGCCAAGCTCGCGCGCCAGCGCCCCCGCCTGCAGCTCGTGCTCGGGATGGGCGTAGGCGTGCAGCAGCACAACGGCCAGGCTGTCGATGCCGCGAGCGCGCAGTGCCTTCAGCTCGCTGCGCAGGGCGCCCTCTTCCAGAGGGTGCAGCACACGGCCGTCGGCCAGGATCCGTTCCTGCGCCTCGACCACGGCCCGCGCCAGGGGTTGGGGCTTGCGGATGCGCAGCGCGAAGAGCTCAGGGCGGTCCTGGTAGCCGATGCGCAGCAGGTCTCCGAAGCCGCGGGTGACCACCAGACCCACTGCTGCCCCGCGGCGCTCCAACAGGGCGTTGGTGGCCAGGGTAGTGCCCATCTTGACGGCCGCCAGGGCTTCCGCCGGGATGGGCGCCTGCCCGCCCAGCTCCAGCAGCTGGCGGATGGCGTGCAGCGGTGCATCGGCGTAGCGCTCCGGGCAGGAGCTCAGCAGCTTGCGGACATGCGTCGCGCCGTCCGGATCGCGAGCCACCACGTCGGTGAAGGTACCACCGCGATCGATGCGGAACTCCCAGCCTGAGTCTTGATGCTGCATGGGCTCCTGCTAGCAGGCTCAGGCCCCCTTGGCTGCAATCATGCGCGCCAACAAGACATTCGCTTCGTCTGTATGCAGCGCTCGCAGCCGCTCCACGCTGGCGGTCAGCCCGCTGAAGATGCGAGCGGCGGGCCAGCGGACTGACCGCTGCGGTGCAAGCAGCAGCAGGGCTCGCGTTCCCTCGAACAGGTCGATCTCGGCGGGTCCGGCTTCTGGAGCCAGACGGTGTTCGGGGCCCGGCTGCCGCGTGCCAGCGGCGGTCCACTGGCAGAGCGCCCAATGAGCGACGACCTCCGACGCGCAGCGACGCGGACCGCTGCCCTGCAAGACGGCCAGGACCTCTGCGGTCAGCTCAGGCATGCCCAGGTCGCGGCAGAGCGCGTGCTGCAGCAGCGCCAGCAGCTGTCGGTTGTCGCTGACGCCATCGATACGTGTCACCCAAGCCCTTCCGCCCGCGGGTTCCACCACCAGCAGCGGCTCCTGATCCGGCGCCGCCAACAGGCGCTGCAGGTAGCGACTGGAGGCGTGCCACGCCATCGCGCTCTCCAGCGCGCTCCGCAGCTCGGCGTCCAGGGCCGCGGCGCGCCGCACCTCGCGATGACGGCACAACATGGCCACGGCTCCCCGGACGAGACCATCGCTCGCTCCCCAGCAGGCGGCTTCTTCCGGCAGCCTGTCGGCCACCGCCGCCAGCAGCTGGGGTGGCGGCTCAGCGAGCTGTACGCCCAGCTGCTGGTCGAGGGGGCCCTGCACCGCCTGCCAGCAGCGCTGCACCTCCTCCTGGAAGACCAGGGCCCGACACAGGTTCGCTGGCAGACGTTTCACCAGCACGGAAGCCAGCGCCCGCGCGTCACTGCCAGCCTCGGCGAAGATGCCTGCGAGCAGGGCAAGAATGGCGGCCGTGGCGGGAGGCGTGCAGTCCGCCAGGGGCAGCAGTCGCTCCAGCACGATCTGGCGCACGCTCGGGCCGGGAAGACTGGCGCCCGTCAGCTGGCCAGCGGCCTCGCGAGCGCCCTTCTCATCCCCCTGCTTGACGCAATCCAGGATCACCTCGAGCGGATCGGCCGCCAGCTCTGCCGAGGCGCGGGACAGGCCTCGACGGGCCGGCTCATACCCCAGCGCAAGGCTGCGCTCGAAGTGCGTCACGGCCTGCTTCAGATCCTGTTCGCAACCCTCGCCCCGCGCGCAGGCCAGCCCCAGGGCGTGGACGGCCTGCGCGTGTTCACTCGTCGCCGCCCGCTGCAGCCAGTGCAGGGCCTGCTGCACCTCGCCATCGCGCTGGCAGCGCATGGCGTATTCGTACTGGGCGTCGGTATGTCCCTGCTCGGCCGCCCGCAGATACCAGCCCCTGGCCTGCGCCTCGTCGCGCACCGTGCCCAGGCCCTCTTCGTAACAGGCCGCCAGGCAGTACTGGCCGTGGGCCAGCCCCTGCTCCGCCGCCCGGGCGTACCAGGCGAAGGCCTGCGCCTTGTCCTGCGCCACGCCGTCGCCGAACTCGAAGCAGGCGGCCACGTGAGCCTGGGCGATGGCGTGCCCCATGGAGGCCGCTTCTCGCAGCCAGCGCAGCCCTGCCGCAGGATCGGACGGGGCGCCGTTGCCCTCCATCAGGCAAAGACCGTAGGCGCACTGCGCCAGGGAGAAGCCCTGGTTGGCGGCTTCCCGATACCAGGCCGTGCCCAGGGCCTTGTCCTGGGCGACGCCGATGCCCTCCACCAGGCAGCGGCCCACGCCGTATTGCCCAAGGGGATGACCCTGCTCAGCAGAGCTCTGGTAGCAGCGGAAGGCCTGCGCAGGATCGGGCTCGTCGTCCGCGCCTTCCTCCAGGCAGAGCCCAAGCAGGTACTGGGCAGCGGGGTGCCCCTGTTGGGCCGCCGTCCGCCAGCGCAGCCTGGCATCGCGATCCGTCTCGCTTGGCAGGGAGCGCCCCAGCCCAGCCAGCTCCATCAACCGGCCAACGTCCTGTCGCAGCAGTCGAGTCACGCGCTCTTCCACAGCCAAGCCTCATCCACGCGGTTCAGAAGCGGTCCTTCCTGGAGCGAATCTCGGCGAAGACCTTGCCGGCGGCGAGATCCTGCAGGTCCAGGCTGCGCGCGAAATCCGCATCGTCGCAGCGCAGGAAGGGATTGAGGCGCTTCTGCTCGCCCAGGGGTGTCGGGAGCGTGGGAAGCCCCTCGCTCTGGCGCTCGAGGGCTTCATCCCAGGCTGCCTCCAGCGCCTCGCTGTCGGGCTCCAGGTGGCGCGCGAAGTGCAGGTTGGCGACGGTGTACTCGTGGCCGCAGCACAGCAGGGTCTCGTCGGGCAGCGCGCGCAGCTTCTTCATGCTGTTCCACATCTGGCGAGCATCGCCCTCGAAGAGCCGTCCGCAGCCGAAGCTGAACAGGGCGTCGCCTGAAAACAGGGCGCCCTCGACCAGGTAGGCCAGGTCCGCCCGCGTGTGGCCCGGAACCGCCAGCACCTGGCAGCGCCGCTGTCCGAGCTGCAGCTCTTCTCCGCCTTCCAGGGCCAGATCCAGGGGGGGCAGGCGCGCTCGATCGGCCGCGGCGCCAACCACGATCGGTCCATGGCGCTCTTCCAGCTTCAGCACGCCGCCACAGTGATCCGGGTGGAAGTGGGTGAGCAGCAGGTGGCTCAGGCGCGCCCCGCGGCGGGCCAGTTCGGCTTCCACGGGCTGGGCCTGCCCGGGATCCACGGCGGCCAGTTGTCCTTCACCCGTGGAGAAGACCCAGACGTAGTTGTCCCGAAACGCCTGCAAGGGGCGAAGCTGATGGAGCTGCTTGTTCATGGCGCCTCGTGGTCCGCAGGGTCGATAGACTCCATGGCGTGCTGGTCGTCGGCAGGCAAGTGCCCCTGGTAGGGTTTGCCCTCCAGAAAGCGCCCCAGGAAGAGCAGGCCCATCAGCCGCTCCGGGTCTTTCGCCAGCTTGGCGCCCATGTCTGCGACCGTGCCGCGCATGATGCGCTCCTTGTCGGGATGCCCGGCCCAGAAGACGACGGCGCAGGGCAGATCCGCAGGCAGCACCTCCCCCAGGGAGCGGAAGAGCTCCTCGGGATCCTGCAGCGCCATGTAGAGCACCATGGTGGAGGGGTAGAGCGCCATGTGCTCCAGGATGCGCCGATCCGCGTCGTCGTCGCCGTCCAGCAGCGAGTAGGGCGCGGTCTGGATCAGGTACTTGGAGTCGAAGGCCGGCAGCGCCGACTTGCCCAGGGCGGCCATGGCCGCCGCATCGCTGCCCATGCCGGGGATGATCACCACCTCGTGCTCCTGCATCAGCTCCAGGTAGAAGTGGGCCGGGCCGTAGAGGCTGGGATTTCCGATGTCCAGCAGCCCCACGTCCTGACCATCGGCCAGCAGCGCGTGGATGCGGGCCACGCGCTCGCGCACCAGGCGCGCGCGCTCGGCGCGGAATTGCGGCAGTTGGGCCGGCTCCAGCTGCTCCCAGGGTGTACCGTCCAGGTCCCACAGGCCGACGAGGGGATCGAACAGGACCTTCTTGTCCCCGATGCGCTCGGAGAAGATGCGCAGGTGGTCCTGCTGGGCCGCCACGACGTCGATGCGCTCCAGGGCCTCCAGCGCCTGCAAGGTGGCCATTTCGGGACCGGCCGGCCCCGTGCCGATCACGTATAGCCGGCCCCGGTCGCCGGCCTCGAGGGGCGCGGTGCCGCAGACCAGGCCGCATAGAAGGAGACGGAGGAGGAATGGACGCATGGCGTTGCTCGGCAGGAGGGCGCTCCTGTCCAGTGTACACCCACCGCCCGCCGACCCGCGGATCGGGTTTCAGCGCCCCCGGCAGGACTGCGGATCGATGCCCTCCTCGCGCAACCAGCGGTAGAGGCTGTTGCGCGATACGCCCAGCTCCGTGGCCAGGGCGCGCACATTTCCCCCCAGCGCCACCAGCTTTTCGCGCAGCACGTCTCCCGGGGGCCGCTGCGGCCGCGCGGGCGGGCTCGCGGCGGAAGGGGCGCTGGCCGCTGGCAGGGAACGAGGGCTGGTCTGCGAGAGGGCGTCGGGCAGCCAGAGGGGCAGGTCCAGGCTGGGGGCATGGCCACGGGCCACCACCAGGCGCTCGACGATGGCCTCCAGCTCGCGCACGTTCCCGGGCCAGTCGTGCCGCAGCAACTGCAGGGCCAGGCTGCGCCGCAGGGGCAGCGCGCGACCCGCGAATTGCTCCACGAAGTGCGCCACCAGCAGCGGGATGTCCTCGCGTCGCTCCCGCAGCGGCGGGATGCGCACCACCCAGCGGTACAGGCGGCTGAGCAGATCGCCGCGGAAGCGTCCGGCCTCGGCTTCGGCGGTCAGCTCGCGATTGGTGGCGGCCACGAAGCGCACATCCACCGACTGCGGGCGATCAGCGCCCACGGGGCGGATCTGACGCTCCTGCAGCAGGCGCAGGAAGACCACCTGCAGCTCGGGGGAAGCCTCGCCGATTTCGTCCAGAAAGAGCGTGCCTCCCTCGGCCGCCACCACCAGGCCCTTGCGCGCCCGTTCGGCTCCGGAGAAGGCGCCGCGGGCATGTCCGAAGAGCTCGCTCTGCAGCAAGCCGGGGGAGACGCCGCCGCAGTTGACCGGCACGAAGGGCCCCTTGCGGCCGCTCTGGCGGTGGACCTCGCGCGCCACCAGCTCCTTGCCCACGCCGGTCTCTCCCAGCAAGAGCACCGTGGTGTCGCGCCGGGCCGCCAGCGAGACCTGGTCCAGCACCTCGGCCATGCCGTCGCTTCGCCCGACGATGGACGGGCAGACCGCGTGCGGCTCGCCCGGCCGTCCCAGCTGGAAGAGCAACAAGAGGCCCCCGATGCCCAGCACGTCGCCAGGCTCGAGGCGCGCCCGTTCCACCTGCCGGCCATTGACGAAGCTGCCGTTGTGGCTTCCCACATCGCGCAGCTCCAGCACACCGTCCCGCCAGCGCAGCTCGGCATGACGCCGCGAGATGCGCCTCTCATCGAGCGCGCCCGCAGAGAACCATGGCTGGCTGCGTCCCAACAGCAGCGACCCCTCCTGGGGCACGATCTGCCGCTGGCCGATGCGCCGGGCATCGGCATGATGGACCAGGTGCAACACGGGAAGCAGCCCGCGGGCTCGCTCTGGGGAGAGGAGGGAATCGGTCTTCGTTCGATCCGAGGTCATGGCGCTCCAGCCTGTGCTCCGCAGTCGTTGGGCCCTCGAGGGGCGGCATCTCTGACACCGTCGGTTCGCATGGCAATGCCTGGGCCGCACAGAATCGGCCCTGCAAGACTATAGCGCGCCGCTGCGCAAACGAGGTGGGGGACGGGCCCGCAAGGGCGATCCCCGTCATTGCGTTTCTGTCGTCCGCAGCATACCCAGGGCGGGTCCAGGAACATGGAGGATAGCCCCATGTCGAACGAAGAACGACCGGCACGCCAGGGCTGTGACCCAGTCCCGCGGAAAACCTCGAAAGGACCCTGGTTGGGTCGATCTGCGGGCAGCATTTTCCTCGCCAGCCTGCCCCTGGTGGGCGTGGCCTGCGGCGGGGGCGCGGGCTTCTGCGAACCAGGGCTCAAACAGTGCTACGACCAGGAGATCGTCGAGACCTGCGCCGAGGATGGCAGCGTCTGGAACCGGGAGTACTGCGAGGTGGGCGAGATCTGCACCGAGGGTGAGTGCCTGCCCGAGTCCTGCGAGCCGGGGACCATCTACTGCCTCGACGCCAACACGGTCGCCACCTGCCAGGCCGACGGCCTGACCAAGACCGAGGTGGACTGCGGTGACGGCATGGTCTGCGTGGACGGCGAGTGCTCCTCCGCCCAGTCCTGCACCCCTGGCGAGCTGCACTGCGCCGACGCCCAGACCGTGGAGCAATGCGCCGAAGACGGCAGCTCCTGGGAGTTCGTCGAGACCTGCGAGTACGGCACCACCGGGGTTTCCTGCTTCAACGGCGAGTGTATGGACCTGTGCGCCCAGTCCAGCCTCTCGCAGTCCTACATCGGCTGCGAATACGTGGCCGCCGACCTGCACAACCTGGTGGACATGACCTACGCCATCGTCGTGTCCAACACCAACGAGACCTTGAACGCCGATGTCTCCATCGAGTCCTCCTCGGGGTTGGTCACCAGCGCCACGGTGGCGGCTGGCGATCTCGAGATCCTGGAGATCCAGCAGGACACCTACTCGGTGTGTCGTTCCGGCTCTCCCGCAGAGGACCCCAACCCCTGCAGCGAGATCGCCGAAATAGCCCTGCGCGTCACCTCCACCGTGCCCATCACCGCCTACCAGTTCAACCCCCTGGACAACAGCGGCCAGCCCTACTCCAACGACGCTTCGCTGCTGCTGCCCGCCGGCAGCCTGGGCACCGAGTACATCGTGATGGCCAGGCACCACAACCACTACTCCCACTGGCTCCACGGCAGCTACGATATGTTCGGGTCCATGACCGTCGCGGCCATGGAAGAGGGCGTCACCAGCGTCACGATCACGCCCACCTTCGCGGTGGAGCCGGGCCTGAGCATCCCGAGCTTCCAGATCGGCACGCCCACCACCTTCGAGCTGAACCAGTTCGAGCTGATCAACCTCGAGACCACCACCGACCAGCAGGATCCCACCGGCACCACGGTGGTCGCCGACAAGCCGGTGGCCGTCTTCGGCGGCAGCCCCTGCACCTTCATCCCCGACGACACCTGGGCCTGCGACCACCTGGAAGAGCAGATCTTCCCGCTGCAGAGCTGGGGCACCCATATGGTGGCGCCCAAGACCTACCCGCGCAAGACCCTGCTGGGCTACGGCGGCGTGGAAGATGACCTCTTCCGCTTCCTGGCCTCGGAAGACAACACGGTCATCGAGATCGAGCCGACCATACCCGGCACGCCGCTGACCCTCAACGCCGGGGAGCACGTGGAGATCTCCTCCACCACGGATTTCGTGGCCTGGTCGGACAAGCCCTTCCTGCTGGGCCAGTTCATCGTGGGCGAGGACGACATCGGCAGCATCGCCATGACCGGCATCGGCGATCCCGCCTTCATGCTGATCCCGCCCTCCGAGCAGTACCGCTCCGACTACATCATCCTGGTGCCCAACGCCTACGCCTACAACTTCGCCTCCATCATCTGCGAGGCGGGCACCACGGTCAGCATCGACGGCATCGACATCGCGGCCCAGAGCTTCGACGACGTGGGCAACGGCGAATACGTCCGTGCCTGGGTCGAGCTGCAAGAGGGCGTCTACCAGGTGGTGGGCGACCATCACTTCGGCATCATGGTCTACGGCTACGACCAATACGTGTCATACGGCTATGCGGGCGGGCTCAACCTGCAGCCCATCAACAACGTCGTGCTCGAGTAGCGGCAAGGAGATGCAAACCATGCGCAACGCAAGAGGAATGCAGCGACGCGTGATGAGCGCGCTCGGCCTTGGACTGCTGGCGGCCTCGCTCGGCAGCTGCCAGGAATACCAGGTCATCAGCCACGGGCATGTGGACGTGTTCTACCAGACCGTCGCCTCGCAGGTGGACATCCTGCTGGTGGTGGACAGCTCGGCCTCCATGGAGGAAGAGCGCGAGAAGCTGTCTGAGACCTTCGACAACTTCATCGCCTACTTCGTGGGCGGCCTGGTGGACTACCACATCGGCGTGGTCTCCACCGACACCTCCGACTCGGTCACGGCGGGCGTGCTGCGCGGCAGCACCCCTTACATCACGCAGGGTACGGACAACGCCGAAAGCCTCTTCAACGAGGCCGTCGAGGTGGGCGTCGACGGCGCCGGCATCGAGATGGGCCTGCAGGCCGCCCTGCTGGCCCTGACCGATCCCCTGGCCAGCGGCCAGAACGCGGGCTTCTTGCGTCCCGAGGCGGACCTCTCCATCATCTTCGTCTCCGACGAAGACGACTACTCCCCGGGCTCCGCGCACGCCTATATCGACGCGCTGCGCATGCTCAAGATGACCAGCTCCCGAGATTCGCTCAAGATGTCGGGGGTGATCGGCAACGTCCCCGAGGGCTGCTCGGCCTCTGGCGTCAACGCCTCGCCCGGCTACCGCTACGCCGCGGCGGCTGAGGCCAACTTCGGCATCGTGGAGAGCATCTGCGCGGATGACTTCGCGGTGGTGGCCGAGAACCTGGGCCTGACGGCGTCTGGTCTGCTCAGCCGCTTCGAGCTCTCGGCCACGCCCATCGAAGAGACCATCGAGGTGGTGATCGACGACGAGCAGGTCTTTTCCGGAGACACGGGCTTGCTGGGCGAGACCATCTGGTACTACGACGCGGAGGAGAACGAGGTCGTCTTCTCCCTCGACTCCCTCCCTCCCTCCGGCTCGGTGATCCACGTCACCTACGATCTGTACGAGGAGAGCTCGGCGGCCATCGAGTAGCAAGGCCCGATGCGCGAAGCAAGAGGCGACATCATGACACATATGAAGACGATTCTCACGAACGGCACCCTGCTCATCGCTCTGTCGGCTCTGGCGCTGACAGGCTGCAGCAAGGACCCCTCCTCTTTCGAGTGCAACGACAACAGCGGCTGCGGCGAGGGCGAGGCCTGCATCGGCGGCTCCTGCGAAGACGTCGACTGCCTGGCGCGCAACGACTGCCCCTATGGCAGCTACTGCGACATCCAGTACTACCAGTGCACCGAGGGCTGCCGTGTGGACCAGGACTGCTACTCGGGCCAGATCTGTCAGGACCGGCAGTGCGTCGCCGGCGGCTGCACCGACACGCAGGTGGACTGCAGCTTTGGCGAGTTCTGCGATTTGGAGTCCGGCTCCTGCTACGATGCAGGTGACCTGTATTGCCAGGAATGCGACGCCGATCTGGAATGCGGCGGCACCGCCAACTTCTGCATTCAACAGGATGCGGGCAGCTTCTGCGGCGTCAACTGCTACTCGGTCGACGACTGTCCCCAGGGCTACGACTGCATCGAGGTCACGGACCAGTACGGCAACGTACGCGGCGGCAACTGCTACGCCGAGTGCGGATAGGCGGGCTCGGTCTTCCTTGCGGCCAACCGATGCATTGCCAAGGTTGAAAGCCGATTGAATTGCCGGGC
>CAYVQL010000106.1:17875-31395 GCA_964454135.1 uncultured Enterobacterales bacterium | reverse complement strand
CTCGTCACCGGCAGGGCCCTCGCCGGAGCGCGGAGAGGCGGCGGTCGCTCTCGCCAGCTCGCCCAACAGCCGTCCGAGCTGATCCCCTTCGGTGCGCCAGAGGTTCTCCTCGAGGAAAGCCAAGCGCTGCCCCGCGGGCAACCGCCTGGCAGTCTCGATCAGGTAGTGGCCGGGGGGGGCCGCCCCAAGGGACAGGCGCCAGCTGGCGCCGGGCGCTCTCTCGACGAAGCGCAGCACCAGCTCGCGCGCCGTCCCTGGTGCGGAGATGGATGCACGGCATCCGCCGCGATGGCTGGTGGGCGTCCAGGGGATGGACCTGCCATCGACCTCGGCCTCGATCACCTCATCGGTGGATGCCGGGATCCAGAGAGCGATGTCAGGGTACTCAAGGGACTTCTTGTCTCGCGCCCTGACGCAGACCGGCCCCGCCTCCACCGTTGAACAGGCCGTGTACTCCACTTTCGGGGCCGGAAGCCGGCTGCTTCCATCACTGTCCCGACAGCAGGAGCAACCCGCTGCGAGCGCCGCTAGCAGAGCTGGTGCCGCCAAGGACACGATCACGCTCCCTACGATCAGCCCGGCGAATCCGTGCTGCGCCTATTGCGAACCCAGGATCCTCTCGAGGGAGGACGGGCACTCCTTGGCCAGCTTCTGGAATAGGCTGGCGAAGACCTTCTTGCGCCTGTGCTCGGCCTTGCCACACGCACAGGCGATCTGCCGAAGGGCCACCCGGTCCGGGTGCTCGGCACCCAGGCCCGCCCCGGCGAAGCTGCGACCTGCGAAGCGTCGCCCCTGGCTCTCCAGTAGGCGCACCGGGCCGGTGAGGGTGCGCCCTCTCCTCTCCCGCGCTCTGGGAGCCGGCCGCTCGGAGTTGATCGCCTCTGCCATGGTCGCCACGTCCTGATAGAGGATCTCTCCCTGGGCGGCCAGGTCCACGATCCGCTGCGCCCTCGGATCCGCCCCCATGAGCCGCAGACCGTCCTTCACCTCGCCGAGGTATCTGTCCAGGTTCTTCTTGTAGTCGCCTGTTTGCCACTCCTCGACGATGTCGAGGAACTCGTCGATCGACATGCCAAGGTTTTTTTCGCCCAGGGCCGTAGCCAGGTGCTTGTACCTGTGGTCACCGCGTGCCGTGGCGCCGCCGCGGCGGGCCCGGGGCGGCTTTCCGCGGCTCCGTAGCAGCTCGCGTACGAAGTTCGGCTTGACGCCAGCCTTCTCCGCAAGAACCTGGTAGGTCCAGCTCTTCTTCTGCATCGCCCTACGAGTGAGCTCGGCCACTTCCATCTGGTCTCCTACCTGCCCGTGCTGTTCGCCGTGATGTGGGAGCCGGGCACGTGGCGTGGGTGGAGCAGCCGCCGGCAATGCCGCGGACCGCGACGCCCCCTTCGCGGTGGTTCGTCCAGGATAGCCACGTTGTTCTTTGATTTTCCTTTGTCGCGTTCTGACCGCGATGACCCGAGCAGCATACCACAGGATCGCTGGGGGTGTCGCGCCTGCATCGCTCCCGCCCGGACGGGCGGGCCCTTCTTGTGCAGCACGAGACCCATGAGGCGACCACCTCCAGCGAGCCCTCCGGATGGCGAAATGCCGGTCTCGTGGGCTCGAAAGGGCTTGATGACGACGCTCGGGTGGGCGCCCGTCTTCACCGACACCCCTCACTATCCGCGGTTCCGACTGTGGGCAAACGCTTCTTGCGATGTCTGCCCACAGCGGGAAGCGGGCGCTCCGGGGTGGGCGTCTAGAAGTAGATCAGGCGCGACTGGACGGTGATCTCCTCCTCGAAGCCGCTGCCGTAGACGAACCAGTGCATGCGGGCGGCGACGACCTCGTCCACGGCCAGCTTCACATCGGCACAGCTCTCGGTCTCATCCAGCAGTTGGAAGTAGGAACGCTCCTGGGCGTCGATCAGCTCGAGCTGGGGGTCCACGGCGCCGGGCATGGGCCGCTCGTACCAGATTGCGCGAGAAAGCAGCATGTAATTGGCGAAACCTTCGATGCAGACGGGGCAGGCATCAGGAAGGTCCCGGCAGATGGGCGGAGGCGGCATGGCGACCGGCGTGCGGGAGGCCTCGGTGGCCCACGACTCCACCGCTGTGTCATTGGTGGTTTCGTGGGCGTCCATCTTTTCGAGGGGGGCGCAGCAGGTCAGCAGGAGTGCTATAATGAAAACCGGCATTCGAGTTGAACCTTTCAGTGAAAGCGTCGGATATGGCCCGACACCCACAAGAGAGCACCGGGGGCGAGAAGTGGTGTAAAGAAAGGGTCAACGCGGGCCGGAACATGACAGCGGGACGCCCAGAGGGTGCGGGCCGGGCGGGGGTGTGGGAGGTGGCGGTGTGGGGATTGCCCACGCATCCCCTCGAAGCGCGCGCCCTTCCGGGCTATGTGGAACGTCCCCCTCTCTCGCGCCAGCGAGCGAAAGGCACCTTCCCATGGGCTTCTCCTGCGGCATCGTCGGCCTGCCCAACGTGGGCAAGTCCACCCTCTTTTCGGCCTTGACCTCCATCGCGGTCCCCGCGGAGAACTTCGAGTTCTGCACGATCGAGCCCAACCGGGGCATCGTGCCCGTGCCCGACGAGCGCCTGCAGCGCGTGGCCGCGCTCTACGCCCCCGAGAAGATCACGCCCACCACGCTGGAGTTCGTGGACATCGCCGGCCTGGTGCAGGGCGCCTCCCAGGGCGAGGGCCTGGGCAACCGCTTCCTGGCCCATATCCGCGAGGCCGACGCCATCGCCCACCTGCTGCGCTGCTTCGAGCTGGCGGATGTCACCCACCGCTACGGGGCGGTGGATCCGCTGCGCGACCTGGAGCTGGTGGAGACCGAGCTGATCATCAAGGACCTGGAGACGGTGGAAGGCCGTCTGGGGCGCGTGGCCAAAGCGGCCACCGGGGGGGATCGCGAGGCCAGGCGCCTGCTGCCCGTGCTGGAGAAGCTGCGCTCGGGCCTGGCAGCCGGGCAGCCGGCGCGGGTGATGGGCCTGCCACCACACGAGGTCGCCTTGTTGCAGGATCTCTTCCTGCTCAGCATCAAGCCCGTCATGCTGGTGGCCAACCTGGGCGACGAGCAGGCCGAGGATGATCCCGCCGTGCTGCGCGTACGGCATGCCGGCGGCCAGCTGGGGGCCCCGGTGGTGGAGGTGCGCGCCCGGTTGCAGGCCGAGATTGCCGAGCTGCCCGCCGAGGAGCGCGCCGAGTTCTTCGAAGAGCTGGGCCTGAGCGCTTCGGGTCTGGAGAAGGTGGTCGAGGCCGGCTACCAGCTGTTGGACCTGGTCAGCTTCTTCACCACGGTGGGCACCGAGGTGCGCGCCTGGACCGTGCCGGCGGGTACGCCCGCCGTGGAAGCTGCCGGTCGCATCCACAGCGACATGCAGCAGGGCTTCATCCGGGCCGAGGTGGTGCCCTGGGACGTGCTGGTGGCGGCGGGCTCAGAAGCCGCGGCGCGCACCGCGGGCTCCATCAGCACGCAGGGCCGCGACTACCAGGTGCAGGAAGGGGATGTGATCCGCTTCCTGTTCAGGTAGGAGGGATCATGCTTGGCCGCTCCATCAAGCGCTACCTGAAGCAGCCGGGAGGCAAGCTCCTGCTGCTGGGGCTGGCGCTGCTGGCAGCCAACTTGTGGATGCTGGCCTGGCTGCATGTCTTACCGATGCCCGACGAGGGCGACCTGCCGGGCCGCAGTCCCAAGGACGTTGTGGAACGCCAGGCTGTGCCCTGATCTCAGGGCAGGGGATTTCTTCGCTGCCCTGCACAGGCGAACCAGGCGGCGTCCAGGCGCAGCAGCAGACGCTCCAGCTCCCAGTCTTCCAGCCACCCGTCGCGGTCCAGGTCGTAGACCTCCAGCGCGGTAGCGGCCGGGGCCAGGGCCTGGAACTCCTGCGCATTCAGGCGGCCATCGCCGTCGCCATCCATGCGCGCCATCAGGGGATCGATCAGGGCGGGGCGCTGGGGCTGGCGCGGCCCCAGCACGCGCCAGCAAGCCCAGCCCGCCAGCAGCAGGGCCAGCCCGGCCACCAGGCTGCGCCCGCTCATGGGCTCGCCTCCAGCAGCGCCTGCCAGAGATCCGCTGTCAGCGGGTGGCCCCAGTCCAGGCGGCTGCGCTGGTCGTCGTCGAGCCAGGACAGCGGGGGCGCTTCGGGGGGCGGGCCCGCAGGCAGGCGCGCGTCCCGCGGCATGATCAGACGGCCGTCGGCCGTGCGCACGGACTTCTGGCCCAGGGCGGACTCGCTGTAGATGGCGCGCTGCGGGTCGGGCTCGGCCAGCAGCGAGCGTCCGCGTCCGGCTGCGGCCTGCAGCCCAGCCAGCTCCAGCAAGGTGGGCAGCACGTCCGTCAGGGCCACGGGGGCTTGGCTCAGGCCGGGTTCGATGCCAGGCCCGCGCAGCATCAGCACCACGGCCGTGTTGCTGTCGTGCAGGCTGACGCGGTGGTTGAAGAAGCCGTGGTCCAGCAGGTCCTCGCCGTGATCGGAGAAGGCCAGCACCACGGTGTTGGCGGCCAGGTCCAGCGCTTCCAGCTCCTCCAGCAGCACGCCCACCTGGTAGTCGGCCAGGCTGAGGGCCGCGTCGTAGGTCCCCCGCAGAAAATCCAGGTCTTCGGAGCTGAGGGGCACGCCCTCCTCGGGGTGATCGAGGGCGTAGGCCCGCAGCTCCTCGTAGTCGCTGGGGCTGGGAAAGGGCGTGCCGTCGGGGCCCACCAGGATGGCGGGCTCGAAGCCCGGGTAGTAGCGATCGTCGCAGACCGACTCGTAGAACATGGGATCCCGCGCCAGGGCGGTCAGCTCGCCCTGGTAGCCCGGGCTCTCGAGCTTCAGCAGGGGGCCCGGCTTGACGTAGGGGGTGTGGGCGTCGTAGCCGTGCACCAGCATCAGGAAGGGGCGGGGCTCGTCGCGCAGCAGGGCCAGCCGCTCCAGGGCGTGTGGCACGGTCTGCTGGAAGTTGCCGAAGTCGTGCATGGAGGCGAAGCGCTGAAAGCCCGCATCCATGCCGAAGGCGACGTTCATGTGGCCGCCGGCCACCACGGCCTCGGTGCGGTAGCCGGCCCGGGCCAGCTGGGCGGCCAGGGTGGGGGCGTCCCGGGGCAGCCGGAAGGAGGCGTAGTCCAGCGGGCCGATTTCGCTGGGGTAGCTTCCTGTGAACAGGGAGGCGTGGGAGAAGAGGGTCTCGTTGGCCTGGGCGAAGGCGCGCGAGAATACGAGGCTCTGATCCGCCAGGGCGTCCAGCGCCGGCGTGCGGGGATGGCCCTGCGCGTCGCGGGTGCCCAGGCGGTCCGGGCGCACCGTGTCCAGCGAGATCAGCAGGAAGTTGAGGCCGGCCGGCTCGGCGCAGGCTGCGCCGCCGGCGCCGAGCGCCGCAGCCAGCAGGAGGTCGCGGGGGGACATCATGGTTCGGCGGGAGTATTATCCCCGCAACACCGAGAACCCCATGCGCTTGCCCCGACCCCGCTCCCTGCTGCCCCTGGTGCTGCTCCTGAACGCGGCGCTGATGGCGGCGCAGGCCGAGCGTTTCTTCGCGTTGCGCCAGGCCTGGCAGGACCACTGGATGGTCCGCGCCAGCCTGCAGCGCTTCGAGTGCGAGTGAGCGCCGTGGCACGCGAGCCCCGGCCTGCGGGCGAGCGCCTTCCGGCGCTGCAGTTGGGCCTTTGCTGGGCCGTGCTGGCCCTCAACGGGGCCTTGCTGGCGTGGATGGGGAGCTGGTGCCTGCTGCATTGGGGGGAGATGTAGCGGCCTGGGATGCGAGCACCTGCTCTACCAGCGCTGTCGCCAGCGCCGGTCCGGCCACCTGTTCCAACGCCCGCAGCAGCCGCGTGCGCTCGTTGGCCAGCAGCTCTGCGCTGTGCTCCGGGCCGTGAAAGCCCATGCGCTCGCGGAACTCCAGGCTGTTGACCTGCCGCATGTACTGCAGCAGCAGGGCGCGGGCGGCCTCCTGGGCCTGGTTCTGCTGGCCTGCCAGGCGCTCTTCCAGCCAGGGCAGCTGGCCCTGGGTGAGCTGCTGCAGCACGGGGCGCGGGTAGGAAAAGCGCACGTCGCAGGCCCAGATGTCGTCGGTGGGTTCGGGCGCTTCCCGCAGCAGGGGGGGGCCTCCGGCGGCCTGGCAGAGGCGCTGGGTCTTGCGCAGCGAGAGAATGCTGAACGCCAGGCCTGCCGCGAGCCCCACGATCAGGATCCAGTGCAGCCAGGGATTGCGCCAGATCCAGCGCCCGTCATGGGCCAGGGCGGCGAGAACGCGGTCGGTGGCAGAGGGCTCCGTCATGGCATGGCCTGGGGACGGCGGGGGCTTCCTCATATTCGATTCCTGGCACCGAGGAATGCCCGCCGATCCCGCCGACAGTTCGATGAGCTTCCACTCCACCGTTTCAGGGCTGTGTATGCAGCCCTGCGCCGCTCATCAAGCGGCGAAGATGGGGGGGAGAGGCGGTGTCCGCCTCGGATAGGGGGGGAAGAATCTGTCTTCCCCCCAAAAAAATGGCGCCGGTCATTTCCGCCGACACTGTCGGCGGAAATGACCGGTGCCCGATTCCTCGTCGAGCGGGTACGTATGAGCGCTCCCTTCGAACCCGAGGTCTAGATGCTCCGCGGCGCCACCGCCCTGCTGTTCCTCTGGCAGACCGGCTGCGGCGCGCCCCCCAGACAGCGCCAGGCCGACGAGCAGGCTTTCCTGCAGGCCCAGCGGCTCTACGAGCAGCTGTCCGACACCTACCCCATGCACAGCGCCGCCGATTTCGAGCACCAGCTGCTGGTGCGCGAGGAAGATCCCGCCTTCGCGCTGCAGGCCCTGGACCTGCGCCCCGGCATGATGGTGGCCGATGTGGGCTGCGGCTCGGGCTTCTACAGCTTCCATCTGGCGCGGGCCCTGGGACCCGAGGGGCGTCTGTGGGCCGTGGACATGCAGCAGGCGGCCCTGGACCGCCTGTCGGAGCGCCTGCAGGATCCCGATCTCAACCCGCATCAGAACGTGCGCCCACACCGCAACCAGGCCGACGATCTGCTGCTGCCCGCCGAGTCCCTGGACCTGGCCTTCATGGGCCATCTGGACTTCTACGCCTACCCCCAGCTGTTGCCCGAGAACCAGCGCATGCTGCGCAGCGTGCTGAGCGCCCTGCGCCCCGGAGCCACGCTGGCGGTGCTGCAGGACATGGGTGCCGTGGAGGGGGCCACCACCGAGCTGGTGCGGCGCAACTTCACGGAGCAGGGCTTCGTCTTTCGCGGGCAGCTGCCGGATCCGCGCAACGCAGGGGTGCTCTTCCTCTTTGAGAGGGTGTCAGGCACTAGGAACTGATATTTTCAGAGAAAATATCAGTTCCTAGTGCCTGACACCTCCGAAACAGGGTCAGGTTATGGATTTCCTTTCCCCCGGACCGTCCTCATGCCCCCTGCGCCCCAGCGCCTCGACATCGCCCTGCTGCTTGCAGCGGCCCTGGTGAGCCTGGCGGCGCCGTTGCTGCTCTGTGGGCGACCGGGGCCCCAGCTGCCGCGCAGCACGGGCCTGCTGCTGGAGCGATTGGACGGCGATGGCGACGGGCGCGTCTCGCCCGGCGAGCTGCAGCGGGCCTCCACGGGGCGTCCGGGCTTCCAGACCCTGGACCTGGACCGCAGCGGGTTCCTCGAGCCGGTGGAGGTGGAGCTGGTCCTGGTCGCTGTGGATCCCCACTACCAGGGCAGGCAGCGATGACGCGTCGGGCCCCGTCCGAGAGCAAGGCCTTGCCGCTGGCCCGGGCGCTGCTGGCGCTGCAGCTCTGCTTGTTGATGGCCGGGCTGGCCTACCTGGCCTGCGACGGGCTGGGCAGCGATGAGGCCACGCGGCTGCGGGCCGCCCTGGAGGGGCCGCGGCCCGGGCGAGGCGCGCCATGAGCGAGCGCCGCGCCACGGTCCTGCTGCTGTTGCTGAACGGCTTGCTGCTGCTGGCCAGCGGCTGGCGCATGGCCCAGCTGCGGCACGCCTGGGCAGCGGAGCGCGCGCGCCTGGAGCTGAGCTTGAGCGTCGAGCCGCCGGTGGGACCATGAGGCCTGGCCAGGCCCTGGTCCTGGCCACGGCCCTGGCGGGCTGCCAGCGCCGGACGTCGCCTGCCGTGCCCAATATCGTGCTGGTCTCCGTGGATGGCCTGCGGGCGGACCGGGTGGGGATCTACGGCAACCCAGCCCTGCCCACTCCCAATCTGGATCGCCTGGCCGACGAGGGCCTACGCTTCCAGTGGGCCTTCAGCCAGGCCAACGAGTCCCTGTTCTCCCACGCCAGCCTGTTCACGGGCCGCCACGTGCCCGAGCTGGCGCCTCCCGACTACGAGCGCTTCGCGCTCCCCGCGTCAGCCCAGCTGGCCGGCGAGGTGCTGGGCCTGTACGGCTACAGCACCGCGGCCTTCGTGGGCGGGGCGCACGTGGCCTCCGAGTACGGCTTCGACCAGGGTTTTTCGATCTACGACGACAGCAGCGATTTCGGCTCGTTCTTCGAGAAGACCGACGCGGCTCTGCGCTGGATCGACCAGCGGGCCCGGGAGCCCTTCTTCCTGGTGCTGCACGCCTACGACTGCCATCGCCCCTACCTGCGCGCCGGGCCCTGGCATCATCTCTTCGACGCCGACTACCAGGGTCAGGCGGACGAGCTGCTGGCCCTGCCCCACGCCCTGGACCGCATGCAGGGTTCCACCTACTACCCGGATTTTCCGGTGGAGAGCCTGAAGCACGGCGTAGGGGACGCCCTGCAGGATCCGGCCAGCGCCGGGCGGCTGCGGGCCTGGGCGGCCGAGCACGAGGGCCAGCAGCTGAGCCAGGCCGACATCGCCCATATCCGCGCCCACTACGACGGCGGCGCCTTTGCGGCCGACATGCAGATCGGGCGCTTCCTGGAAGAGATCGAGCAGCGGGGCATCCTGGACGACACGCTGGTGATCGTCACGGCGGACCACGGCGAGGATCTGCTGGACCACGGCATGTGGGAGCACCGGGGCCTGCTGGCCGACAGCACCACGCGCGTGCCCCTGGTGCTCTGGGGCGCGGGCCTGCCCGCCGAGGCGCGCGGCACGGTGCGCCAGGATCTGGCCCAGGCCATCGACCTGCTGCCCACCGTGCTGGCGGTGGCGGGCGCCACGCCCCCCGCGGGCCTGCCAGGGCGCGATCTGCTGTCGAGCGAGGAGCCCGGCGGGCCGGTGGTGCAGGTGGGCGTGCTGCCCCAGGTCTCCGCGCGCACGCCGAGCCATCGCCTGGTCTTCCACGGCATCAGCCCGGCCTCCCGCTGGTGGCGTCTGGCCCTGGCCCTGGCGCCCCTGAGCAGCGACTGGTTCGCCCTGTACGACCTGCAGGCCGATCCGGGCGAGACGCGCAATGCCGTGCTGGAGCAGCCGGAACGAGCCGAGGCCTTGCGCAGCGCGCTGCTGCGCTGGCACGGAGAGCTGGATCTGGCGGGGGAATCCAGCGGCCCCCCTGCCATCGACCCGGCGCTGCGCGAGGTGTTGCGCTCGCGGGGCTACTGGTAGGGAGGGCTGTCCGAGGAGCCCTCCGGGGAGACCTCCGGCGCCGGCTGCGCGGCTCCCTCCACGCCCAGCGCTTCCAGGGCCCGCAGCCAGGCCTCCACCAGCTGCTGCGCCTCGGGCGCGGCGGGATCGCGGGCCGCCAGGGCCGCGGCGCGGCGCTGGGGATCGGGCTCCCAGCGCGCCGGATCCTCGCCCCGGGCGCGGGCCGCGTCGGCCACGCGCTGCGCCAGCAGGCGGTCGAGGGCCTGCAGGTCGCCGGGGGATCGGGGCTGGGTGGCGGGGGAGCCCTCGGCCCCTCCGCCGCCGTGATCGGCTCGCGCCACCTGGGGGGCCAGGTCCGGTGGCTCGGACCAGAGCCAGAGGCTGACCAGCAGACCGAGGTTCCCCGCCGTGACCGCCAGCGCGATCAGCAACAGGGTTCGCCAGGGATCGCGAGACTTTCTGGCCACTTCGAGCTTCCTCCTGGATAGTGAATAACCCGGGTTTCGCCCTCAACGCCCCGGAGCTGACATGACCACCCTCTTCGCCGAGGCCCAAGCAGCGCTCTTCGACTTCGACGGCACCATGGCCGACTCAGAACCCTTGTGGTATCGGGCCTGCCGGGACGTGTTCGCGCGCCGCGGCCACCACGTGGAGGCCAGCGACTACTGGCTGCACTGGAGCTCGCGCGGCGAAGGCGTGGCCGGGGAGCTGGCGCGCCACGGGCTGCGCTTCGACACGGACGAGGTGGCCGCCATCGAGCGCGAACGCCTGGCCGCCTACCGGGCAGCCTGCGGCCGGGGTGAGATCCGGCTCTACCCGGAGATGTTCCAGGCCCTGGACAGCCTGCTGGCTGCCGGCCTGCCCTGCGCCATCGCATCCAACACCGAGCAGGCGGATCTGCACGCGGTCCTGCGTGCGGCGGGCCGGCGTGCGCCCGCCTGTCCCATCGTGGGCCATCCGTCAGGCACGCGGGCCAAGCCCGCGCCCGACATCTTCCTGCACGCGGCGGCCGCCCTGGGCGTGTCTCCCACGGACTGCCTGGTGCTGGAGGATACCGAGAAGGGCCTGACCGCGGCCAGGGCCGCCGGCATGGATTGCGTGGTGGTGCGCACGCCCTACAACGGCGGGGCCGAGTTTTCGACAGCGGCTTGGGTCGCCGAAGACCACGGCGTGCTGGCCGCGGCGCTGCTGCGCTGGGCCGCGCTGCGGCGCTCGGCCTCTTGAGCGCCCCTCAGTGTGCGGGTCTGCAGTTGCAGGCCTCAGTGCAGCTGGTGTATTCAAATGAAGGAAATCGCTCCCTGTTCTCTCCCTCGAATGGAGTCTCCTCATGAACTTGCTCTTGCTCGTCGCCAGCAGCTTCGCGGCAACATCGGCGGACATCGCCCAAGGCTGGTATCTGGCAGAATCCGGACGCATGGAGCAGGCCGCGCGCCTGGCCGTCTCTTCTCTGAACGGCAATCCCAACGATCTGGCTGCCCATCGGCTCTACACCTGGTCGTTGATGGAGGGCCTGCAGGACAGACAAGCCCTGGAGGAACAGTACCGCGCCTGGCGAGCTGCGCAGCCCGACAGCGACACGGCCCGCACGGCCTTGGCCGGTCTGCTCCTGGACGGCCATAGCGAGGAGGGTACCTGGTGCGATGAGCTGGAGGGCCTGCTGGAGCCCCTGCCCAACGACAGCGGCACCCGCTACTGGGCGCTGCGCTATCGCTACGCCGCGCGGCAGATCTGCCCCGCGGATCCGACGGAGGACCGCCAGGCGCTGGTGGAGCTGGCCAAGGTGACCCCCACCGCCCTGGGTTTCGCCCTGCGCCTGCGCCTGCAGCAGGGGCGTGTGGACCAGGCCCTGGCAGACGATCTGGACACCTTCTACGATCTCGAACCCTGGAATATGGCCTTTCCCGGCAACCTCTGGGGTGACGATGTCAAGGGCCCGGCCCTGAAGCAAGCGCGTGCCGCGGCCATCGAGGCCGCCTTCGAGGCCCTGAAGGCCGACAGCCCGGCCTACGCCCAGAGCGCCTTCCGCGTGTTCAAGAACGCCGCCAACGACCCGGGGCGCGTGGCGGCCGAGGTGCGGCGGGCCGAGCTGGATCCCGAGTGGCGCACCTGGGATCGGGACTGGAACGGCGAGCGCCTCTCCCTGACCGAGGGCGGGCGCAGCCGCCTGGAGCGCGACCTGGAGCGGGCGCGCTTCAAGGCCTTGCCCGAAGCGGCCATGCAGCGGCTCGATGAGCTCGAGGCCCGCATCCCGCCCCACGGTCCCCTGCGGGCCATCTGGCTGACCCAGCGCGCCTACGTGCACTACAACGCCGGCCGCAAGGAGGAGAGCTTCGCCACCTTCAAGCAGGCCTGGCAGGAGGACAGCACCAACGCCAGCGCGGCCAATGGCTTCGCCTACCTGGCCGCCCTGCGAGGCGAGGAGCTGGAGCTGGCCCTGGTGGTGATGGACTCGGTGCTCAACGAGTCGCCGCCCTACGACCCCTGGACCAGCGATTCCGGCACCAGCTACGAGGCCTGGGCCGAGGACACCGCAGACCACATGGCCGCCCGCATGGATACGCGGGCCTGGATTCTGCACCAGCTGGGCCGCACCGAGGAGGCCGCCTCGGTGATGCAGCGCGCCCTCTTCCTGGCCCGTGAAGAGGACCCCATCCTCTACCACCACCTGGGCCTGATTTTGTTGGAGATGGGCAAGGAAGACGCGGCGCTGGAGGCCCTGGGCCGCGGCCTGGCCATGGGGCACTCAGAAGAGCCGGAGCTCGACACCAAGGCGCGCGCCGTGGCCACCGAGCTCTTCGCCAAGTACCGCTGGGCAGCCGGGGGGCTGGACGCCTGGGTCGCCACCCGCGGTCACGCGCCGGCCCGTGCCGCCACCCGCGCCGGCGAGACCCTTCCCGATCTGGACCTGCTGGTGGACGGCAAGCCGCGCAACCTGTCCGAGTTCCCGGGCAAGCGCGTAGTGGTGTTCTGGTCTTCGGCCAGCCAGCCCTTCGTCAAGTCCCTGGAATACTGGAAGGAGCTGGGCAAGCGCTACCGCAAGCACGACATCACCTTGTTGGGCCTCTGCGTGGACGAGAAGCCCGAGTACATGGACGAGTTCTGGGATGGCTATCGCCTGCCACCCCTGCTGCTGGCCTGGGCTGGCCCCGAGGGCGCCGCGGCGGCGGGCGTGGCCGAGACGCCGGCGGTGTTCGTGCTCGATGAGCTGGGGGTCGTCCACGGCAACCTCACAGGCTTGATCCGCGAAGGCGACCACCAGGTGGAGGGCTGGCTGGACGCGCTCTTCGAGACGCAAGAGTAGGCAGAGGCCGCGGCCCAGCGCTTACTGGCGGCGCAGTGCGGCCGCCAGGCCGGGCAGGTGCCAGCGGGATGTGCCATCATGCCCCCCATGTCCCTCCCGCTGCTGCTGTTGCTGGCCTGCGTCGATCCCGCTCCGCTGGAGACCGGCGACAGCCCGCCACCGCAGGACAGTCCCGGTGACAGCGAGCCTCCCCAGGACAGCGAGCCGCCGCAGCCAGACGACCTGGACCAGGACGGCTACGACGAGACGGTGGATTGCGATGACTGGAATCCCGAGGTGCACCCCGGCGCCGAGGAGGTCGAGAACGGCATCGACGACGACTGCGACGGCCTGGTCGACGCCGAGGGCGCCTACCAGGGCAGCCACGCCCTGCAGGCCAGCGTGGTGTACAAGGGCGTGCAGCTGTCCTACGCCATGGACTGCCCCGCGGAGCTGACGCGCAACGCGGAAGAGGTGGCTTTCGTCATCACCTGCGAGCCGGATCTGTCGCAGGAACACGCCGAGCTGCTGCTGGGCGCCCAGCTCGTCATCACCACCAAGGAGAGCGACGCCGAGGTGAAGGGCATGGCCTGGCAGGGACGCAGCGTGGTGACCTCGTCCAACGGCTGGGACACCTGGGGCGAGGCCAGCTTGAGCTGGAGCGACCTGGACCACGTGGGGATGAGCAGCTCCCTGGATACCTACAGCCTGGATATGGTGGGGAACGGTAGTTTTCAGCGATAGGGGTCAGGTTGTCACCATTACAGTTTCCGCCAAAAGGCGGAAACTGTAATGGTGA
>CAYVQL010000106.1:0-17865 GCA_964454135.1 uncultured Enterobacterales bacterium | reverse complement strand
TTAAAATAATCTCCCTCCCGCATTCGATTTTTTTATTTTTTTCATCAACTCCCCGCCACCCCCCCTTCTGCGACCCCAGCTTGACCCCGCGTCCCCCGAGTCCCAGGACACAATGAAGACAGGTGTTTCAGGTAGCGAGGTTTCGGAGGGCGAAGACGATGGCGAAGACCAGACGACGCGTGGCATTCATCTCCCAGTACCGGGAGGAACCGCACCACAGCCAGATCATCGCGCGGCAGATGACGCCCTGGATGCGGGCCCAGGCCCAGAGTCGGGGTTTCTTCGTCTGGTCCTCCGCCCGCTTGCTGGGCACCCACCTGGACATCGTATTGCTGGCGCGGCCACCAGGCTTCTTCCTGGAAGAGCGCGAGGGAGCGAGCCGGGATCTCGTGGAGCAGGTTCTTTGCTGGGCCGCGTTGAATGGCTATAGCGATATCGGCCTGGGGTCGCTGGTGGCCAGCGTCACGGACGGAGGCCGGAAGCTCCTGCCCCTGGCACGGGATCTCGGGCTGCGCTTGGACCACGGCGACGACATGAGCTGCGCCCTGGCCTGGCGCCAGGCCTGTGCGCTGGAGAGCTGCGGGTTGGACCTCTCACGATCCACGGTGGCGGTGGTGGGGGGCGCGGGCGTGATGGGCGCCGGCTTCGCACGGCTGATCGCCAGGCAGGTGCACCGGCTGATCCTGGTCGTGCGCAGCGACGACATGCGAGCCCAGCGCCTGGCCGCCGTGCTGCGCCGCAGCGCGCTGGGGCTGCAGGTGGAGGTGGCCACGGATTTCCAGCGGCTGCGCCAGGCCGATCTGGTCTACGTGGCCCACAACTCCCTGACCGATCCGATCCGACCGGCCCAGCTCAAGCAGGGAGCGGTCGTGCTCGACGCCTGCGTGCCCCCCGCGGTCCACGAGAGGGACTTCGGCGGGAGCGGACAGCTGGTCTTGAGCAGCGGTTGCGGCGTGCTGCCGCGCAGCTTCGCCCCCCGAGGCGTCGGGGCGGACCTGGGGCTGGGCTACGCCGCCGAGGGCCCCATCGTCTACGGCTGCATGCTCGGAACGGCGCTGGCGGCCAGCGAGGCCTTCGGGGAGCACCGCCTGGGTGCGGTGGACGAGGGCTACGCTCGGGACATCGTGCGTCTGGGTGAGCTGCTCTCCGTGCGGCACCAGCCCTTCGAGATGTTTGGCAGGCGCCTGTCTCCGCAGGTCGTGCGCTCCTTCTTGCTGGGGGGCTGGGAGATGTGGGCCAAGGCCAGCTGAGGCCCTGGCGGGCGCCCGGCTGCGCGCGGTACAGAGGGCAGCGAATCCTCTGCTGGAGTGCGAATTGCGCAGCGCCCTCTCCGCCATCCTGCGCGACGTGGAGCCGGCCGCCTGGGCCTCGCTCCAGGCGCTGGCTCGACAGCACGCCCCCTGCACCGGCAGCGCGGCGGGCAAGGCTTGGGACAACCAGCGGGTGCACGAGCTGGCGGACCGCGCCTTGCAGCTGCGGGGTACCATGCTGCGGCTGGGCACGCTCTGCGCGCTCTACCAGGCCCTGCCCGACTACGCCGTGCAGATGCGCATTCGCTGGTTGCGAAAAGAGCTGAGCCCGGCCGGCTGGCGGGCGCTCTGGCGGCGCTATCGCCGCTGGCTGCGAGCCTCGCAGGCGCTGGCCAGTCCCGCCCAGTACTGCCTGCACTGCGACTGGTTCGAGGATCGTGCCACCGTGGCCAGGGCTTGGCGCGCCATGAGCCGCGGCGCCCTGGAGCCGGCCTACGCCGCGCGCCTGCTGCAGGTCTCGGGGCCGGTGCCCTGGGCGCTCAAGAGCCCGCTCTTCGGGCGCCTGGTGCGCAAGCGGGCCCACCACGGGGCCCTGCTGCAGGCCCTTGTCTTCGCGCAGCACGACGTCTACGGTGATTTCGACGTCCGAGAAGCCCGGGCGCTCTACGGCCGGCTGCGGCCGGCGGCGGGCGCGGCCCATCGCGCAACCCTCGAACAGCGCCTGGCTTGGCCGGCCTTGCCGGGCGGAAACGGAGAATGAGCGGCGCTCTGCTTGTCCTCTCCATCTGTGGCTGCGCCGCCCGGCTGGCGTCGACCCACAGCTTCGCCGATCCCCCGGGGCAGCCCGCTCAGCTGGTCTCGCAGCTGCGCCACGACGCGCAGCTGGCCGATCCCTTCTTCGGGTCGGGCGAGTGGAGTCATCCCTGGCACTACGTGCCCCTGGGGGACGGGCGCTACGAGAACGCGCTGGGAGGCGAGGTGCTCTTGGAGAGCGAGCTGCCGCGCCAGCAGCACACAGCCCGTTGCAGCACCGAGCACCAGGGCGCGCATCCCATCTCTTTTTGCGATCTCAGCCTGGGACGGGGGGGGCGACTGGAGATCCACCTGCACGACGAATCCGCTTCCACGGCGGATCATCTAGGGATCGTGGTGCAGAGCGGGCGCTTCGCGTCCCAGTACTGGACCTTCTACCCGCTGCAGCAGCCAGGGGAGCGCTTGACCTGGACCACGACGCGGCAGGAGCTGGTGCTCAGCGCCGATCGCTTCGCCCGGGGGGAGGCGCTCAGGGGGCGGATCGATTTCGAGTGCGTGCAGCAGTCGAACCTGGCGGGGCGCGAACCCGTCACGATCGCGGTGCAGGGGGTGTTCGAGGCCTACGTGCGCTAGCGCAGGCTGGGCGCCTTGCGCTTCTCCGCCACCGCCCGCTGCAGCCCCCCATCCGCCATGAATCCCTCCAGCTGCTCCAGCCCCTCGAAGATGCAGTCCGAGTAGGCGCGGATCACCCAGTTGGTGACCATCGGCGTGATGCTGATGACCAAGGCCCCGGCCTGCTGGGCCAGGTACATCTCCAGCGAGGTGCCCATGGAGGCCTGGGGCAGCCAACAGAAGACCACGTCCGAGGCGGCTGCGCGGCTGTTGCCCTGGGTCAGGGTGGCCTTGATGCGCGGCAGGTCGTAGTCGATGCCATTGGGGTGCTGGGCGAAGTGGTCGTAGATCCTCGCTTCTGGCGCGTAGCGCGCCAGAAGCTCGATCAGGGGCCTTCGCCAGTCTTGGCTGTGGATCGCCATCTCGGGGATGGAGCCCTGGATGATGCCCGCCAGGAAGACTTCCATGACGCTGTTCTCCTCTATGTTCGGTGCCGCGCGCGGGCCGCGAGCCTATTGCGTCCTGTCGGCGAAGTCACGCTGCTCGACTTGGGGTGTGCTCGACTTGGGGTGTCAGGCACTAGGAAATAATACTTTCTGCAGAAAGTATTATTTCCTAGTGCCTGAAGGCACCCCAAAAACCACGCCGCCCGGTTAGGACCTGCCTTCCCCCCCAGCCTCCCTCCGCGACCCATCCCCTCAGCGGTCCGCTCCTCCCCCCCCTCGGACGCCCCATGAAAGAGATCGAGACCTCCCCCGTGCTGCGCCTGGACCTGATCCGGCAGCTGCGCGCCGCCAACCCCGAACGCCGGCACCGGCCCATGGTGCACGAGGAAGGCGAGCTGTTGCAGGTCGACGCCACAGGCATCTGGCCCGCTACCAAGGCCCGGCTGGACCTGCGGCTGGTGAAATCGGTGGGCGGCGGCTTCGCGGGCCAGGTCTACCAAGCGCGTCTGGAACGGATCGAAGGCCAGATCGAGGGCCTGGAGGTCGGCGGCTCCTACGCGGTCAAGGTGCTGCGTCCTCCATCCAGCTTCTCTCTTGCATTTCGTAATCTGATGTACGAGCTGGCCTACCAGGGGCCCTTTTCTGCCCAGGTCAGCGAGCCGGCCATCCGCGCTGGTGCGCTCTGGCAGCTGCTGCTGCGGCGGGGCGCGGCCGTGGAGTTCGGCAGCGAGCGCGCCATCGTGCAGGGCTACGCCACCTTCTTCGACCCGGAGCTCTGCTCCTGGGCCGAGGTCTCGGAGTGGGTGCCGGGCCGCGTCTGGCAGTTGGAGATCGACGACCGGATGTTCCAGCGCTGGCGCGAGAAGCCCACTACGTGGACCGCGCCTCGCGAAGACGTGCCTTCCCCGGAGTACCTCAACAAGCGGGCCTTCATGGCGCGCCTGGTGCGCCTCTTCCACCGCATGGGGGCCCCCGAGCTGGCGCGCCAGTACGAGTGGTGGTCCATGAAGTCCCAGCCCAACGCGCTCAAGCGCCTGGACGCGGGGGACGGCCCGGCCGACGGCCTGACCGCCATCGACTTCCGTGCGGGGCTGGCGCTGCTCTTCGGCGTGCCCATGAGCGTGGTGGACATCAAGCTGGTGTTCAAGGGGCTGTTCCGGGGCGCCCTGGTGCAGTTCGACCGCGGCGACCTGGGCCAGCTGAAGGCCTTCATGGACCAGCACGCGGATCTCTTCTCCGATCTGCGCCCGGCCTACGACGAGCTGCTGCGCTGCGAGCGCACCTACCGCCGCTCCCTGCCCGACCTCACCCACCACCGGCTGCGGCTGCTGACCGATGCCGAGCTGCGGCGCGACGTGCGCATCGGCCTGGCCGACGCCTGGCGCACCCTGGACAAGCTGGACGACGTGCACGCCCAGCGCCTGCGGACCTCGGGCCTGGCCTGCACGCTCTACCTGCTGTTGGGGGGCGTGCCCCTGCTGGGCAACCTGCTGCGCAAGCTCTGGGGCCTGCCCAGCTGGCGGCGTCACCTGTGGCGCTGCCTCACCAGCTCCCGCTACCTGGGCCGCACCCTGCGCGCCCACCAACTGGAGACCCTGCTGACCTGGCATCGCAAGGGCCGCGTCAGCGACGAGCGCCTGTCGCGCCTGCGCCACCGGCCCTTCCGCCTGTGGCTGGAGCGCGTCACCGTGGGCTGGCTGCCCATGAGCATCCACCGCTTCCTGACCGAGCCGCGCCTGCTCTGGGAGCGGCTGCGCGACGCGGTCAGCTTCCCCTTCAAGATCTACTTCATCGCCAGCTTCCGCGAGGACTGGCTGCGGGAGCAGGTGGACCTGGCCAAAGAGGAGGGCATGCTGGACGAGGAGGAAGAGCGGCGCATCCTGGACAGCATCGACGACCCCTTCATCCAGACCTACCTCAAGTGCGTAGCCGTGCACGCCGCCACCCTGCCGGTGACCCAGGTGGTCGCGGTGGTGATCGCCGCCTACTACTACTTCTTCGTGGCGCCCGATTGGGCCGAGGGCATGGTCAAGGCCGGCGCCATCCTGGCCTTCTTCCAGGCCACGCCCGTCTCGCCCGGTTCGCTGACCCGCGGCTTCTACGTGCTCTGGCGCATGCTGCGCGACCGCAACATCCGCGACTACTGGCTGGCCGCGCTGATCTCCTTCTGGCACTACGTGGGCTACCTGGGCTTCCCCGTGCAGATGGTGGCCCGCTTCCCGGGTCTGGCGCGCTTCATGGGTGGCACCTGGGCCGCCCGCGCCGCCCGCGTGATCCCGGTCTTCGGCGAGAAGGGCGCCTTGGTGGAGCATATGGTCTGGGATAGCTTCTTCAACACGCCCATCGCCTTCACGGCTCTGTTCCGCCGCAAGCGGCAGGCGCAGGCGCAGGCCCGCTGAGGTGATCCAGGCGCACTGCCAAGGAGGCTGACATGCGGACCAAGAAGCAGAAGGAAGTGGACGAGTTCATCGTGCAGGCGCAGCAGGGCGACCTGGGCTTGAGCGAGCAGGAGATAGACCAGATCCGGGCCGAGGCGAGCTCGGTGGATGACGACGAGGGTGGCTACCTCGCCTCGTCGCGCAGCATTCCCGTACGCCCCACGCCGGTGAGCCAGCTGCGTTCTTTCCTGTACGAGTACGCGCTGAGCAACGAGTACATCTACCAGGTCGGCAAGAAGGACGCCCAGCCCGCGCTGGGGGGCAGCTTCTTCCGGCTTGGCAGGCAGTACCTCAAGTTCCCGGCTTCGGTCCAGACCGTGTACTTCACATCGGACAACGCCAACAAGAACTACCAGGGCCTGCGCGTGGACGGCTACGCCTGCTGGCGCGTGGATCCCGAGAAACCCGAGGTGGCTGCACGCTGCCTGGACTTCTCGGACCAGACCTTCCCCATGTCCAACACCAACCGCTTGCTGCGCACCATCTGCACCGAGGCCATCCGGCACATCATCGCCAACATCACCATCGACGACGCGCTCACCAAGAAAGACGACATCGGCCGGCAGCTCAAGGAGCAGCTGGGGCGCGTGGAGCGCACCTGGGGCATCCTCTTCGACCAGGTGGGCATCGAGCGCGTGACCATCCTGTCGAACAGCGTCTTCGAGGACCTGCAGCAGCAAACGCGCGATTCGCTGCGCCTGAGCGCCTCCGAGAGCCGGATGGGCACCGACCTGGCCATCGAGAAGAAGCAGGCGGCGCATACCGAAGAGATCGGGCTCTTGCAGGCCGAGACCCTGCGCAAGGAGCGCATTCGCAAGGCCCAGACCGAGACCGAGATCCACCAGGTGGAGCTGGAAGAGACCAGCAACCGCGAAGCGGAGGACCGCAAGGCGGCAGAGGCGCGCCTGCGAGCCGAGGCCGAGGCCCTGGAGCGGGCAGCGGTGGCCGAGGCCGAGCAGGAGAAGCGCCAGACCGTGCGCCAGACCGAGCTGGAAGCGCAGAAGGTCGCTGAGGAGCAGAAGCTGTTGGCCTCGCGTGCCGCCATGGAAGCCGAGGCGGAGATCCAGGCCATCCAGGAGCGGGCGCGGCTGGCCCAGGCGCGGGCCGCGGCAGAAAAAGAAAAGGCCGAGCTTGAATACGCCAAAGCCATCAGAGACATCCAGGTGCAGGCGGAGCAGGCGCGGACGGAGCAGGATCTGGAGGCTGCGCGCCTGGCCATGCAGCAGGCCGCCGAGCTGGAGCGCGGCGCCGAGCTGCGGCAGCACGAGCTGGAAGGCGAGCGGGAGCGCAGCCTGGCGGCCCACGAGGCGCAGCTCAAGGCCCTGGACCGGGCACGCATCGAGGAAGAGCTGAAGAACCTGGTCAGCGACAACCGCATCCGCGCTGATCTGGTCAAGGGCCTGCCGCAGATGATGGCCGGCCCCAAGGTGGACCGCTACACCGTGCTGGCCGGAGCCGGAGAGGCGCCCGTGGCTCAAGCCCTGGCGCAGATCGCGGCGGTGTTGGAGCAGAGCGGGCTGCGTGGCATCCTCTCGGGCGAAGGGACGGAATGAGCGCTGCTCGGCACGGGCGCGCGCCGGTTGGTTCTGGGCGGCCGGGATTATGGCTCGTTTGCTTGCTGCTGCCGTCTTTGGGCCGGGCGGCCCCGGTGATCAACGGCAGCGAGACCACCGAGCACCAAGCCGTGGGCGGCATCGGCGTTGTCGATGAGGGCAAGTTCTACGGGCCTTTTTGCAGTGGAACGCTGGTGCACGCCGGCTGGGTCCTGACCGCCGCGCACTGCGCCGAGGCGCTCAACGACGAATACGCGCACTACCAGGGCGCCTTCGTTCTGGGGGCCGACATCTCGAGCGGCGCGTACCAGGCGCTGGCCCAGGTGGAGGTGGCGTTGAGCCACCCGGACTACGGCGCCAGCAAGCCCAGCCACGACATCGGCCTGCTGCAGCTGCAAGGCGAGGGTCTGCCCGAGGCGACGGTGATGCCCGTCAACCTGGAGGAGGTGGACGACGGCTGGTTGGGCCAGGACCTGCGCTATGTGGGCTTCGGCGTGACCGATCGCTACGGCGGATGGGAAGGAGCGGGCGTCAAGCGCTACGCCGACATCCCCCTGTGGGCCTACGACGACGAGTACGTCTACGGGTACGATCCCGAGGACGGGCAGAACGTCTGCACGGGCGACTCCGGCGGGCCGGCCCTGGAGATCCTGGGCCGTGGGATCTACGAGCTGGTGGGCGTCAGCGCCTGGGTCTACCCCTTCGAGGGTGGCGAGGCCTGCGTCGAAGGGGGCAACGCCGCCGTGCGTGCCGACAGCCACATCAGCTGGATCGACGAGCACGTGGAGGTGATCCAGGCCGCCGTGCCCGAGGACAGCGGGGATCCGGCCGTGCCGGAGCTGGTCGTGCCGGCTCCGACGGGGGGCTGCGCGCAGGGCTCGGCCCCGCCGAGCCCGCTGGCCGCTTGGGCGTTGCTGATCTGCCTGTGCGCGCCGCGGCGCTCAGGGGGGCAGGGCTGAGGGGGGTACCGTCGGGCAGGGGACGGCGCGGGTCGGGATGGGCAGGTCCGGACCCCGCAGCAGCTCCGCCCCCTCGTCGGCCAGATACCACTTGACTTTGATCTCGGCGTCGGGCGGGCTGTCCGGAGGGCCCAGCAGCAGCAGGGGGGAGAGCTCGCGTCCCAGACGGCACTGCACGGGGCCGCGCCAGGCGGGTCGCCAGACCATCAGGACCCACAGATACCTCCCGGCCTCCGGCTCGGGCCCCATGCGCACGCAGGCGCCCCAATCCGGCCCCAGCAGCTGGCCCTGTTGCTGGTGGAAGCGCTGCGGCTCGTCGTCGCGCTGGCGGGGAGGCCTGGCTGGCAGCACGTAGGCGGCCCGGCAGCCATCAGGGGCGCCAGGGGCCTGCAGCAGCCGCTCCTGCACGGCCAGATCGCGGGGCAGCCGCGCGCAGCCCTGGAGCAGGATCGCGTGGAACCAGGCACAGAAGAGCAGAGCGGCGCGGCCGACGGGCAGGTCTCGGGGCACGCCGGCAGGCTAGCACGTTCGCGGTTTTCAGGTCGTGGCTCGACCCCACGCCCCTGGGGATGCTACCCTGTCCGCTACTCGGAGGCACCCATGCGAAACACACTTCCGCTTCTACTTCTCGTCGCATCATGCTCGGAATACGGCCTCAACGAGCCCGTAGACGGCTACGGGAGCGGCGACAGCGATCCCTACTTCGGTGATCCGGGAGACAGCGAGGATGGAGACACCGACGACACGGACGATCCCGACGATCCCAACCCCGAGGAGCCTCCCGACGACATCATGGAGGGCGACTGCCCGCCCGGCACCACAGCCAGCTTCTCGGAGGACGAGATCTACGTCAAGTCCGATGAGATGCAGACTGCCAGCGGCACCTTGAGCACCGACGAGTCGGGCTGGTATCACATCTACGACTACTCCCTGGCCGAGTCGGGCACCTCGCAGACCAACGAGTCCATCTATCTGCGCATCAGCAACGGCTCGCGCCCCGAGGGGCAGCCCTACTGGGGCAACTGCGAGGAGGACTGGGTGGTGGCCGACTCGGACAACGAGGGCTTCCCCAAGGGCGATCGCATCTATATGGGCACCTTCTGGCTCGATGCCGGCGACAACGCGCTGACGCTCAACCACTACTGCCTGCTCTACGACCAGGGCTTGTGCCCCGAGTTCCACGTCACCAGCGACAGCAGCAGCACCTGCGACTCCGGGCCCAACTCGGCCCACCTGCAGGCCGACGGGATCTGCATGCTCAGGGTGGAGCTGGATCCACCCTGAGGGCGGGGAACATCAATCCCTGCGCCGCCGTAGTCCCAGCAACACCGGCAGCGTCGCCAGCAGCCAGGCCCCCGCCGCCCCGCCACCTGCGCAGCCGCAGTTGATGGCGCCGCCGACGGTGGGCAGGCCCGAGTCCGCCGGGTCGCCGCTGTCCGGCGGAAGATCCTCGTCGCCTGAGTCCGGCAGATCCTCGTCGCCCGTGTCGAACGGGCCGGTGTCGCCCGGGTCGGCCGTGTCCGTCGGCGTGTCATCCACCTCGTCGCAGGCGTCGCCGAGGCCGTCGCCGTCGCTGTCGGTCTGGTCTTCGTTGGGCTCGTCTTCGCAGTTGTCCTCGTCGTCCACCACGCCGTCCTCGTCGTCATCGACCTGAAAGACATAGATGGCGCCGAAGTAGGCGCTCACGTCCCAGGCGTAGAAGCCCGGCGCGCCCGGCGGCAGGGGATCGTCGTCGCTGGCGGTAAGGTCGATGTAGGGAACGCCATCCGCTGTGGAGTCCTCGAAGACCTGGGCGTGCAGCTCGCCATCGTCCGCCCAGAAGCGTACGGCTTGCAGCGTGTCGCTGTCGAAGCTGTCGTCGGTCTGCTCCAGCACGAAGGCCTGACCGTCGACGACCTTGACGATGGCCGAGAAGAGCGCCTCATCGCCCAGGGGGTTGGAGCCCTCCAAGGTCCAGTAGTCCCAGTAGTAGCTGCCGCTCATCAGGAAGAGGTAGAAGTTCTGAGCGTCCTGATGGGCCAGCACGAAGCCCACGCTGTCGTAGTCCGTGACATAGACCGTCGTGGTCATGCCGGCGTCACCGAAGGCCTGTTCGGAGTTGACGAGCCAGTTGTCCACGGCGCTGCCGTCGCCCCAGCTGGCGGCGTAGCTGTTGTCGGGGTCGTCCGTCGTGGGCACGACGTAGTCGTTGCCCGAGGAACTGGAGTGGTAGCCCACCCATTCATCGGCGAAGTAGCCGCCGGTCCAGCCGTCCACGCCCACCATGCTCTGGTCCTCCACCCAGTTGGTGTACTCCCAGGTGTCGATGAACTGCTCGGCCTGCGCTTCTTGAACGAGAAGTGGAAGAAGAAGGAATGTCGCGATCATGGTCATCCTCTCGGGAGTGGTGTCGGCGTGTCACGGCGCCTGCGGCCAACTGCGCCCAGGGACAACAGGGCCAGCAGGCCGCTGGCGGGCAGGCCCGCGCCCGCGCAGCCGCAGGTCATGGCGCCCCCCACTGCGGGCCGGCCGCTGTCGTCGGGCTCTGCCAGGTGGTCGGGATCTCCCCCCTGGTCGGGATCGTCGGGGGCCGAGTCGCAGACGTCGCCCGCGCCATCGCCGTCGCTGTCCAGCTGGTCCTGGTTGGGCTCGAGCTCGCAGTTGTCCTCGTCGTCGGGTACGCCGTCGGCGTCCTCGTCCACCTGGAAGGCTGCCACGCCCCCGAACCAGACCTCGGTCTGGTTGCCGCTGGTGCCCCCCACGTTGTAGGCGTAGAAGCCCAGGCCGCCGGCGGGCAGGGGCTTGTCGTCGGTGGCGCTGAGGACGAACAGGGGCTCGCCCTCGATGCCGCGGTCCTCGTAGAGCTCGGCGAACAGGTCGTTGTCGTCGATGTAGAAGCGCATGGTGTGCAGCACGTCTATGTCGTAGCTGTCCTCGATGGAGGCCAGCACCACGGCCTGGCCGTCTTCGATGCGCACCAGGGCCGAGAAGAAACCCTCTTCGCCCAGCGGATTGGAGCCGAACGAGACGTTGGGTCCGTTCTCGTGGCCGCCGCAGAGCATGAACATGGTGTAGTTGCGGGCGTCCTGGAAGCGCAGCACGAAGCCGACGGTGTCGTCGTCTTCCACCAGGAAGGTGTTGACGAAGCCGGCGTCCTCCAGCGAGGGCTGCGTGTTGACCAACCAGTTGTCGATGCAGCTGCCGTCGCCCCAGCTGCCACAGGAGTCGTTGCCGCTGGGATCGTCGGTGGTGGACTGCACGTAGGTGTAGCCGCTGCGCGAGGAGAGGTAGCCGGTCCACTCGTCTTCGGGGTAGCCGGCCATCCAGCCGTCCACGCCCACCATGCTCTGGTCGGGACGCCAGTCCTCGTAGGACCAGGCGTCCAGGAACTCCTCGGCGCGGGCTTGGCTGGCCAGCAGCAAGAGCAGCCAGCAGGGGGTGGCACCCATGGTTCACCTCTTTGTGATCCACTGTAGGCGGTCCGCAGCCGGCTGGGCGCTCCCGACGTGCAAAAAAGATGTCGCGCGCAGCCTCAGTCCAGCGGATCCAGCTCGTCGAAGGGGTGCTCCAGCACCTGGCGCAGGGTCTTGGACAGCACCATGGCGTGGTAGCCATCGATGAAGCGGTGGTCGAAGGTTGCGTTGAGCGACATGGTACGGCCGGGCACGACCTGGCCGTCCTGCACCACGGCCTCGTCGCGTACGGCCCCCGGGGCCACCCAGATGGGCACGCGGGTATAGGGCACCAGGGGCACGTAGGCCGTGTCCAGGCCCAGGGAGCCGATGTTGGTGACGCAGGCGCCGCCAAAGGCGTTCTTGGGCATGCCGGCCCAGCGCATGTCCAGGTTGAGGTCGTAGAGCAGAAAGGCCAGCAGCTTCATGAACCAGTTCATGAGCAGAAAAGGCACCATCATGATGGTGTTCTTGGACTTCTTCATGGCCTTGTCTTCGCCGCGGCGGATGCCGCCCACCTGCTCGTCCAGGGCGTCGATCTGGTCGGACAGGCTGATTTTTCCGGCCTGGCGCACGATGGCGGCCGACAGGTCCACCTTGGAGCCGTCTTCGGAGGGCACCACCACCAGCACCGAGACGTCGGCCTGCTGGC
This sequence comes from uncultured Enterobacterales bacterium, assembly GCA_964454135.1. Classification (GTDB taxonomy): domain Bacteria; phylum Myxococcota_A; class UBA796; order UBA796; family JAFGLY01; genus CAYVQL01. The sequence goes on along the minus strand of CAYVQL010000106.1, from coordinate 5,771 downwards.
GCATGTAGATCTTGTTCCAGCGCAGGATGGCGTTGGACTCGGGGCAGGCCTCCAGGGCGCGGCCCACGGCCGCGGTGACCAGGTGGGTCACGGTCAGGCGCTTGCCCTTCTTCTCACGAAAGGCGGCGATATAGCGCTCGGCCTCCTCCATGCGCACGGTGAGCGTGCCGTAGACCTGGCAGTCGTAGCTGGTGGTCCAGGTGCCGATGGCCACCTTGCGAAACGGGCTCGACTTCTTGGGCGGGTGCAGCGGGACGTTGGGCATGGAAGACTCCTGGTGGGGCGTCGCCATCATCCCATATGCCGCGCTATTCGTCGCAGCCTCCGGCCACGTAGTAGGCGATGGTCACCGCTGCGCCCAGCTGCGGCGCGCCCGAGTCTTCAAAGATCACGGCGTTCTGCTCCTGGTCCCAGGACCAGCCCGTGCTCTGCGCCACGTTGTCGACCTTGACGACGATGGAGCCCTCGATGGGGACCTGCGAGAGCGGGTAGGTGGTGCGGTCGGCGCCTTCCACCATGGCGGCCACCATGTCGGGCACGTCGTCGCCCCAGACCACCTCGCAGATGGAGAGGAAGTGGCCGCCCGTCTGCTCGGTGGCCTCCCAGAAGCCCTCGTAGTAGGCGCCGTCATCGCTGCCGGTCGGAGGGTCGGGCTGGCCGATGGCGTGGAAGTAGGACAGGAACGGTGGCGCCTTGAGCGCCAGCACGGGCTGGACGTAGTCCTCGATCCAGCCCTTGTCGATGGGCGACTCGTCGGGTGCGTCGCTGACGCCCACCACGTGTAGGTTGGCCTCGGCTCGCACAAAGCCATCGTTGCAGCCACCGCTGGCGAGCTGCTCGTCGGAGAGCGCCTTCTTGACGCGGCCCAGGCCCCATGTGGGGTAGTCGTAGGAAACCCCGGTGGCGTTCTGGGTGAGCATGTCGGCAGCCATGGTGGCCACGTCCGTCGCCGTTGCGCCGTTTTCGATCCAGAGCTCCTCGCCCTGCACGCAGCCCTCGTCGTTGATGACGGCCGCCAGCCTGAAGTCCCTGTCGTACTCGCTGACCGTCTGCGAGATGGTCCACAGGGAGGCGATGACCTGGCCGATGTCCTGGGCCATGGAGCCCGAGGAGTCCACGCTGAGCAGGATGTCCATCTGGTGGTCGCCTGCGATGAAGGACTCGTCGTGGGTGCCGTAGGCGCTGGTCTGACCCGTGACGGTGACCACCGTGTCCGGGCTCTCGGGATCGTCGGAGACCACGTGCAGCCAGCCCAGCTCGCCCATCTGGCCCTCGTCGGTCGGGGCGTAGATCAGCGTGCCCAGCGAGTGGCTCTCGCCAGGTGCCAGGAGCCATGGCATTTCGTCCGCGTCGGTCGGCAGCTCATGGAAGAGAGCGTCGGCGGGCTGGTCGAGGAATGCCTGGTGGATTTCCAGATCCGCCTTGCCGATATTGCTTGCCTCGGCCTCGATCTCGGCCGTGCAGCCCAGCGGCACCTCGCCGAAGTTGGCCTCTTCGAAGTTGAGCATGATCTCGGGAGAGCCGCCCGGCTCCCCGCTGTCGCCCTCGCCGCCAGAGGCCGTGTCATCTTCCCAGGGCGGAGGCGCAGCCAGGCAGCCGGCACAGCAGAGAGCGGCCAGAGATAGTCGCCACATGGCTCTTAGAACCTCCATGTCCAGGATGCCGTCACGTTGCGGCCCGTGGGCCAGAGCAGCAAGGCGCCGCCTACCAGGGCCGGTGCCGCGGCGCTGACGCCCAGGGCGATGTTCAGCTTCAGGTCCCGCTCGTGCCGGGCCACCAGGTCGTCTTCGTTCACCCCGTCGGCCAGGGGCTCTTCCAGCTGCTGCTCCACCTGCTTGCCATCGGCGTAGAACACCAGGCTGCCGATGCCCAGGCCTCCGGCCAGGGCCAGCAGGCCGGCGCCGGCGATGCGGCGCTTGCGGCCCGGTTTTTCGCCACCGTACTGCGGGAAGGCGTCCGGGCCCTGGCCCACATGGCTGACCACCAGGGAAGGGTTGTAGGTGCCCGACTCGGCGGGGTGGGATTTGTTGCCCACCTCGGACTCCATCTGGTCCTGGACGAAGCGGTGCAGCTCGTGGGCCGACACGGCGCCGTCGCCCGAGCTGTCCGCCGCGCCCCGCAGGCCGTCGGCCAGGTAGCGGTGGAAGGAGTTGGCGGGGGGGATCTCTTTGGGGGAGGAGGCGGAGAGGCTGAAGAACTCGCTGGTGATGTCGGGCCAGCTCTTGGCCTGGGGCCCCAGCAGCACCAGGTCGCCCAGACGGGCGTCGTGGGCCGCGTCGGTGACCACCACCAGGGCGGCCACGTCCAGCTCGCCGGCGATGCGCCTGGCCAGGTCGGCCACGGAGATGGCGCTGCCCTGCAGATCCTGGGGATCGACGTCGTAGGGCAGCAGGTGAGGATCGTCGAAGTCGTCGCCTACGCCGTGACCGGCGAAGTGGAACAGCAGCGTGTCCGAGCCCGCCATCTTGGCTGGCAGGGTCTCGAAGAGCAGCTGCTCCACGGCGCTGCGCGTGGCCAGACCATCGTAGAGCGTGAGCACCTCGTCGTAGCCGCAGTCCTGCTCCAGGGCCGCGGCCAGGGCGCGCACGTCGTCGCGCAGGTCTGGCATATCCAGCTCGCTGGGCAGCTCGGCGTAGTCGCCGATGCCGATGATCACAGCCACGTAGCGGCCGTCCGCCGCCCGGGCGGCGTGAGGGGCGCCGGCCAAGGCCAGCAGGGCGGCCAGCTGGCCGGCGCGACGCAGCGGGAATGGGGCAAGATGCTCGGACAATGGCCAGACCTGAAGAGGGGATTGGCAGTATAGCCCGCCAGAGGCCTGGTGCCGGCGGCGCCAAAGTCCGCCCCAGTTTCCGAGCGCACCTGCCGCCGGCGGCACTAGTCCAAGGCCGCCAGGATCCCCTTCAGCAGCTCGTAGAACCTGGCGGTGGATCCTACGGATACGCGCTCCGTCGGGGAGTGGGCGCCGCGGATGTCGGGGCCGATGGAGATCATGTCGAGTCCAGGGCAGGCCTGGCCGATCAAGCCGCACTCCAACCCGGCGTGCACGGCCTTGATCTCGGCAGGACCGAACATCTCCTGGTGCACGGACAGGGCGGCCGCCAGCAGCGGAGAGTCCATGTCGGGCAACCAGCCGGGGTAGGGCGCGTCCAGGTTGATCTCGCTGGCTCCGGCGGAGATGTAGAGCGCCTCCAGCGAGCGCCGCAGGGCCTCCAGGGCGCTGCCCTTGGAGGAGCGGCAGCAGTTGACCAGCTCCATCGTGTAGGAGGTGGCCCTGACCACGCCCAGGTTGGTGGAGGTCTCCACCAGGCCGGGCACGTCTCCGCTCATGGCCACCACGCCCGAATGCGTGGCCAGCATGGCCCGCAGCAGTCGTAGCTTCAGGATCTGTTGGAAGACGGTCTCGGGATGCTCCTGCAGCGGCTCCAGCGCGGCCTGCAGCTGCGGATCGGTGGCCTTGAACTCGGCGCGCAGCTCGCTGTCCGCCTCAGCCACCGTGGCGGCCAGCTGGTCCGCCTGCCCGGGCGAGACCAGCAGGTCGCAGCGGGCTTCTCGTGGTACGGCGTTGCGCATGGAACCGCCGTCGAGGCTGGCCAGGCGGAAGGCCACACCGGCGTCGTCCAGGGCCAGCAGCACGCGCGCCAGGCACTTGATGGCGTTGGCGCGGTTCTCGTGGATGTCCAGCCCCGAGTGGCCGCCCACCAGGCCCTTGACCTCCAGCCGCTGGGCCAGCATGCCCTCCGGCGCCTGCTCGTGAAGCAGGGGGAAGCAGGCGACCACGTCGCCGCCGCCCGCGCAGCCGACGTAGATGGCGCCCTCTTCCTCGGTGTCCAGGTTCAGCATACGCGTGCCGGTGACGAAGCCGGGCTGCAGGCCGAAGGCGCCGGTCATGCCCGTCTCTTCGTCCAACGTCATCAGCAGCTCCAGGGGCCCGTGCACCGCCTGGGGATCGGTGGCGATGGCCATGCCCGCGGCCACGCCGATGCCGTTGTCCGCCCCCAAGGTGGTGCCGACGGCGGTCAGCCAGTCGCCGTCCAGCTCCACCTGGATGGCGTCGCTGGCGAAGTCGAAATCCACGTCGGCGTTCTTCTCGCAGACCATGTCCACGTGGCCTTGCAGCACGATGGTCTGGCGGTCTTCGCAGCCAGGGCTGGCGGGTACCTGTACCAGGAGGTTGCCCACCTCGTCCCGCTTGCAGGCGAAGCCGTGGTCCTCGGCCCAGGCTGTCAGGCGTGCCATCAGCCGGGCTTCGTTGCCGGAACCGTGGGGCAGGGAGCAGATCAGGTCGAAGGCCTGCCAGAGGAGAGCGGGCTCGAGCCCGGTGGGGAAGGAACTGGCCATTGGGCGCCTCGCATGGGCCCTGGAGGGGCCCGGGATCTGGGGTGGCATCGCGACGCGAGGTCGTGATGCGCGGGGTGATTGTTGAGGAGAAACCGTGCAGAACATCCATCCAGCACGGTGGGGTCGATCGCATGTAACCGGCGGCGGGATCCGGGCGCACCCGCTCGGTCGGCAGCCACAGTCAACACTGGACAGGCGCCATGCTGACCGGGCTCATTTTGCGGCGCGTTCCTGACGGCTTCCGGACGCCATGGGGGTCAGCGAGGCGGGATTTCGGCGACCAGGCGCGATAGTCGCGTGCCAGCCAGGACAGCTGGGGCCAGCCCCACTGGCCATCGGCCCCTGCCGCCACCAGGGTCCTGTCATTGCGTGCAGACGAGTCTCAACCAGGAGAAGATCCATGGCCATCAAGCGAGTCGACCTCGATTGGGCGCACCTGCCGTTCGCCTACCACAAGACCGACTGCAACGTGCGCTACTGCTGGCGCGATGGCGCCTGGGACGAGGGGCGAGTCGTCGATTCCGAGCATATCGACGTGCACATGGCCGCCACCTGCCTGCACTACGGCCAGGAGGCCTTCGAGGGCCTCAAGGCCTTCGAAGACGCCAATGGCGACGTGGTGGTCTTCCGTATCGAGGAGAACGCCAAGCGCATCGTGCGCTCCTGCAAGAAGATCCTGATGGCCGCGCCCAGCGAGGAGCTCTTCATCGAGGCCTGCTACCGCGCCATCAACGCCAACCGGCGCTACGTGCCGCCCCACGGCAGTGGCGCCAGCCTCTACCTCCGGCCCCTGGTGATCGGCACCGGCGCGGCCGTGGGCGTGCGTCCGGCCGACGAGTACATGTTCCTGGTCTTCGTCACGCCGGTGGGCCCCTACTTCAAGACCGGCTTCAAGCCCGTCAACCTGGTGGTGGAGCCCGACGTGGACCGGGCGGCGCCCCTGGGCGTCGGCGATGTCAAGGTGGGGGGCAACTACGCGGCCGGCATGCGCGCCACCTTCGGCGCCAAGGACCGGGGCTACACGGAAGTCCTCTTCTTGGACGCCCGCTACAAGCGCTATATCGACGAGTCCGGCCCGGCCAACTTCTTCGGCATCACCCCTGATGGGCGCTACGTCACGCCCCATAGCCGCTCCATCCTGCCCTCGATCACCAACGACTCCCTGGTCACCCTGGCCCGCGACATGGGGCTCAGCCCGGATCGGCGGCGCGTCGAGGTGGAGGAGATCTTCTCCTTCCAGGAGGCCGGCTGCTGCGGCACGGCCGCGGTCATCACCCCCATCGGCTCCATCACCTGGGGCGAGCGCAAGGTGGTGTACGGCGACGGCCTGCAGCCGGGCCCCGTCTGCACCGACCTCTACAACAGGCTGAAGGCCCTCCACGAAGGCGACCAGCCCCACCCCTACAGCTCGGTGCGCAACCTTACCGACTATC
>CAYVQL010000105.1:7485-31433 GCA_964454135.1 uncultured Enterobacterales bacterium | reverse complement strand
CACGCCGTAGCGGAAGAAGGGGCGCTGGAAGCTGTAGAGCCAGGTCTGCAGCTGCTCCTGGTACTGCTGCTCCTTGAAGAGATCGCCGCAGGCGTCCAGCAGGTCGTCGATGCTGTCGCGCTCCAGGCCCGCGACGTCCGCCGCGATGCTGGAGGGGAAGACCTGGCCCAGCAGCGCAGCCACGTGCTGCAGCAGGGGGGCGTCGTCGGCCGTGGCCTTGCGGCGCTTGGGGGCGCCCGGCTGCGCCGGCTCGTCCTCGTCTTCTTCTTCGTCGTCCTCGAGCTCGGATTCGTCCACGCCGGTGGGGGTCAGCGAGACCAGGCTGGCCTCGGCCAGCGACTCGCCCAGGCGCTCTTCGGCCGCCAGGAACTCCACCAGCTCGGCCACGAAGCCCGGCCGACCATCCGTGATGCGCACCAGGTCGGCGGCCAGGCTGTCGGCGTGGGCCTGCAGGTCCTTGCTGGCCAAAAACTGCCGCACCTCTTCTTCGCCCCAAGGGGCGAGCTCGAAGCGCTGCAGATCGTCACCCCGCCGCTCCAGGAAGTCCGCCCAGGGCGCGGGCATGCTGGCCGCGGTGGCCTCGTTCTGGGGCTCGGAGGACAGGATGGTCAGCAGTCGGGTCTGGCCGGCGGCCTCCAGCATCAGGGCCTCGAGCATGGCGAAGACCGCCACGCTGTGGCAGTGGTGCACGTTCTGGATCTCGAGCAGGACCGTGATCTTGCTGCCGATGCCCAGGGCTATCTCGCAGAGGCCCAGCAGGGGGTTGTCCCGCGGCAGGCCCACCTGGAAGGACTCCTCGCCTTCCTTGGGGCCCTGCTTGAGCCCGTCGATGAAGGCCTGGAACCAGCCCTGCACGCGCTTGGGGTGCTGGGGCAGCTGGGCGTTGAGCACCATCTCGACCTTGGTGCGCAGCAGGGGATCGCGGTGCAGCGCGCCGTAGAGCGAGCCGAAGACGCGCAGCAGGGTGCGCAGCCCGTCTTCTTCCTCGGTGAAGGCCAGTCGCCAGACCAGGAACTGACCCTCGGCAGCCATGGACGAGCGCACCAGCTCACCAACCAACGCCCGCTTTCCGCCGCCCACGGGCGCCTCCAGCAGCACGGTGCGACCATCCCCGGCCTGCACCGCAGCGAGCTGCTCACGAAGGCGCTGCACGTCGGATTCACGGGCGACGAAGAGTTTCTGGTTGGACTCGGCCACGGTGGCTCCCCTCTCGGGCGCAAGGCGCCTCAGGTTGGACTCCGGTTTCTTCTCGCGTCAGGCCTCGGCGTTCGCGGCCAGCGCAACCCCGCGCACAGCGCGGCGATCCCGGTGCAGGGAAGCGGCGGTTATTACCGCAGCGGCTCCGTGTCAACGGAGTGTGCGAAGCTGGATGGGCCCTCCTCTCGGAACTCGATAGCCGCGGCGGCCCCGGCTATACTTCAGACTCCACAGCCCTCTTGGGAGGCGCGATGCGCGGCGCTGCTCTGCTACCTATTCTCTTCCTCTGGGCCTGCGGCCCCGCCGAGGACACGGTCGACGGCTTCAACTGGGATCTGACGGTCACCGGCACGCAAGACCTCTGCAATCCGCAGGCTCCCCAGGGCTTCCAGGAGAGCTACACCTACACCCTGCTCTTCGACGGCAGCATCACCGAGCTCTACATCGGCGACAAGACCTTCGCCGCCGGTATCATCAGCGGCTGCACGCTGGAGTACGAGAGCCCGGTGGTGGGCGAGCGCCGCGGCGCCGACGACGAGTTCTGGATCAAGTGGCAGCTGACGGGCGAGGCCATCCTGCGCCAGGGTGGCGGCAGCTGCGAGCTGGAAGAAGGCGTGGACTGGAGCGGCATCGAGACCTTCGAGGTGGTCGAGACCGACGATCCCAGCATCGAGGAGGGCTGCACCTACGAGCTGCTGGTCGAGGGAGTCTACACGGGCCAGTCGCTGTGAGTACCCCAGCGCGGGAGCGCCATGACAGGCAGGGCTGAGACGAGCCAGCACATCGCCGACCTGCTGCAGGCCGTGCGCTCGGTGGTGCGTGGCAAGGACCAGGTGGTGGAGCTGGCCCTGGTCGCCGTCCTGGCTCGCGGTCACCTGCTGGTGGAGGATGTGCCCGGGGTGGGCAAGACCACCCTGGCGACCTCCTTGGCTCAAGCCCTGGGGGGCAGCTTCAAGCGCATCCAGTTCACCAGCGACCTGTTGCCGGCGGATCTGCTGGGTGTCAACGTGCTGGACACCAGCAGCTCCGAGCGGCGCTTCAGGCCCGGCCCCATCTTCGCCAACGTGGTGCTGGCCGACGAGATCAACCGCACCACGCCCCGCACCCAGTCGGCCCTGCTGGAGGCCATGAACGAGCGGCGCGTCACCCTGGACGGCCGCAGCCACAGGCTGCCGCGCCCCTTCGTGGTCATAGCCACTCAGAATCCCCACGATTTCCACGGCACCTTCGACCTGCCCGACTCTCAGCTGGACCGCTTCCTGCTACGCTTGAGCATGGGGTATCCGGACATGGAGGCCGAGCGCGCCATCCTGCGATCAGGCGGACTGGCCAAGGCTGATGTCCAGGCGGTGGTGGGGCCCGAAGATGTGCAGCGCCTGGCTGACGAGGCCGAGAGCATCCGCGTTCACCGGGACGTGGAGGACTACCTGCTGGCGCTGGCGGACCGCACGCGAAACGATGATCGCCTGCTGCGCGGCGTCTCCACCCGCGGTGCCGAGGCCCTGCACCGCGCCATCCGCGCCCTGGCCCTGGTGCGCGGCCGGGACTACGTCATCCCCGAGGACATCCGGGAGCTGGCCCTCCCCGTCTGGACGCACCGCGTGCTGGTGCGCGGCGCCCTCGGCAACCGAGAGGACGCCCACCAGGCGCTACGGGAGCTGCTCTGGGAAGTCCCCGCGCCCAGCTGAGGGGCTGCGCAGTGCCTCAGCTGACGCGACCCGGGATCCACATGCAGCTGACCGCCAGCGGCTGGGCCGTGGCCCTGCTGGCTGCGTGCAGCGCCGCGGCCGCCTTGCACAGCGGCAACAACCAGCTCTACCTGGCGCTGGCGGGCTTCGGGGCCTTGCTGGTGGTCGATGTGCTGCTGGGGACCTGGAACCTGCGCAACCTGGTGGCCCGCCGGCGCCTGCCAGCCGAGGTGCACGCCGGCCAACCAGCCCTGGGGAGCCTGGTGTTGGAGAACCCGCGACGCGCCCTGCCCGCCATCTCGATCCTGCTGGAAGAGCTGGACCAAACCGAGGGACGGGCCGCTGCAGCCTGGCTGCCCCACGGCAGCAGCGTGGAACTCCCTGCGTCCTGGCGCTTCGCCGAACGTGGGCATGCCCAGCTGCAGGGCCTGCGGATCCGCAGCAGCTTCCCCTTCGGTCTGAGCAGCCACCTGCGGGATCTGCCCCGGCCCGCCGAGCTGCTGGTCTTCCCAGGCGCACTGGGCACCCTGGGCCGCGGGACCACCCACATCGCCGGCAGCCACCTGGCGGAGGATGATCAGCCGGCGAATCCACGGCGTGGGGGCACCGGTGATTTCCAGGGCCTGCGCAGCTACGACCCAGGTGATCCCATTCGCCTGATCCACTGGCCAACCTCGGCCCGCATGGGCAAGGCCATGGTGGTCTTCCGCGGCCGGGAAGCGGACGAGCAAGTGCTGGTGGAGCTGCAGGACGAGCCCAGCAGCAGGCGCTGGGAGCGCGCCATCTGCCAGGCGGCCGGTCAGGTGCTACACCACTGTCGACTCGGCCGGGCGGTGGGGTTGCGCATCACCCACCGCACCTGGCTCCCGCGGCCCGGCCCACAGCAACGCAGGCTGCTGCTGACGGCCCTGGCCCTCTTGCCACGCAAGCCCGGGGACGCCCCGTGAGCCCCCGGACGCTGCCCTTGCTCGTGCTCTACCAGGCGCGGCGCGACAAGCTGCGCCTAGACATGCTGCGGCAGCTCTGCGCCCTGCTCTGCACTGCGGCCGCCTTGCTGTTGCTGCAGCTGGTTGAGCCGGCCCCCGGCTGGGTCTCGCGGGCGGGCCTGCTGGCCCTGGCAGCCGTCGGGATCCCGCAGCTGCGGCGCGCCACGCAGCGGCCTGTCGGGCGCTGGCGCAACATCCCGGCGCTGCTGGCGGCAAGCCTGCTCTGCTTGCCGCTGTTCACCCCCATCAACGCGCTGCAGGCCACGGTGAGCGCGCTGGTGCTGCTGCTGGTGCCCCTGCACGCCATGGGCGACCAGCCCGGGGAGCAACGCCTGGGATTGCTGGTATGCGCCTTGGCCGCCCTGTTGGCCTGCACCGCCGGCAGCTCGTCCTTGCTCGCTCCCCTGCTGCTGCTCTGCCTGCTCTCCGGCTCTCTCTGCTTGCTGCTCTACCAGCTGGCCGATGCCGACAGCCAGCAGGCCAGCCGCTGCGTGCCGCTGCTGCGCGCCCAACACGCCGCAGGGGGCCTCGTCCTGGCCCTGGTCGTTGCAGCCTTCAGCTTCTGCCTGTTCCTGACCATTCCGCGCAACCCTGCCAGGCCTCCGCGACTGGAGCTGGAGCCCACAAAGCTGGTGGGCTTCGGACGACAGGTGCGGCTGGGCGCGCTGGAGACCGCCCGCGACGATCCCTCCCCGGTCTTCCGCGTGAAGGTGACGGATGCCCAGGGCCATCCGCTCCCGGGCCCCTTCCACTTCCGCGGCGTCACCCTGGACCGCTTCGACGGCTGGACCTGGAGCGCCGTCGCTGCGCCCGATCCGCCCCCCGCCGCCGCGGGGGCTGGAGGCGGACTGCGGCAGCGCTACCTGTTGGAACCCACGGCGCCTCCTCTGCTCTTCTCCATTCCCCAGATGAGCGCCATGTCACTCAGCCTGAGCGAGCTGCGCCTGAGAGACGGTGGCGCCCTGCTTCATCGCGCTCGTTTTCGGCGTCTCTCCTACCAGGTCAGCAGCGAGCCGACGCTCTGGCGCCCCCCGGCCGCGCTGCCCGCCGGCGCGGGCATTGCGCCGGAGTTCGTCTCGGCGGAGCATCGGCAGCTCCCGGCGCAGCTGGATCCGCGCGTGGCCGAGCTGGCCCAGCGCATCAGCGCGCAAGCCGGTGCGCAGAGCCAGGCCCAGGTGGCGGCGGCCCTGCTCGGCTGGCTGCACAGCGAGCCCAGCTACGGCGATCCCCAGACGCAGGCCGCGGCGGAGCGCACGCCGCTGCAGTCCTTCCTCTTCGGGCAGCGCAAGGGCCGCTGCGAGATCTTCGCCACGGCCCTGGCCATCATGCTGCGCACGCAGGGCGTGCCCACGCGCCTGGTCAACGGCTTCGCAGGGGGCAGCTGGAACCCGGTGGGCGGATACTGGCTGCTGCGCCACTCCGACGCCCACTCTTGGGTCGAGGCCCACCTGGACGGAGTCGGCTGGATCTCGCTCGAGGCCACGCCCCCGCGCCTGGCCCAGCCAGACCTGCGCCGCGACGTGGCCCTGCTGGATCACGCCGCCAGCCGTTGGAACCAGGCGGTGCTGGAGTACGAGCTGGACGACCAGGTCCAGGCCCTGGCGGCCATAGGATCCCGGATGCGCCGAGCCCTGCCGGGCGCTTCGCCCGCCGAGCAAAGACGAGCCAGCGCTGACAGCACCGGCGTCCTGCGTCCCGACGCCCTCGATCTGCTGCTGCCCCTGCTGCTGGCGCTGCTCGGCGTGCTGGCGGCGGGCGGCCTGTGGCGCCGCGCCCTGGCGCCCTGGCTGGCCGGCGAGCGCAGCCTACGCAGATCCGCCAGGGGGCAGGTCGAGCGCCAGCTGCGCCGCGGCCGCCGGCTGGTCAGCCGCCGAGGATGGGATCTTCCCCCCTGCCTGCCGCCCCTGGAGGCAGCTCGTTGGCTGGAGAAGCGAGCCGGGCCCGCAGCAGCCCCCTTGACCGAGCTGGCCCGATTGCACTACCAGGTACGCTATGCTGGGGCCTCGGACGAGACCCTGGCCGTGATCGCTCGCAACGCGCTCCAGGCGCTGCGAGCGCTTCCCCGACGCAGCGCGCTACGCCACAATCCGGAGGAAAGGCCGTGAACAACGCTCGCACCGTGCTCACATTCATCGCCGGACTGGTGGTTGGAGGCGCAGCCATCATGCTGACACCGCGCATCGAGGAGGGCCAACCAGGCGAGCCTGGCGTGGGCGGGCCCCCAGGAGGCGCGGGCGTTCCTCCTGGCGGCGCGCCCGGCGTGGGTCCGCTGGGAGCTCCACCCACGGAAGCCGGCGCGGCAGTAGCCCCCCCGGTCCCCGGCTCCATGCCCCCGGAGGCCGCGCACAAGCCCGGCGAGATCCCTGGCAGGGCGCCGCCCCTCGCAGGTGCCGAGGAACCCGCGGTGGAGCCTCTGGCGCCGCCTCTGGTAGGGGACGGCGCCGTAGCGAGCCAGATCGCCGAGAAACCCCAGCACGAAGTGCCTGGCGCCCGCCTGCTTAGCGATCACCTGGCGGACGCAGGCGATCAGTGGCTGCGCCTGGCCGAGCGCGCCGACCGAGCGGCCGACAGCAGACACCGGCAGCAGGCCGGCGAGATGCGGCGCGTCGCCGCGCTGGTGCCCGACACGAGCGCCCAGTTCCCTCCCTTGCAGGACGTGGTGGTCCTGCTGGTGGAGGAGCGACTGCTGGTGGACGCCCTGCGCGCAGCGGATTTCGACACCGGAGAGCTGGGCAAAGACGTGGACACGGTGCTACGCAAGACGGTCGGACGGATCCCGGGAGGCGCCAAGCTGCGTGCCCAGCAGCTGGAGAGCGCCCCACCTCGAGAATAAGCTCGCCCCCCGCCAGGAGGACTCATGCTGCAGCGCGCGCGCACAGCCGTCACACCCTATGCGCAGCTCCCCCTTCGCCTGGGCATCGGCCTGGCCATGCTGGTGCACGGCTGGGCCCACGTCGCGCACCCCGAGGTCCTGGCCCGCACGCTGACGCGGGCGGACCTGCCGGCCGGTGATGCGCTGGCCTGGGTGCTGGCGGGGATCGAACTCATCGGGGGCCTGCTCGTGCTGCTGGGCTTCCAGACGCGCAGCGCGGCACTGGTCGTAGCGCTGCGCTGCGGCCTGAGCGCCTTCGTCGTGAGCTGGGACAAGGGCTTCTTCGCCGCTGACGGGGGCTTCGAGTACTCCCTGTTGCTGATGCTAGGAGCCCTCTGTCTCTGGCTTGGCGGCGCGGGCCGCGCCAGCGTGGACTCCATCCGCGGAGGGCTCTGATCCGGGGCGCCTGGTCCAGGGCTCCAGGCTGGCGTCGTCCCGTAGGGCGGCATCCTGCAGGACGACCGCCGCCAGCACGATGACCAGCAGCAAAAAAACGACGCCGCAGATGGTACAGAGCAGCAGCATCGCAGCACTTGGCTCCTGCTAGGAATCAGTCACGGATGGACTCGAGAGACGAGGAGAGGTCCGCCAGGCCGCCCTCCGCGGCTCGCGAGCCAGCGGCCTCGCCAGCGGCTCCCTCTTCGGCTCCTCCCCAGTGCACGCCGGGCAGCAGCGCCATGGGATTGAAGCCCCGCAGCTCAGCCAGGCTCGCGCGGGGATAGGTGAGGGTGTGCAGCAGCTGCAATCCCTCGGGGAAGGAATTGCCCGAGCGCCCCAGGCCGACACGAGGCAGGCGCAGGTAGGTGCCCAGGGTGCTGCGATTCAGGTTCAGGGTGCCCGTGCGCAGGCGCTCCTGCATATCGGGGATGGCCGGGTTGTCCGCACCGGCGAAGAGGCTGGTGACCGGGCGGTAGAAGGCCTGGTTGTGGAGCGCGGCGGCCTCTTCCCAGCTGCGCACCTTGTACACCAGGAGCAGCGGACCAGGGGGCTCCTCGTTCAGGAAGGGGTTGTTGTCCTCCCAGGACATGCCGTAGATGGCGGGGCGCACGTAGAAGCCGCGGCGCCCCTTGATGTGCTCGTTCTTGGCCGGCACCAGGGCTCGGTGCCCCTTGCTGGCCAGGGCGCGGGCGTAGCGCCGGTAGCGCGTGCGGCGGTTCTCGGAGATCAGGGGCCCCATGAAGATGTCGGTGTCGAAGCCGTAGCCGACCCTGAGGCGAGAGGCCTGGTCCGCCAGCCGCTCCATGAAGCCGTCGTAGATGCCGTCGGTGATGATCAGGCGGCCCGTGCTGTTGTGGCGCTGGCCGCTGGTGAGGAAGGCGCCCACCAGGGTCTCGTAGACCGCGTGCTCCAGATCGGCGCCGTCGAGCACGATGCTGATGGCCTTGCCGCCGCACTGGTAGATGGCGGGCAGCTCGGGACGATCGAAGATGGCGCGCCGCACGACCATGGCGGTGTCGAAGCTGCCCGTGAACAGCAGCATGTCGATGCCTGGATGCACGACCAGGCGCTGCCCGATCACGCTGCCCGAGCCCTGCACCATGTTGAAGACGCCCCGCGGCAGGCGGCAACGATCCCAGAGATCCGCCACGGCCTGCCCGACCCCGGGAGTGAACTTGCTGGGCTTGAGCACGACGGTGTCGCCGGCCAGGATGGCCATGGCGGAGTGACTGACGGGGACCAGCAGCGGCAGGTTGTAAGGCGCCAGCACGGCGACCACACCCCGCGGGATGCGATCCATGCGTGCCCCCACCTCGTCCACGACCTGCGAGGCCAAGAGGCTGACACCATCCTCCATGAGCACATCGAGCATGCGCACAGTGGCGTCCACTTCCTGGCGCGCCTCCCAGAAAGGCTTGCCAGCCTCACGCGTGATCAGGATGGCCAGGTGTTCTTGGAGGTGCAGAAGGGCTTCTCTCAAGCGGTAGAGGGCAGCGGCGCGCTCTGGTACGGGCACGCGCCTCCAGATGCGCGCGCCCAGCGAGGCGAACTCGATGGCGTCATCCACATCCGACTCGGAGAAGGGAAACCTGCCCAGCACATCCGAGCGATCACCTGGATTGATGCCATTGATATAGCCGTCGACCACTTCCGGCTTGAGAAACGACCCATGAATATAGTCGCCTTTCCGGAGCAGTCGATCGCGGATGGTATACACGTGGCTCTCTCCAACAAGGACCGCGCTCAGTGCTACGCGGACACCAGCCGACAGATTATAGCGCCGCCTGGCCAAGCGGGCCGCTTCACGCAGGGCCGAAACGCCACGGAGCCTCAAAGATGGCTTCCCCGGCGAGGGAGCACGGCATGAGAGATGTTCACGATTCTATCGTCAGCTGCATCGGCAACACGCCGGCGGTGCGCCTCGGTCGCGTGACGCGCGGCGTCAAGGGGAACCTCTACGCCAAGCTGGAGTACCTCAACCCCGCCGGTTCGGTGAAGGACCGTACGGCGCTGGCCATCGTGGAGGACGCCGAGCGCCGCGGACTGCTGCAGCCGGGAGGAACGATCATCGAAGCCGGGACGGGGAACCTGGGCGCCGGCCTGGCCATGGTGGCGGTATCTCGCGGGTACCGGACGATCTTCGTCATCCCCGACACCCACACCCAGGAAAGACGGGACTCGCTGCGGGCCTACGGAGCTCGGGTGATCATCGCACCGGCCAACCTGGAAGCTGAGGACCCGCGCAGCTACCAGTCCGTGGCCAAGCGCCTGCAAGAGGAGATCCCGAACGCCTTCATGACCGATCCCTGCGGAAACGCAGCCAACCCCGAGCAGCACTACGCCACCACGGGCC
The DNA here is from genome assembly GCA_964454135.1 of uncultured Enterobacterales bacterium. GTDB lineage: Bacteria > Myxococcota_A > UBA796 > UBA796 > JAFGLY01 > CAYVQL01. The sequence continues at coordinate 21,899 of CAYVQL010000105.1, read as the reverse complement.
GCGAGCTCTGGGAGCAGTTCGAGGGGCAGCTGGACGTGTTCATCTCGGGCCTGAGCACCGGGGGCACCATCAGCGGCGTGGGCCGCTACTTGAAGGAGCAGAAGCCCGACATGCGCATCATCGGCGTGGATCCGGTGGGCTCGCTGTTCTACGACTACTTCCACACCGGGGTCGTCGGCCAGACCCACGCTTCCGAGGTGGAGAGCTTCGGCCAGCACTTCCTGCCGGACACCATCGATTTTGGGCTGCTCGATGACATCGTGCGCGTCAACGCGCGCGAGAGCTTCCAGATGACCCGGCGCCTGGTGCGCGAGGAGGGCCTCTTCGTCGGCGGCACCAGCGGCGCCACCATGGCCGGCGCCTTGAAGTTCCTGCGCTTGCACGGGCACAAGGATCTGCACGCGGCCGTGCTGCTGTCCGACTCCGGCAGCCTCTACCTCTCCCGCATCTTCAACGACACCTGGATGCAGGAGAACGGCTACCTGCAGCCCGAGACCTCCCTGGGCACGGTGCGCGACCTCTTGTCCCACATCGGCGAGCAGGAGCTGATCAGCGTCCCGGCCGCCGCCCGCGTGCCCGAGGTGATCGCCATCCTGAAGCTCAACGGCATCAGCCAGGTGCCGGTGGTGCGAGACGGTCGCCTGGCGGGGATCCTGACCGAGAGCCGCTTGCTGGAGCGGGTGCTGCGGGGCGGCTCGCCCGAGACCCAGGCCAACTCCCTGCTGGAGACCAACTACTCCACGGTGGACAAGGACACCGACCTGTCGGTCCTGATCGAGCTCTTCCACGGCGCGCGCGTCGCGGTCGTGCTGGAGGATGGGCTGCCCACCAACATCATCACCCACATCGACCTGATCGATTTCCTGTCCAAGGCGGGCGGCCCCAGGGACGGCTGAGCCACCTTGCGAATCCAGTACCTGGTGGCGGCTGCGGGCATCCCGGTCCGGGGTCCCTCCGGAGCCTCGGCCCACGTGCGGGGCATCACCGGGGGGCTGGCCAGCTTGGGCCACCAGGTGGAGATCCACGCCGCGCGCGAGACGGACCGTCGCGGTGAGCACGGCAGGCCGGCCGTGCCCTGCAGCGCCAGCGGCGTGGCGGGCTGGCCCAGCTGGCTGGCAGCCTGGCGCCACTGGCGCGAGGTGCGCACATCCCGCCGCGTGGCCCGTGCGGCGCTGCGCGCCGCCGCGACAGGCGCTCGAGTCGACCTGCTGATCGAGCGCCACGCCCTCTTTTCGGATGCCGGCCTGCGCACCGCGCATCGGTTGCGCGTGCCCTGGATCCTCGAGATCAACGCGCCCCAGCGCCTGGAGCGCAGTCGCTTCGAGAACCCGCCGCCCGCGGCAGCCGCAGCTTGGGAACGCCGCGTGCTGCAGGCCGCGCCCAGCCTGGTGGCCGTCAGCGCCTGGCTGGCGCGCTGGCTGGTGGAAGAGGCTGGCTGCCACCCCGACAGGGTGCGCCACATCCCCAACGGCGTCAGCGCCGCCCGCGGCGATCGCGCCGCCGGTCGCCTACAGCTGGGGCTGGAACCCGAGGATTTCGCCATCGGCTTCATCGGCAGCTTCCGCAGCTGGCACGGGGTGCAGCTGCTGGCCCCGCTGCTCGCGCGCCTCCCCGAAGCCCGGTTGCTGCTGGTGGGGGGCGCCAGGGAACAGGAAGAAGCCCAGTACCGTGGTCTATGCGCGCAGGACCGCGTGATCCCGGTCGGGCGCGTCAGCCCCGAGCGCGTCCCCGACCTGGTGGCCGCCATGGACGTCGGGCTGGCGCCCTACCCCGACGATGCGCCCCCCTGGTTCTGCCCCCTCAAGGTGCTGGAGTACCGCGCCCAGGGCACCCCCGTGGTGGCATCGGACATCGGCGACTGCCGCCTCTTGACCGGCAAGGGCGGCACCATCGTCCCGCCGGGGGACCTGGATGCCATGGCGAGCGCCGTCCGCACCTGGCGCGACCGCAGGCCTCCTGCCAGCACCAGGAGCTGGGCCCAGGTGGCTCGCGAGCTGCTGGATGGGCAGCCTCTGCTGGATGAGTCCCAGGGCATGGCCGCCGGGCTTGGCAAGCCGGACAGGTTCGGGTAGGACCAGACCATGCGAACCATCACCGCCCCTGTCCTGGCGCTCTGCTGCGCGCTGCTGAGTGCAGGTTGTTCCTGCATGGACAACCTGGATCCCTCCGAGCCGCGCAACTGCCCCCAGCGTACGCCCTACTACCCGGACCAGGATGGCGACGGCCTGGGCGCCACCAGCGCGGTCTACCTGGGCTGCGAACCCCTGGAGGGCTACGTCGCGGTCAGCGGTGACTGCGACGACGCAGACCCCGACATCACGGCCTGTGCCGACACGGGCGACACCGGACCGGGCGACACCGGACCGGGCGACACGGGGCCGGGGGACACGGGGCCGGGGGACACGGGGCCGGGGGACAGCACTCCGGACGACAGCGGTGACAGCACGCCCGGCGACAGCAGCCCGGACGACAGCGCCAGTCCTGGCAAAAAAGGCGCGGCGCAGCGCAAGGACGGGTAGTCATGGAGATCGAAGCCAAGCATCCGGCGCCGCTGGCCGTGGAGGAAGGCATCCAGGCCTACGCCTCGGCCATGAGCCGCCGCTTCGGACCACTCTTCCACCTGTTGGGGCTGGGCATCCTGCTGGGGCGCATGCGCCTGGAGCAACACTCTGCCGAGCGCATCCGGCGCGCCGCGGATCGCGGCCCCCTGGTCTATACGCTCTACTCCCAGAGCGTGCTGGATCTGCTGGCGTTGAACGTAGCGCTCAACGCCCGGCGCCTGCCGCTGGCCGCCTTCGCCAACCGGGTACGCCTGGCCACCTGGCTGCCCCTGCCCAAGCTGATGCGCGCGTTGCGCGCGCGCCTGCGCCGCTGGCAATCCGGCTCTCTGCCCGACCCCGTCGACTCGGGCTGGCTGGGCGACCTGGTAGCCACCGGGGCCAACGCCTGCCTGTTCATGCTGGCGCCCATCCCCCTGATGGACCGCTTGCGGCACAAGCCGCCCCAAGACGTGGCCGGAGCCCTGGTCGAGGCCCAGGGGCGCTGCGAAGCGCCCATCCAGGTGATCCCGGTGGTGGTGATCTGGAACCGCGCCGCCCCGGCCGCGCGCACAGAGGCCGAGCGCGCCTTCTTGGGCTCGGGCGACAAGCCCGGGTCCTTCTCACGCCTGTGGGCGCTGCTGGCCCGCCGAGGCGATGTGCTGGTCCAGGCCGGCGAGCCCCTGGACTTGAAGCGCTTCGACGAGCACTACGCCGCGGAGCCGCCAGCGCGGCGCGCGCGCATCCTGCGGGTGGCGCTGCGCCGCTACCTGTACCGCGAGCAGTCCATCGTGCGCGGCCCCAAGATGCGTTCCCATCGCTGGATGCGGCGCCTGGTGCTGCGCAGCGCCAACGTGCGTCGCGCCGTGCAGCAGGAGATCCAGGCCACCGGCCAGAGCGAGGCCCGCGTGCGGAAGCGGGTGGAGCGCACCTTCGACCGCATCGCGGCGCGCATGCAGCATTCCACGGTGCGCCTGGCGGATTTGGGCACGCGCTACCTGTGGAACCGCATCTACAGCGGCATCGACATCCGCGAAGGGGACATGGACGCCATCCGCCAGGCCCAGCGCCGGGGCACGCTGGTGCTGCTGCCCTGCCATCGCTCGCACCTGGACTACCTGCTGCTGTCCAGCGTGCTCTACACCCACAACATGGCCCTGCCCCGCATCGCCGCAGGCATGAACCTGTCCTTCTGGCCAGCGGGCCCCATCTTCCGGCGCCTGGGCGCCTTCTTCATCGAGCGCAGCTTCAAGAACGACCGCCTCTTCCCCGTGGTCTTCAACGGCTACCTGCGGCAGCTGGTGCGCGAGGGCTTCCCGCTGGAGTTCTTCCTGGAGGGCGGCCGCTCGCGCACAGGCAAGCTGCTGCATCCCAGGCTGGGCATGCTGGGCATGGTGCTGGACGCCGCCAACGCCGTGCGCCGCGAGTCTTTCGACGTCACGCTGCTTCCCATCAATATCTGCTACGAGCAGGTGGCCGAGGAGCGGGCCTACGCCATGGAGCTGCGCGGAGACCGCAAGAAGCCGGAGTCCTTCGGCGACGTGCTGCGCGCCCGCAGCGTGCTGCGCCACCGCTACGGGCGCGTCTATCTGCGGGCCGGCCAGCCCATCCGTGTCAGCGAGGTCATGGCCGGACTGGACCATCCCTGGGATGAGCTGGACCGGGACCGGCGCGGCGAGGTGCTGCAGGATCTGGGCGAGCGCGTGCTGCACCGCATCAACCAGCAGGCCCTGGTGCTGCCCACCAGCCTGCTGGCCTGCGCGCTGCTGGCCCACCCCAGGCGGGGCATCCGCCGCGACGCCCTGATCGCGCGGGTCAAGCGCTTCAGCAGCTTCCTGGAGCGCGCAGGGGCCCAGCCCAGCGCCTCCATGGCCTGGCCCGGCTGGGCTGTGGAGGAAGCGCTGCGGCGCTTCGTGTCGGACAAGCGCCTGGTGGTCTTCGAAGACCAGGATGGACCGGTGTTCCGCCTGGCGGAAGACGGGCGCATCACCTTGGATTTCTACAAGAACACGCTGCTGCACTTCTTCGTCCCGGCCTCGCTGCTGGCCCTGGCCCTGCGCCGCAGCCTACGGGAGCACGGCGTGCCGCGGGCGGGCCTGCCCGAAGAGGGCATCGCCATCGAGATCCAGGGCGTCGAGCGCATCTTCCGCACCCTCACCCTGCTATTCCGATACGAATTCGTCTTCGATCCGGACATCACCAGCGGGCATATGTTCGACCAGGCGCTGGCGCAGCTGCAAGAGCATGGCGCAGTGCTGGGTCGACGCGACGGTCTGCGCATCACGGACGCCGCACGCGTCGAAGAGCTGGCCAACCTGCTGGGCAACTTCGTCGAGTCCTACTGGCTGACCCTGCGCGCCGCCCACGGCCTGGGCAACAAGGACCTGGATCCCAAGTCCCTGGTGGAAGCCATTCGCAAGGTGGGCGAGGGGGCCTTCGCCGTGGAGGAGGTGCGCCGCTCCGAGTGCCTGTCCACCATCAATCTTCGCAATGCCGTACGCGCCTACACCGAAGAGGGCCTCTTCCGCATCCGGGACGGCGGCCAGGGCCTGGAGTTCGACGAGACCAGCTATCGCGAGACCGCGCAGCTGCTGCGCGAGCTGCTGGACTAGCGGCCTTGTCCGAGGAGCTGCGTCCGCTGGGTGAGCAGGGACAGCGTCCCGATGCCGCCGAGCGCGTGGACGCCCTCTTCGCGGGTCCGTCCGGTGCAGAGGCTGCGCCTCGCGCCGACCGCAGCGGACGCATCCTGCTGCTGCTGCTGGTAGCAGCGCCCCTCAACCTGGTGGGGCTCGTTACGTGCACCTCGGTGCCTGGTGCGCTGTTGACGCTTTGGGCCTGGACGCTGGCGCGCCGCGACATGGAGCTGATGGAGGATGGGGCGCTGCCTGTCACCGAGACGGTGCGGCTGGCGAGGTTGAAGTTGGCGGCTACGGTGATGCTGGTCTTTTGCAGCTTGGTGTTGCTGTTGCAGGTGGGGTTGCTGGCGAGTGGATTCTATGAGAGGTTGCTTTTGCGGTGGGATTTGGTGTTGGGGGGGTAGGCCCTACTTGGCCTTCTTGGAGATGATGAACTCGACGCGCCGGTTGGCAGCCTTGCCCTCGTCGGTCTCGTTGTCGGCGATGGGCTTGCTCTGGCCGAAGCCCTTGGCGCGCAGGCGCTTGGCTTCCACGCCCTTGGCCACCAGGTAGTCCATCACGGCCTGGGCGCGCTCCTGGGAGAGCTTCAGGTTGTCGCTGGCGTTACCCGAGGCGTCGGTGTGGCCCTCGATGGAGATCCGCAGCAGCTCGGGGTGCTCGCCCAGCACGCGGGCGATCTCGTCCAGCAGCGGGTTGGAGCGCTCCTGGATGGTGGCCGCGCCGCTGTCGAAGTAGACGTTCTCGCCTATCTCGATGGCGCCTTCGGCGACCTTGACCGTGGGCACGGGGGCCTGGGCCACGGGCGCAGGCATGGTGGCCATGCAGACATTGCCCACGGCGTGGGCCTGGGCCAGGCGGTGGTACTCCATGGCGGCTTCGCCGTTGCCCGCGGCGGCCTCGATGTCCATCAGGGCGGTCAGGGCGTAGGGATCGGCGGGGTTGAGCTCAAGGGCTTTCTCCGCGGCCTCGCGGGCTCCCTCGAGATCGCTGGCCGCCACCAGGTGGTAGGCCTTCAGGGACCAGGCAGCGGACACGTTGGGCCTGAACAGCGTGATCTCGTCGATCAATGCCGCCGCCTCGGCGAAGGCCGCCTGGGCGTCGCCACCACGGGCCGCCAGCTCGCTGCCGAGCACGGTGCGGACCACCGGGTTGTCGGGTTGCCCGTCGGCCAGGGCCTGCAGCCCGGGAATCACCGCCGCCTCGCCGTCACGCGCGGCCAGCAGATCGGCGTAGATCTCCACCCCGCATGGGACGTTCGCCAACAGGGTGCCCTCGCGCTCCCAGTTGTCCATGGCCGTGTCGGCGTCGCCGCTCTGCAGGTAGACGGTGGCCAGGGCCATGCGGGCGGCCAGATCGTAGTCGCCGCCCTTCATGAGGGCTTGGCGCAAGGGACCCTGGGCCTTGTCCGGCTGGCCGGCCACGACGTGGGCCACGCCGGCCACCACGTCGATATTGGCGTGCAGGTCGGTGTGCTCTTTGTGCAACGCCAGGGCAGCCTCGGCATCACCGGCGGCGAACGTCATGCCGGCCAAGCGACCGGGCACGTCGTAGCACTCGTCCAGGCTCTGGGGCTGCACGCCGGAGGCTTCCTGCTCCTCTTCGTCGAGTTCCTCGATCTCTTTGCGCTCTTCGCGACTAAGGGCGGCCCAGGCCGCGTAGCGATCCAGGGCCTTCTGGTTGGCCGCCAGGGCGTCGTCGAAGCGGTTGGCGACCCAGTAGGCGTCGGACAGACGCGCCCAGTGCTCGCAGGGATCGGCGTCGAGCTGGGTGGCCTCTTCGTAGCTGGCGATGGCGGCGTCCACCTGGGCGGCCATCATCTGGTACCAACCCTTTGCGACGAGGATATCGGCGCGCTCTTCGCCCTGCTTCTTCTCGGCGTCGTCGTCCCACTCCTCGGCCTCGGCCTTCTTCTCCTCCAGCTCCTTCAGCTCGGTGTCCCTGGCTGAGATGAAGCCCTCGATGCCCCACTCGCGCTTCTGGTCCTCGGCCAGGGCCAGGGCCATCTGCATATTGGCCGGGTCCACGGCCCAGTCGTAGTAGCGCAGCACGTCGAAGCCGATGGCCATGCGCGGCAGGCCACTCCAGTAGTCCTCCTTGCCGGGGACGCTCACCAAGTCCATGGACAGGAACCAGCCCGGCTTCAGCTCGACGCCGCCCAGGCTGGCCTGCGCCCAGATGCCGTCGCTATCGCCTACGCGGAAGCTGGGTGCGCCCTCGGGCACCAGCGCGGGATCCCCGATCGCGCCCAGGAAGGTCTCGCCGATGATGGCCAGCGCGGGCTGGCCCGCCAAGCTGGCCTCGACGACCATCGGGATGGTGGGCAGGATGGTCTTGCCCGCCCACAGCTTCATCTTCATGGACTCGATGCTCTGGTAGGGGATGGGAGTGCCCCCCAGCTGGGACAGCAAGGTCTGGCCCTGGTCCGCCGGCGCGAAGCGCACCACGCCCTCGGAGGGCAGCACGGCGATGGGGATGCCCAGGACGTTGCCGCCGATGATACCCCCGGTGGTGCCGCGCTCGTGTTCCAGATCCCCGAAGGGCGTCGGGTCTATGCTCAAGACGCGGGCCTGGATGCCCTTGAGCACGAGGCCCTCGGCCAGCTGCAGCTCGTCCAGCGTGGTGGTCTTGATCTTGCCCTCGGGCCCGTAGACGTGATCGTCTTCCTTCACGAAGAGGGAGGCCCAGACATTCTTGTTGCGGGTCTTGACCCCGGAGCCGTAGTCGTCGGCGATGGTGGAGTTGACCACGACGCCCGTCTGGCCCGGATCGATCAGGAAGCGCCAGGTGGAGCCTTCGATATCGACATGGATGTACGGCAGCTCATCCCCGTAGGCGCCCGAGTACAGCGGCACCTCGACCAGGTCCGCGATCTCGACGGTGTCAACGCTGCCGGACCACTTGTCGAGCGCGGAGCCCGCCAGGGCCGTGGCAGGGAAAGAGAGCGCTAGGAGAACGAGAGCACGCATCGGCAACCTCCGGAACCCTGTCTTTCTCGCCGCAGAGTCGGCGCAGCGGAGAGGGTCCTCTGCTTCATGAAACAACGGGGGGATATCCTCTTGCTGGGGTGGGGTCCAGCCTAGGCCGCAGATGGCTGAGCATTGCTGTCGCGCAGCCGACGGGATAGCGCCTTGCGGCTTCCGTCCCGCCATCTGGCACTCGCTTTCCGCAGCAGGTTTCTCCATGTCCACGACCATCTACGATGTCCACGCCCGAATGATCCTCGACTCCCGCGGCAATCCCACGGTTGAGGTGGAGGTGATCACCGAAGATGGCGCCGTGGGACGCGCCGCGGTGCCCTCCGGGGCCAGCACCGGTCGCCACGAAGCCGTGGAGCTGCGCGACGGCGACAAGCGCCGTTGGAAGGGCAAAGGGGTGGATAGTGCCGTCGAGAACGTGAATGTTACCCTGGCCGGGCATTTGATCGGGCTGGACGCCACGGACCAGCGCGCCATCGACGCCCTGCTGCGCGAGGCGGACGGCAGCGAGAACAAGGGCAACCTCGGTGCCAACGCCATTCTGGGCTGTTCGCTGGCCGTGGCGCGCGCGGCCGCGGCCGAGCTCGACCTGCCCCTGTACCGCTACATCGGCGGCACCAACGCCCACCTGCTGCCCGTGCCCATGATGAACGTGCTCAACGGCGGCGCCCACGCCGACTCCGGCCTGGACATCCAGGAGTTCATGCTGGTGCCCGCCGGCTTCGACCGCTTCTCCGACGCGCTGCGCTGCGGCGTCGAGGTCTTCCACGCCCTGAAGAAGCTGCTCTCTGACGATCCCCGCCCCTTGTCCACCGCCGTGGGCGACGAGGGCGGCTTCGCGCCCCACCTCGAGAGCGACCGGGAGGCCCTGCAGTTTCTGGAGAGGGCCATCGACGCCGCCGGCTACAAGGTGGGCGAGCAGGTCTTTCTGGCGCTGGACGTGGCCGCCTCCGAGTTCTGGGACGAGAAGGGCAAGGGCTACAAGATGCGCTACGCCGCCGAGCTGGGCGAGGATCCCGAGAGCTATCGCCTCAACGCCCAGCAGCTGTGCGACTACTACGTGGCGCTGAAGAAGGAGTTCCCGGCCTTGATCAGCATCGAGGACGGCCTGCACGAAGACGACTGGCAGGGCTGGGGCATCCTGCGGCGCGCCCTGGGCGATCAGCTGCAGCTGGTGGGCGACGACCTCTTCGTCACCAACACCAAGCGCATCCAGCAGGGCATCGAGCAGAACAGCGCCAACGCCGTGCTGATCAAGGTCAACCAGATCGGCACGCTCACCGAGACCCTGGACGCCATCCGGCTGGCCCACCGCCACGGCTGGCGCACCGTGATCTCCCACCGCTCCGGCGAGACCGAGGACACCACCATCGCCGACCTGGCCGTGGCCGCGGGCACGGGCCAGATCAAGACCGGGTCGCTCTGCCGCTCCGAGCGCGTGGCCAAGTACAACCAGCTGCTGCGCATCGAAGAAGAGCTGGAAGACAGCGGCGTCTACCCGGGCCTGGGCGTCTTTCCCTACTGAGGGTCGCCGGCAGCGGTGGCGACGGGCTCCTCCTCCAGCTCCACCAGCAGCAGGAAGGGCTCGGCGAAGCTGTACTCCACCTGCTCGAAGGCCTTGAGCACGGCCCGGGTCAGCCAGCGGGTGGTGGGCCGCCGCACGCGGGCGCGGAGGGTCTTGTCCTCGAAGCCCAGCATGGGATCGGGCTCCACAGCGCTCAAGACGAGCACCTGGATCTCTCGCGCCATGGTGTCACCCTGGGGAAAGAGCGGGTAGACGTGCATCGTGGCGGGATGCGGCTTGAACCAGGAAGAGCGGAAGCTCTGCTTGACGCGCACCGGGTAATGCGCAGTGCCGGAGGTGATCACCGCCCGCTGCGACAGGTCCAGGTCCGCAAAATCCGTGGCCACGGGCACGTCCGCCGCCGCCAGGGGGCCGATGCCGGCCATGGTGAGCGCGAAAATCGCCAGCGCCAGCACAACGCCGAGCCCGACCAGAGCCAACATGATGCGTTTCATCGTAGAGGTTTCCTCCGCGTTTGAACTCATCTATGGCGCGTTCCGTCAGAAAAACGGGCGACGACGCGCGCAAGGGACCTGCACATCTTACGTCAACCGTGTCATTCTATGGTTCCGGCACCGGCTCGCCCACGACCGCCTTGAGGAGACCGCCATGCACGCCCGTCTTTCCTTCCTCGCCCTGCTGATGACCGTGGCTTGCCAGGATCAAGACGATCGCAACTGGGTCTACGGCCCGGGCGACGACACCACGGACACCGGCACCCCCGTCGAGGACAACTCCGACTGCCCGCCGACGTTCAGCAGCGCCAGCGCCACCATAGAGCAGATGCCTCCCATATGGGCGCTGCAGGCTCAGGGCGTGTTCACCGAAGGCAGCTGCGCCATCGACGAAGGCTTCGCCTTCATCGAGGTCTTCCAGGAAGGCGTCAGCGGCGGCACCTGGGACGAATCCATCGTGTTGGCGGAAGAGACCAAGGGGGCCGCCACCGCCTTCGTGGAGGACTACGACGCCGAAGCGGGATCCGGCACCCTGATCTTCACCTTCGAAATCGGCGACCAGACCGCGAACTACGACGTGGAGTTCTACGTCTACTTCGACAACGGCACCCAGAGCGACAAGGTGACCGCGTCGACCTACTGACCACCGGGGCCCGACGACCCCTTCCTACAGCATGAACACCGTGCCGGCCGAGAGCTGCCAGACGAAGCCGGTGGGGGACAGGGTCTTGTCCACCTCGGTGAACTTGGAGCCGTGCATCAGGCCGATCCCCGCGTTCAGGTTCAGCCCGACCCGGTCGCTGGGCATGAAGTCCACACCGCCGCGGCCACGCAGGCCGGGGGCGAAGTCGAAGTTCTCGGTGTAGGCCGTGAACGTGAAATCGGCGCCGAAATAGGGCCGCACAGCGCTCTCGCTGCGCTGATAGCGCGCACCCACGTGCATGGGCAGGATCGTGTTCCAGCGCGTGCACTGCACGATGTCCCCTTCCGTGCCCTCGTCGTCGCAGAGTCCGCCCGGGAAGGTGCGCTTGACGCTGAAGGCCTCGAGGCCGGCCTGGATGCGCACCAGGTCGCCGACGGGGAAGGCCAGCTCCGCTCCGTAGGTGACGAAGGGGCGCAGGGTCTGGAAGCCGCTGGTGCCCAACCGCGCCGCCAGAGAGACGTAGCGCCGCTCCGAGTAGGCGCCCCGGATCTCGCTGTCTACCTGGGTGCCCTTCATGCTGCGGCTGGAGCTGGAGCGTCGATCCTCATCCAACTCCTCATACCGGCTCTTGCTCTCCTTCACCCGGCTCGTTTTTTCCCGGCTCGTTCTTTCCCGATCGCGGGCCTCGTCTTCCTCGTCGTCGTCGAGGTCGAAGTCGTCGAGGTCGAAGGATGAGCTGCGACGGGGGGCGGAGTCCAGATCCTCGTAGGCGTCGGCCAGGGAGTCCTCTTCCTCGCCGTAGTCGAAGCGGCCTGGCAGGGCGTCTCCTACCTCGCTGGCGGGCCCGAATTCTTCCAGGTCGTCCTCCAGCGGTTCGACCGCGATCAGGTCGGCGGCAGGCGCCAGCTCGATCTCCATCTCGTCGCCGCCCACCGGAGCGAAGACCAGGTCGAAGTCGTCCTCTTCCTCTTCGTCTTCTTGCGCTGCCAGCGCGGCGGCCTCTTCCTCCTGGCGGCGCCGCTCCGCATCGCGGCGGCGCTCATCCGCCAGGCGGCGGGCCTCTTCCTTGGCCCTGCGGCGGGCCTCTTCCCTGGCGTTTCGCTCTGCTTCCTCTGCCGCCCTGCGCCGGGCCGCCTCTTTCGCCAAACGGGCCTCTTCCTCGGCCCTGCGACGTGCCTCTTCCTCGGCCCTGCGGCGGGCCTCGGCCTCGGCCTTGCGGCGGGCTGCTTCGGCGGCCTTCTTGCGCGCCGCATCCTCGGCAGCCATGCGCGCGGCCTCTTGCTCGGCTTGGCGCTTGGCCATCAGCTCCGCTTCGTTGCCCGACTCCTCAGCGTCCAGCAGCTCGAAGTCGTCCAGATCGTGTTCGCTCATGGCCGGGGTGGCGATACGGCGCCCCACCTCCAGCTCCTCCTCTTCATCGAAGGAGAAGTCATCGCCATCGTCCAGGAAATCGTCCGCCAGACCGGCGACGCTGTTCTCGGCCTGGGCCTGCTTCTGGCTCTTGCCGGTGACGATCTCGGCCACCAGGCCGCCCATACGGTCGGCCATGGAGGCGGGATCGCTGGAGATCTTCCAGGAGTTCTTACGGACGATGGCGCCCCTGGTGCGGTCGTAGTGCACCATGAAGATGTCGAACTGATCCCCCGCCTTGGAGACGGAGCCGCCTATGAGCACCTCGGCCTCGTTGGCCTTGGCGATGCCGTACAGACACTTGGTGCTGCTCAAGCAGGAGACGTTCATTCCGGCGGGCATGGTCTCGAGCTGCTTGACGTTGTCGTAGACCATCGTGAAGTCCACCTCGCTCGACACGAGGCTGGTGATGTTGAGCACCTGTAGGGAATCGACCCCGGACTTGCCCACGAAAGGCGGAACGACGGCCGTCTTGGCCGCTGCGGCGGTGGGAAGGCCCAGGCTGACCAGGGCGCAGCTCAGGAAGACACGCAGGGGAGAAAGCATCTCGACCTTCACTCTCTTCGACGCTGGTGGGAGTGGCTCGCGGGCCTTGCTATGACCGCAGCCAAGAGGGCGCCAGAAAAACCGCTGTACTATACACCAGAATCCGGCTACCGGCGCGCCCGATGATCGGTCGATGCCCGCCGGGCGCGCCCTTTCAACGCCGCTCATGACGTAGAGCTTACAGGCGTGTCTCAGTCCACGTAGCCCAGGGCCCGGATGGCCTCCAGGGTGGACGCCTCCAAGGGAACGCTGCCCTCCAGCAGCCGACCCTTGGGAACCATGGCCTTCCAACGCTCCAGGGCGGCACGCACCTCCTCTTGCCCGCCTTCGGCCTCTTGCAGGCCGCTGCTGTCCTGCTGCAGGTCGTAGGTGAGCAGCTGCTCGCCGTGCCAGCTGCCCTTGTAGCGCCCATCCGCCAACACGGCCTGCTTGCCGTGCCGCTCGCTGGCCAGCGGCCCCTGCCAGGGGCTCTGCACGGGCCAGGGATGGTCCAGTCCCAAAGCGTCGGTGACCAGGTCTGGCACCTCGGCCAGGCTGGCGGTGGCCCGCCTTCCCGGCTCGACGCCAGGCCCGGCGACGATGAAGGGGATGTGGGTCAGGGACTCGGCCACGCTCCAGCCATGCCCAAAGACCCCTTGCCGCTCTCCCAGCTCCTCTCCGTGGTCGGACAGCAGCACCACCAGGGTCTGCCGCCTCACTGGAGCCAGCGCCTCCAGGATGGCGCCCACGTTGCGATCCGCGTCCTCCACCACAGCGTGGTAGGCCCGCCGGTAGGCCGGCACGACGCCCTCTTCCTTGCCCCGCTTGGCACGCCCGATCAGCAAGCCGTTGCGGTCTGGAAACCACTCCTCGGACAATTCCCAGCGAGCGCGCGCTTCCTGGGAGGGCGAGAGCCCCGAGTGGGGGCCCAGCAGGTGGACGTAGAGAAAATGCCGCCGGTCCCGCTCCTCCTCGGCGGACCAGCCCGCCACGCGCTTGGCCACCTCGCGCGCCATGATGCGATCCGAAGATCGGCGCCACTCGTCGAATCCCCTGTCGAAGCCCAGCTCCTGGGCCAGGTAGCCATTGGCGTAGAGCCCCTGCGTGGCGAAGCCCGCCTCTCGCAGCACCTCCGCCAGCGTAGGCATATCTGGCAAGGGCGGACGCTTCTCCAGGTCGCCCGTGGGCAGGTCCCAACCATGGGTACGGGAGAAAGCCCCTGTGAAAAGGGAGACCACGGCGGGCACGGTCCAGGTCGAGCTGGTCCAGGCCCGGTCCGCCACCAGGCCCCCAGCGGCCAGATCGTCGATGTACGGCGTATGGGCCTGGCGCAACGCATCTTCCCTCAAGGTGTCCACCAGGATGACCACCGCGTGGAGCGGACGGGCATCGGAGCCCACCAAGCCGGTCGCGGCGCTCGGCTCCGCGACAGCGCTCCCACCGGCTCGCTCGCCAGCAGCGGGCGCTTCCTGGGTGACAGGCGGAGCGCGCGGCGCCTCGGGAGCTGAGGACTCGATGCGCTCCCCGCACCCTCCCAGCACAACAAACGCGCAGAACGGCAGGCGCAAGAATGGGGACATGTGTCGGCTCTAACGAGAACAACTGGGGGGGGGGGGGGGGCCGGCGGCGGCCCCGGCGCGCCCAGCCCCCCCCCCCCCCAACCCCCCCC
>CAYVQL010000105.1:0-7475 GCA_964454135.1 uncultured Enterobacterales bacterium | reverse complement strand
AATTTTGGGGCCTTGGGGGGGCGTTAACCTCCACAAGGGGGGGTGGGGTGGGCCCCTCCCCCATACCGCGCTCCGCGCTCCCCCTCCCCCGCGATGCCCCCCACCATCGATGGCGCCAAGCCGCCCCTGGATTCATAATCCAGGAGCGACTCGGCTGGCCGGTGGGGGACTATCCTCTCGTGCCAGACCCCGCTCCCGACAAGCAAGCGGCATATCCGGCGGGCCTGCAGTGTTCCAAGTTCCTGCGATCCCACCGAGTTTGGAGTATTCTCAGAAGTACCGCCAGCCTCACTCACCCCAGGAGGAGTATCCAGCCCCCACTCGGCGCAGGCGGAACGCCAAAGAAAAGACTGCCTTGGGAAGCAGGCACCTGCCGTGGATCCGCAGAAAAACGGACCGTTGAATCCACGCAGCTGCGCGCCGCCATCGCGCTCACCGAGCGCTCCGGGGACACGCAGACGCCGTGCAGACCGCATCCACCCCATCTTGAAAGGCAGACCCTTGGAACAGAGGAAACCAGTTGAAGCCGACCTTGCCGCCCCCCGTACCCCCACCCAGACGGACCCACAGACGCAGCCCCCAGAGAACCTGCGCGCGGCGCTCGACGCCCTGGCCCGCGAGCAACAAGGAGCCCTGCAAGACCTGATTCGCGAGGCGCACCGCGCCGCCGAGCTGAGCTCGGCCCTGCAATCGCCCGCTATTCGCCAAGAGCTGCACGCGCGCCAGCAGAAGCTGGCCCAGGAGATCGCCTCCCTGCTCGCCAACTGGCAAGCGCTGGGGGGCCGCTGCGAGCTGATCCCCCCGGCTCCGGTGAGACAGCTCAACGCCCCTCCCTTGACTCGGAGCGCTCCCCAACACGAGGAGCCAGCCCAAGCTGAGCGCCCGGGTTCCAAGCCGGTCGTCGACACGGAACCCGTCCGCGAACCCCGAAAGCTGCAGCCCACTCCCGCACAGGCGCCCCAGCCGCGGGCGGTTCCGCGCAGGGCACCCGAGCCCGAGCCGAGCAGCGATCCCCCAGCCGAGGGCTGGGCAGAAGACCTGGGCAAGCTGCTGGAGGGCTGCCACACGTCCAGCAACACCCAGGGAGAGATGGACGTCATCCAGGCCGCAGCCAACGCCTCCTTCTCGCGCTGGACCCGCTACCCGCGCCCCGTGCAGCGAGCCCTGGTGGGGAACATGGCCTGCCGGCTGCGTCACCTGCAGGACCACCTGGGCGTCACCGGCACCAAGCTGGACGCCGCTTTCCGCAGCCTGACCCGCTTCTCCAAGTCCTACCAACCCGGCTGGGTGAACGGCCTCACCCGCGGCCGGGGCCCTGCGGCCGAGAGCTGGGCCGATGAAGCCCGCTGTTGGTGGGACCAGCTGTTGCTGACCTGCGAGCGGCCCTCGGCCGAAGAGGACGAGGCCCCGCAGCCCGCCATGGCCGAGTCCTCCGAGCGCCAGATCAAGGAAATCCGGCAATGGATCCAGGAATGGCGCGAGGCTCCCGATGTGGCCAAGCAGATGTGCCTGGAGAAGACCCTGGAGGCCATCCAGCGGGCCCTGGCCAGCGGCTTGCCCCACAGCGATCCCGAGCTCTGCGCCCTGGCGGGAGAGATCTACGACCACCTGGAGCTGGGCAGCTTCAGGCGGCTGAGGCAGTCGATCCGCGATCTGGAGGTGGCCGAACGCGAGGAACGGCAGAACGAGGAACCCGACGCCATCCCACCGGACTGGGCTTGGTGGAGCCATACCGTAGGCCGGCAGGTGCTCTTCCTGGGCGGTGCGCTCCCCAGCCAGCTCCATCGACTGGAGAGCGAGTTCGGCTTCGCCGCTGCCCGCTGGTACACGCTGCACGCCGACGATTCCCAGCTCGAGCGTGTGCGCAGCCTGGTGGGCAAGGGTAGCGCCGACCTGGTGGTGGTCGCCGCGCACAAGATGGACCGCGATATTGGCGGGGAAATCGTTCGCATCTGCCAGATCCTGGGCGTACCCTGGGTGCATATGGACCAGGGGCACGGCATCACGCGCCTGCGCATGGCCATCGAACGCTACCTGCAACCCGATCCGGCGATCCCCGACAGCTGAGAAGCCGTGCCCCGGTCATCAATGTGGCTCCCTCGCCATGACCTGGCCTTCCGGTTAGCACGTCGCCTCCAAATCCCCTGGAGTCAGCGATGCTCGATCGCCGCTTCGTCGCACAGAACCCCCAAGCCGTCGAGGACATGCTCCGACGCCGGCACGCCTCTGAACAGGCGCGTGCCTCTGTGCAACGCTTCGCCGAGCTGGAACAGGAGCGCAAGTCCCTGTTGCGGCGCCGCGACGAGCAGAACCGACTGCGCAACCAGCGCTCGCGCACCATCGGGCAGCTCATGCGCCAGGGCAAGCGCGAAGAAGCCGAGCTGGCCAAGGCCCAGGTCCGGGCCGCGGGCGACGATCTGGGCCAGATCAAGGACCGCCTGGCCGAGGTCGAGGCCGAGGTGCGATCCCTGCTCGTGGCCCTGCCCAACCGCCTGGATGCGCGGGTTCCCGACGGTCGTGTCGAAGAGGACGCCGTCGAGGTGGAGCGCTGGGGCGAGCCCACGAGCTTCGAATTCGACATCCTGCCCCACGACGAGCTGGGCGAGCGCCTGGGCATCCTGGACCTGGGGCGGGCCGCCCGCATGTCCGGCGCGCGCTTCGCGGTGCTGAAGGGCGCCGGCGCGGCCCTGGAGCGCGGCCTGATCAACTTCTTCCTGCACGTGCACACCACCGAGCACGGCTACACCGAGGTGATGGTGCCCTACCTGGTCTGGCGCAAGACCATGGAGGGCACGGGTCAGCTCCCCAAGTTCGAAGAAGACCTCTTCAAGCTGGCCGAGCCGCTCAACGGCTCCGACGCCTTCCTCGTGCCCACGGCCGAGGTTCCGGTCACCAACCTGCATCGCGAGGAGATCCTGCCCGCGGAGCAGCTGCCGCTCAAGTACTGCTGTTTCACGCCCTGCTTCCGAGCCGAGGCCGGCTCCTACGGGCGCGACACCAAGGGCCTCATCCGCCAACACCAGTTCCACAAGGTGGAGCTGGTGCAAATCGGCACCGAGGAGATGTCCGACCAGAACCACCACGCCCTGACGGGCCACGCCGAGGTCTGCCTGCGCAAGCTGCAGCTGCCCTACCGCCGCGTCCGGATCTGCGCGGGCGACGCCTCGGCCGCCGCCGCCTACCAGTACGACCTCGAGGTCTGGATCCCCAGCCAAAACCGCTACCGCGAGGTCTCCAGCTGCTCCAACTTCTGGGACTACCAGGCCCGCAGGATGCAGCTGCGCTATCGCCAGCCCGGGATCAAGGGCACCAAGCCCTGCCACACCACCAACGGCTCGGGTCTGGCCGTGGGCCGCACCCTGGTCGCCATCCTCGAAAACTACCAACGGGCGGATGGATCCGTGCTCATTCCTGAAGCCCTGCGTCCCTTCATGGGAGGCCTTGACCGCATCGCGCCCCCGGAATAGACTGCGGCCTCTCTCGCAGGGGTGCGGTTTTCCGCGCTCCGGGCTACGTCCCCCGCCCGGGAGGTGTGGCCGAGTGGTTGAAGGCAACGGTCTTGAAAACCGTCGTAGGGAGACCTACCGTGGGTTCGAATCCCACCGCCTCCGCCAGCTTCTTTTCCATAGACGTTTCTCTGGAGACGTGACCGAGCGGCTGAAGGTGCTCGCTTGCTAAGCGAGTGAGGGGTGAAGAGCTCCTCCGAGGGTTCGAATCCCTCCGTCTCCGCTCCGTCTCCAAGAGGTTCCGCTTCACGCGCCTATAGCTCAATTGGATAGAGCACCTGACTACGGATCAGGAGGTTGGGGGTTCGACTCCTCCTGGGCGCGCCACAACAAGAGGGGCTCCGGCATCGCCGGGGCCCCTCTTCCGGTTCTCGAACAGGGCTAGATGACGCCCTTGTCCTTGCCCACCGCCGTGAAGGCGGCGATGGCCTGGTCGATCTGCTCGTTCGTGTGGGCGGCCGAGAGCTGCACGCGGATGCGCGCCTGGCCCCTGGGCACCACCGGGAACGAGAAGCCGATCACGTAGATGCCGTGCCCCAGCATGGCGTCGGCCATCTCGGAGGCCAGCCTGGCGTCGCCCAGCATGACCGGTACGATGGCGTGGTCGGCGCCCGCCAGCTCAAAGCCGGCGGCCTCCATGCCAGCGCGGAAGCGGGCGGCATTGTCCATCAGCTTGTCGCGCAGCTCGGTGGTCTCGGTCAGCATGCGCACCACCTCCAGGGTGGTGCCCGCCACGACCGGCGCCAGGGTGTTGGAGAAGAGGTAGGGCCGGCTGCGCTGCCGCAGCAGCTCCACGATCTCCTTGCGGGCCGCCGTGACGCCACCCGAGGCGCCGCCCAGGGCCTTGCCGAAGGTGGTGGTGATGATGTCGATACGGTCCATGACATCGTTGTGCTCGTGGGAGCCGCGACCCGTGCGGCCCACGAAGCCCGTGGCGTGGGAGTCGTCCACCATGACCAGGGCGTCGTACTTGTCGGCCAGGTCGCAGAGGCCCGCCAGGTTGGCGATGATGCCGTCCATGGAGAAGACGCCGTCGGTGCAGATCAGCTTGTGGCGCGCGCCCTTGGCGTCGGCGTCCTTGAGGCACTGCTCCAGCCCGGCCATGTCGTTGTTGGGGTAGCGGAAGCGCATGGCCTTGCAGAGCCGCACGCCGTCGATGATCGAGGCGTGGTTCAAGGAGTCGGAGATGATCGCGTCTTCCTTGGTCAGCAGCGTCTCGAAGCAGCCGCCGTTGGCGTCGAAGCAGCTGGAGTAGAGGATGGCGTCTTCCATACCCAAAAACTCGGCGATCTTGGCTTCCAGCTCCTTGTGCAGGTCCAGGGTACCGCAGATGAAGCGCACCGAGCTCATGCCGAAGGCGTACTTCTCGAGCGTGTCGTGGGCGGCCTGCACCAGGCGCGGGCTGTCCGCCAGGCCCAGGTAGTTGTTGGCGCAGAAGTTGATCACCTCGCCCTGCTCCACGCCGATGGCGCAGGACTGGGGGGTGAGGATGATGCGCTCGGCCTTGTAGAGCCCGGCCTCGTGGATGCCGGCCAGCTCGTTCGCGAGGTGGTCCTTGATCTTGCCGTACATGTCAGCTCCTTGCTGGTTCGATGGGGATGAAACTCGAAAAAGGGGATCTCGGCGAAAACGGGTAGCCGGCCCTTGCCTCGCCGGCGGGCCCAGGAATTCAGAACTCCAGCACGACCTTGCCGCAGTTGCCAGTGTTCATCAGCTCGAAGCCCTTCTCGTAGTCGGCGAAGGGCAGCTTGTGGGTGATGATGGGATCCAGGTTCAGGTTGCCCGAAGCGAACAGGCCCTTCATCTTGTACCAGGTGTGCCAGAGCTTGCGCCCGGTCACGCCGTGGATGTGGATCGAGCGGAAGACCACGTCTTTCGCCAGATCGATGGTGGAGGGGGTGTTGGAGGTGCCGATCAGCACCAGGTCGCCGCCCATGCGCAGGCTGTGCAGACCGTCTTGCACCGCCTTGGGGCTGCCGGAGAGCTCGAGCACTACGTCCACCCCCTTGCCGCCGGTGTGGTCCATGATGTACTGCACCGGATCGACCGTGGCCGAGCCGATGGCGTGCTGGGCACCCAGCTCGGTGGCCTTGTCGATGCGGTACTGGTTGCGGTAGCCGACACCGAAGATCTCGGCGGCGCCGATGGCCTTGAGCACGGACACGGTCAGCATGCCCACCGGCCCCAGGCCGAAGACCGCCACGCGGCTGGCCACGCAGTCGGCGGCGAAGACGGTGTGGATGGCGTTGCCCAGCGGATCCTGGATGGAGCCCAGGGCCGGATCCAGGTCGGGGGCGTTCAGCCAGGTGTTCATCTCGGGATGGCAGAGGTACTCGCGGAAGCAGCCGTCGGTGTCGTAGCCGATGCCCTTCCAGGACTCGCAGACGTGGCCGTCGCCCATGCGGCAGTTGCGGCAGAAGCCGCAGGTCAGGTGCCCCTCGCCGCTGACGTTGTCGCCCACCTTGAGGTGCCGTACACCCGGACCCACCTCGACCACCTCGCCCGCGAACTCGTGCCCGATGATGCAAGGCAGCTTGACGCGGTTCTGGGACCAGGCGTCCCAGTTGTAGATGTGCAGGTCGGTGCCGCAGATGGCCGTGGCCTTGTTCTTGATCAAGACCTCGCCGAAGCCCGGCTCGGGGATCTCGCGCTCTTCGAAGGACAGCCCGCCCACCTCGGGACGGGACTTCACGATGCACTTCATGGTCGACATGTCGCTTCACCTCGTTGAACTGCCGCACCCGGACCGGGTCGCGGGGGCGGGCAACTTAGGAGAATCGAAGTGGCGTGTCAACGAGAGCGGAGGCCGAACGGACTGTTCTCGATTCCAGCTTTTTCAATACCTTTTTCCCGCGATAGCACGCAGCTGCGCCGCCCTCGTCTTGCGCAAAGCTGACCTGCGGCAGCTGAGGGACCGGGCTCGGCCGTCCCCCGCGCGACTCTCATGTCAGTCCTTTGCGAAGGGCGTGGGCGCGGAGGAACAGGTCGGTCCGCGTATTTCATGCCTTCCAAGCAGTCTCTGCACTGCTTCCCGGAACCAGCACGAAACTTGCAAGATGGGATGGAAACCCGTTCAAGAGGTATCCATGCACCCACAGCCCTTCGTCCATCTCCCCTTCCTGGCAGCCATGGCCGCCTGCGGTAGCCAGTCCCACAGCGGCGATCCGTCAGACAGCGACGATCCGCCCTCGCTGGCCGCCGAGTCCATCGACCTGCTCCAGTACCAGCACGGCAGCTCCTCCGGCCCCTGCACCGACAGCATCCTGTCCGTCAGCGTGACAGGAGACGTGACGCTGGAGACGAACCTGCCCAACTACCTGGGTGGCAGCACCGGCGAGGAATGCTCGGACCAGACCAGCGACAGCCACGCCGTGGACGCCGCCGAGGCTGCCCAGCTGATCGAGACCGTCTGCGAGAGCTTCAACGACAGCTACTACGAGCCAGAGGACTGCGACGGAGCGTGGGTCTACGTCAGCTTCTACGAGGGGGACGTCCTGATCGAGAAGACGGGCAATATCGCCTGCGAAGGGGGAATGGAAGACGGCATCGAGGTCCTGGGCGCCTTCGAGAGCGGCCTCTAGGCCGGGGGACCTGTCACGCGAGGAAGGAACTCCATGCCGCGACATCCGTATCCGAAGCAGACCGCGCTCTTGGCACCCCTGCTGCTGGGCTGCGCCTGCCTGGACACCGTCCCCACCATGGCGGCCGACATCGGCATCGTCTGTCTGCTCGATGAGCAGCCAAGGGAGCCCCGCGAGTTCTCTCCCTGGGAGGCGGACGGGCCCAGGTCTATGAAGAGGGGCGCCGTCTGTACCCCCTGGTCCATTTCAACCTGATGGATATCATCGAGGAGGGCTACTCCTACGCCCCAAATCACTGGTTCGTCTGCACAGCGCGGGTACAGGACGGTGGCATCTTCATCGAGAGCCAATCCTGGTGGGAGCCGCAGCCCTGCGGGGGCTGCGACTT
>CAYVQL010000104.1:0-31523 GCA_964454135.1 uncultured Enterobacterales bacterium | reverse complement strand
CGGCGCCAGCATGAACCTGGATGCCAGCAGCTACGACGCCACCCTGAACGACGACGGCGCCTACTGGTGCGAGGCCAGCACCGTCTACGGCAGCGGCGACCTGGGCACGCCGGGCACCGAGAACGAGATCTGCGCCGGGCTTGTGCCCGACGGCGACGGCGATGGTTACGACAGCTTCGACTGGGGTGGCGACGACTGCGACGACACCGACGCCTCCACCTACCCGGGGGCGGGCTACAACGAGTCGGATACCAGCCTGTGCATGACCGACGCGGACGGCGACGGCTACGGCGACGCCATGGTGGGCGGCAGCGTGGACGCGGGCACGGACTGCGACGACAGCGACGCCAGCACCAACCCGGGGGCCGGCTACGAAGAGGATAACCCCAGCCTGTGCATGACGGATGCGGACGGCGACGGCTATGGCAGCGACAGCCCCGGCTCCGGCGTGAACGTCGGCTCCGACTGCGACGACGGCGACGCGACCATCAACCCGGACGCCACTGAGATCGGCGGCGACGGCATCGACCAGGACTGCGATGGCTCGGACGTGGGGGACACGGGGACCAGCGGGGACAGCGGAGACAGCGGCGCTGCGGGCGATACCGGCGACAGCGCGCAGGCGGTCCTCGACGTGGAGGAGCTGGTGGCCGGCGACCTGGTGATCACCGAGATCATGCAGAACCCGGATGCAGTGGCAGATGCGGACGGCGAGTGGTTCGAGGTTTGGAACGGCATCGGCCAGACGGTGGACCTGGAAGGCCTGGTGGTGTCGGACCTGGGCTCGGACAGCTTCACGGTCAGCGGCAGCCTGGAGGTCGAGGCCTGGGGGGTCGTGCTCTTCCAGAGCAACGCCGATCCCGTCAGCAACGGCGGGCAGCCTGCGGGCTACGAGTACGCCAACAACGATCTGTCCCTGGCCAACGGTAGCGACGAGCTGGTGCTGTCCAATAGCAGCGGTGTGATCGACGAGGTGGCCTGGGACAACGGCGCCAGCTTCCCCGATCCCACCGGTGCCTCCATGAGCCTGGATCCGGGCAGCTACAGCGCGACGGCGAACGATGACGGCGCCAACTGGTGCGAAGGGGCCAGCACCTATGGCGACGGCGACCTTGGCTCCCCTGGAAGCATCAACGACGCCTGCCCCGGCGTGGTGACCGACGCTGATGGCGATGGCTACGATGACATGGTCTACGGCGGTGGGGACTGCGACGACGACGACGCCCTGACCTACCCGGGCGCGGCCTGGGCCGAGACCGATCCCAGCGAGTGCATGACCGACGCGGACGGCGACGGCTACGGCAGCGACTCCCCGGCGGAGACCGTGTTTCCCGGCACGGACTGCGACGACGGGGATGCGGCGGTCAACCCAGGCGCCAGCGACGACTCCGTCGATGGCAGCGACCAGGACTGCGACGGCGTGGACGGTCCCGTCACCGACAGCGGCGACAGCGGCGACAGCGGCGACAGCGGCGACAGCGGCCTGCCCACGGGTGACAGCGGGGACAGCGCCCCCAGCCTGCTGACGGCGGACGACCTGGTGGCCGGCGACCTGGTGATCACGGAGATCATGCAGAACCCGGCCGCCGTGAGCGACGGCAACGGCGAGTGGTTCGAGATCTGGAACGCAACCCCAGCGACGGTGGAGCTGTCGGGGCTGATCGTCTCGGACACGGGGGTGGACAGCTTCACGGTCAGTGGCAGCCTGGAGATCGCGCCGGACGAGCACCTGGTCTTCGGGGTCAACGGCGACTCCGGCAGCAACGGCGGCGTGACCGTGGACTACGCCTACGCCTACGGTACGCTGTACCTGGGCAACAGCAGCGACGACCTGGCCATCTCCAACAACATCATGCTGATCGACCAGGTGGCCTGGGACGGTGGCGCCACCTTCCCCAATCCCAGCGGCGCCAGCATGAACCTGGACTCTGGCAGCTACGACGCCACACTCAACGACGACGGCGTCAGCTGGTGCGAGGCCGCCAGCAGCTACGGCGACGGCGACCTCGGCTCGCCCGGCGACCTGAACGAGAGCTGCAGCGGTGGTGGGGGCGCGGACGCGGACGGCGACGGCTACGACGACCTGGCCAGCGGCGGCGACGACTGCGACGACGCCGATCCCTTGACCAATCCGGGCGCTGGCGCCAGCGAGGCGGATCCGAGCCTGTGCATGACCGACGCCGACGGCGACGGCTACGGCAGCGACTCGCCGGCCAGCGGCGTGGACACGGGCACGGACTGCGACGACGGCGACGCCAGCATCAACCCTGCGGCGACCGAGATCGCCGACGACGGCATCGACCAGGACTGCGACGGCAGCGACCTGCAGACCGGCGACACGGGCGACAGCGGCCTGCACGACAGCGGCCTGTACGACAGCGGCGACAGCGGTTTCTTCGATAGCGGTCCCTACGACAGCGGCCTGTACGACAGCGGCGACAGCGGCATCGCGGATTCCGGCGACAGCGGCGACAGCGGCCTCGTGGATTCCGGGGACAGCGGCTTCGGCGACAGCGGCCTGGGCGACACGGGCGACAGCGCGGCCGCCGTGTTGAGCGTGGAGGACCTGGCGGCCGGCGACCTGGTGATCACCGAGATCATGCAGAACCCCTCCGCCGTGGCCGACGGGGATGGCGAGTGGTTCGAGGTCCTCAACCTCTCGGGACAGACGGCCGATCTGGACGGCTTGGTGGTGTCGGATCTGGACGGGGACAGCTTCACGGTCAGCGGCAGCCTGGAGGTCGAGGCTTCGGGGGTCGTGCTCTTCCAGAGCAACGGCGACGCCGCCAGCAACGGCGGCCTGCCCGCGGGCTACGCCTACAGCGTCAACGACATGACCCTGGGCAACGGCAGCGACGAGCTGGTGCTGTCCAACAGCAGGCTTGTGATCGACGAGGTGGCCTGGGACAACGGCGCCAGCTTCCCGGATCCCAATGGGGCCTCCATGAGCTTGGATCCCGGCAGCCTGGATGCCACGCTGAACGACGACGGGGCCAACTGGTGCGATGGCGCCACCACCTATGGCGACGGCGACCTGGGCACGCCCGGGGACATCAACGACGCCTGCCCCGGCGCGGTGAGCGATGCCGACGGCGACGGCTACGACGACCTGGCCCACGGCGGCGACGACTGCGACGACACGGACGCTGCCACAAACCCGGGCGCGGGCTCCGCCGAGGCCGATCCGAGCCTGTGCATGACGGACGCGGACGGTGACGGCTACGGCAGCGACTCGCCCGCCAGCGGCGTGGATGCGGGCACGGACTGCGACGACGGCGACGCCAGCATCAACCCCGCAGCGACCGAGATCGCCGACGACGGCATCGACCAGGACTGCGACGGCAGCGACTTGCAGACCGGCGACACGGGCGACAGCGGTTTCTACGACAGCGGTCTCTACGACAGCGGCCTGTACGACAGTGGCGACAGCGGCGTGTACGACAGTGGCGACAGCGGCTTCTACGACAGCGGGGACAGCGGCTTCACGGATTCCGGGGACAGCGGCTTCTACGACAGCGGCCTGGGCGACACGGGCGACAGCGCGGCTGCCGTGCTGAGCGTGGAAGACCTGGAGGCAGGCGACCTGGTGATCACCGAGATCATGCAGAACCCGTCCGCCGTGGCCGACGGGGATGGCGAGTGGTTCGAGGTTTGGAACGGCATTGACCAGACAGTGGACCTGGAAGGCCTGGTGGTGTCGGACCTGGGCTCGGACAGCTTCACGGTCAGCGGCAGCCTGGAGGTCGAGGCCTGGGGGGTCGTGCTCTTCCAGAGCAACGCCGATCCCGTCAGCAACGGCGGGCAGCCTGCGGGCTACGAGTACGCCAACAACGATCTGTCCCTGGCCAACGGTAGCGACGAGCTGGTGCTGTCCAATAGCAGCGGTGTGATCGACGAGGTGGCCTGGGACAACGGCGCCAGCTTCCCCGATCCCACCGGTGCCTCCATGAGCCTGGATCCGGGCAGCTACAGCGCGACGGCGAACGATGACGGCGCCAACTGGTGCGAAGGGGCCAGCACCTATGGCGACGGCGACCTTGGCTCCCCCGGAAGCATCAACGACGCCTGCCCCGGTGTGGTGACCGACGCTGATGGCGACGGCTACGACGACCTGACCTACGGCGGCGGCGACTGCGACGACAGCGACGCGACCACCAACCCCGCCTCTGGTGCCAGCGAGGCCGATGCGAGCCTTTGCATGACGGACGCGGACGGCGACGGCTACGGCAGCGCCACGCCGTCCTCGGGCGTGGAGCCGGGCACGGACTGCGACGACGGTGACGCCAGCATCAACCCGGCGGCGGCGGAGATCGCGGACGACGGCATCGACCAGGACTGCGATGGCAGCGACCTGCAGACCGGCGACACGGGTGACAGCGGTTTCTACGACAGCGGCCTGTACGACAGCGGCGACAGCGCAATCTACGACAGTGGCGACAGCGCACTCTACGACAGCGGCGACAGCGGCCCCTACGACAGCGGCTGGTACGACTCGGGCGACAGCGGCCTGGCGGACAGCGGCGACAGCGCCAGCTCCGACACCGGCGACAGCGGCGCCGGGGCGGTGAGCGTGGAGGATCTGTCGGCCGGCGACCTGGTGATCACGGAGATCATGCAGAATCCGGACGCGGTGAGCGACGGCAACGGCGAGTGGTTCGAGATCTGGAACCCCACCAGCGTGGCGGTGGACCTGTCGGGGCTGGTGGTGTCGGACTCGGGGTCGGACAGCTTCACGGTCAGCGGCCTGGAGATCGCGCCGGACGCGCACCTGGTCTTCGGGGGCAACGGCGACTCGGTCAGCAACGGCGGCGTGACCGTGGACTATGCCTACGGCAGCGGCGCCCTGTACCTGGGCAACAATGTCGATGACCTGTCGATCTCCAACAGCAGCGGCCTGATCGACGAGGTGGCCTGGGACAACGGCGTCAGCTTCCCGGATCCCACCGGCGCCAGCATGAACCTGGATGCCAGCAGCTACGACGCCACCCTGAACGACGACGGCAGCTACTGGTGCGAGGCCGGCACCAGCTACGGCAGCGGCGACCTGGGCACGCCGGGTACCGAGAACGAGATCTGCCCCGGCCTGGTGGCCGACAGCGACGGCGACGGCTACGACAGCTTCGACTTCGGCGGCGACGACTGCGACGACACCGACGCCTCCACCTACCCGGGCGCGGGCTACAACGAGTCGGATACCAGCCTGTGCGTGACCGATGCGGACGGCGACGGCTACGGCGACGCCATGGTGGGCGGCAGCGTGGACGCGGGCACGGACTGCGACGACGGCGACGCCAACACCAACCCGGGAGCCGGCTATGAAGAGGACAACCCCAGCCTGTGCATGACTGATGCGGACGGCGACGGCTACGGCAGCGACAATCCCGGCTCTGGCATGAGCGTCGGCTCCGATTGCGACGACGGCGACGCGGCCATCAACCCGGACGCCACCGAGATCGCCGACGATGGCATCGACCAGGACTGCGACGGCAGCGACCTGCAGACCGGCGACACGGGCGACAGCGGCGACAGCGGCGGTCCGCTCGACAGCGGCGACAGCGGCGGTCCGCTCGACAGCGGCGACAGCGGCTTGGCCGACACGGGCGACAGCGGCCTGCTCGACACCGGCGACAGCGGCTTGGCCGACACGGGCGACAGCGGCTTGGCCGACACGGGCTCGACCGTCTCGGGCGTCGAGGAACTGTCAGCCGGCGACCTGGTGATCACCGAGATCCTGCAGAATCCGTCCGCGGTCAGCGACAGCAACGGCGAGTGGTTCGAGATCCTCAACCTCAGCGGCGCCTCCGTCGATCTGGACGGGCTGGTGGTCTCCGACGCGGACTCGGACAGCTTCACCGTCAGCGGCAGCCTGGTGGTGGCTGCGGATGCCTTCCTGGTCTTCGCCTGCGAAGCCGACAGCGGCACCAACGGCGGCGTGACGGCGGACTACGTCTACGACCGCGGGAATATGCAACTGGGCAATGGCTACGACGAGCTGCTGCTGTCCAACAGCGCACTGACCATCGACGATGTGGCCTGGGACGACGGAGCCAGCTTCCCCGATCCCACCGGAGCATCCATGCAGCTGAACAGCGCCAGCTATGACGCCACGGCGAACGACGCCGGGAGCGCCTGGTGCGAAGCTGGCACGGTCTACGGCGACGGCGACCTGGGGACGCCGGGCAGCGACAACGAGGCCTGCAGCGGCGCGGTGACGGACGTCGATGGCGACGGTCACGACGATATCGCCTACGGGGGCGACGACTGCGACGACACGGCTGCGGACACCTACCCGGGGGCCGCCTGGGCGGAGGCGGACCCCAGCCTGTGCATGCAGGACGCCGATGGCGACGGCTACGGCTCCATGCTGGTCGGCGGCAGCGTGGACGCTGGCACCGACTGCGATGACGGTGACTCCGACACCAACCCCGGGGCCGGGGCCAGCGAGCTGAATCCCAGCCTGTGCATGCAGGACGCCGACGGCGATGGCTACGGCGCCGACTCCCCCGCGTCGGGCGTGAACGTGGGCAGCGACTGCGATGACGGCGATGCCAGCATCTTCCCTGGAGCCAGCGAGGTGCCCGATGACGGCATCGACCAGGACTGCGACGGCGCGGATTTGAGCACCGACACGGGCGACACGGGTGGCGAAGCGCTCTCTGTCGATGACCTGTCGGCCGGCGACCTGGTGATCAGCGAGATCATGCAGAACAGCGCGCAGGTGTCCAACACCTACGGTGAGTGGTTCGAGATAACCAACGCCTCGGGCGACGCGGTGGACCTCTTCGGCCTGGTGGTCACGGATGGATCCAGCGAGAGCTTCACCGTCGACAGCCAGGTGTGGGTGGCCGCCGACGGCTACGCCGTCCTGGCCGTCGAAAGCGACTCCGCCAGCAATGGCGGCATCACCCCCGACTACGCCTACTCCTTCTACGACATGCAGCTGGGCAATGGCAGCGACACGCTGATCCTGCAGAACAGCAGCGCCACACT
The DNA here is from genome assembly GCA_964454135.1 of uncultured Enterobacterales bacterium. Classification (GTDB taxonomy): domain Bacteria; phylum Myxococcota_A; class UBA796; order UBA796; family JAFGLY01; genus CAYVQL01. The sequence continues at coordinate 24,533 of CAYVQL010000104.1, read as the reverse complement.
GGACGAGGTCTCCTGGGACAACGGCGCCACCTTCCCCGATCCCTGGGGCGCCTCCATGAGCCTGGGTCCGGACTACCTGGATGCGACCTCCAATGACGATGGTTCCAACTGGTGCGAGGCCACCAGCAGCTACGGAGACGGGGACCTGGGCACTCCGGGCAGCGGCAACGATGCCTGCGACCACGACGGAGACGGCTATTACGGCTCGGACGACTGCGACGACCAGGATGCCGCCACCTTCCCGGGCGCGGGAGTCAACGAGAGCGACCCCAGCCTCTGCCAGACGGACAGCGACGGCGACGGATATGGTAGCGACACGCCCGCTTCCGGGGTCGATGCCGGCAGCGACTGCGACGACGGCGACGGAGGCGTGTACCCCGGTGCCGTCGAGGTCGTTGGGGACGGCGTCGATCAGGACTGCGACGGCAGCGATTCCGGTACGGTCGACACCGGCGACAGCGCCGTCATCGTGTTGTCGATCGAGGATATCGCGGCGGGCGACCTGGTGATCAACGAGATCATGCAGAACAGCGCGCAGGTGTCCAACACCTACGGCGAGTGGTTCGAGGTCTACAATGCCTCGTCGGCAGAGATCCTGCTCGACGGCATGGTCGTGACCGACGGAGCGGGTGACAGCTTCACCGTCAGCAGCAGCATGTCCGTGACACCAGACAGCTACGTGGTCTTCGGCTGCGACGCCGACCCGGCCAGCAATGGTGGCGTGACGGTCGACTTCGCGTACAGCTTCTACGACATGCAGCTGGGCAATGGCAGCGACTCCCTGATCCTGCAAAACAGCTCGCTGACCATCGACGAGGTCTCCTGGGACAATGGCGCCACCTTCCCCGATCCCTGGGGTGCCTCCATGTCTCTGGATCCCTCCTACCAGGACGCCACCTCCAACGATGATGGCGGTAACTGGTGCGAGGGCGCGGCGGCCTACGGGGATGGCGACCTGGGCTCGCCCGGCAGCGCCAATCCCTCCTGCTCCGACGAAGACGGCGACGGCTACGAGTCCGTGGCCAACGGCGGCGACGACTGCGACGACAGCGACAGCAGCACCTACCCGGGCGCGGGCTACAACGAGTCCGACGACACGCTCTGCGTGACCGACGTGGACGGGGACGGCTACGGCAGCGACAACCCCGCTTCGGGGGTGGACGCGGGCACGGACTGCGACGACAGCGACGCGGCCATCAACCCCGGCGCAGGTGCCAACGAGGCGGATCCCAGCCTCTGCGTGCTGGACCTGGATGGCGATGGCTATGGCCGCAACCCGGGCTCCGGCGGCGCGGACTCGGGCACGGACTGCGACGACAACGATGCCAGCATCAACCCCGGCGCCACGGATGTCCCCGACGACGGCATCGACCAGGACTGCGACGGCTCGGACGCCAGCTCGGGGGACACGGGCGAGCCTTGAGCCGAGGCCACGCCCGCAGGGGGCGCTGGGGTCTTCAGCCCAGCAAGCGCTCCACGCTGCCCCCCAGGCGCTGGTTGATCTGCTGGTGCCAGCTGCTGACCCCCAGGGCGCGGCCCGGCAGGTCGCGGGTGCCCCAGATCAGGGTCAGGGTGCAGGTGGAGCCCTCGTGGGTCTTGGCGCGCTGGGAGTCCTTGACGGCGTTGGCGCAGGGCCCCTGGCCATCGTGCAGGCATAGCAGCCCCGAGAGGTCGATCTCCTGGCCCGACATGTTGAAGGCGTAGCGCTCGCCCTTGGCGGCGATGCCAACGCGCAGTGATCCCTGCAGCAGGTCCGCATCGACGGTGGAGACCGGCAGCGCCCCGTGCAGGGCCGCCAGGTTGGTGGCGTCCACGGCGGCGTTGATGAAGGGAAAGCGCCCCTTGGCGGCCACGCCCCGGATGTACTCGTTGCAGGGCTTGTTGCGGCCGGCCGGCTTGAAGCCGCCATGGCGCAGCAGGTCGCGCACCAGCTTCTTGTGCTTGTCATCGGGAGGGGAGAAGCCCGTGTCGGCGTCCAGCGAGGCCAGCTGCGCCAGCCAGGGGGGAGCGCTGAGCTCACCCAGCGGCCGGGGCCAGGTGGTGGTGAAGGCGCAGAGGTCCAGCAGGGGATGGGGATCGACGGTGATCAAGGGCTTGCTCCACGGTACGGGGGGGCGACGGATCAAGCTATCCTCTGGCGGCGGGGACCAGCCATGGGGCCGACACCTCGCCGCGGTTACATGGCGAACATGCATCCCGCCCTCGCCCAGACGCGTTCCCTGCTGGCAGAGCACGATCTGCCCCCCTTGCTGCTGCCGGAAGAAGTGACGCACTGCGAGTTCTGCCCCGAAAGCCGCATCCTGCGGGTTCGCATCGGCTGTCGCGTGTCCACGCGCTTCGAGGGCATCCCGGTGCGCTACGCCACCGAGGTGGTGGGGCGCCTGCGCAGCGGTGGCATCGAGGGACTGCTGGGCGTCAAGGCGCGCCTGCCGATCTGGCTGCCTGTCACGGCGCTGCGCCGCGACGGAGCGACCATCAGCTTCGCCGTCGGACCTGTGAGCAAGCGGCTGGCCCTGGCCAGTTTCCAGCTTCCGGGAGTAGGAATCCCTGATGGGGGGGCTTGACCGACGCTGCGGCGGACAGTAATGCAACAGCGAGTTCCTTCGCGAACCAGGCCGCGTTAGGACCTGACACGGTCGACCTTCATGACAACCCTCGTCTTCGCCGTTCTGTTTTTGTTGCTGATGTCCGCGCTGGCTTCCGGCTCGGAGGCGGCGCTCTTCGCCGTCAACTACGCCGAGGTGGTGGCAGCGGAAGAGGAGAAACGGCGCGGCGCCGCTGCGTTGCGCGCGGTCAAAGACGAGCTGACGCGGCCCATCATGGCCATCGTCATCTGGAACAACGTGGCCAATATCGGCGGGTCCGCGCTGGTGGGCGTGCTGGCGGCCCAGACCTTCGGCTCCCAATGGGTGGGGCTCTTCTCTGCCGTTCTGACCCTGCTGGTGATCGTGCTGGCCGAGATCTTCCCCAAGACCCTGGGCGAACAGTACTCCCTGCGCATCTGTCTGGTGGTGGCGCCCTGGGTACGCCTCCTGGCCAGGATCCTGCTGCCTCTCATCTGGTTGACGGAGCTGCTGGTGCGGCCCTTCGTGGCGCAGGAGCGGCAGAAGACCTCCGAAGCCGAGATAGCGGCCCTGACGCGCCTGGGAGGGCGCGATGGCGCCATCGAAAAGGACGAGAGCGAGATCATCCAGCGCGTCTTCCGCATGAACGACGTCAACGCCGGCATGATCATGACCCCCTTGTCCGGGGTGGACAGCCTGGTGGCCACCAAGAAGCTGGGCGAACTGCGGGAGTGGCTGCTTCAGGTCACTCACTCGCGCATTCCCGTGTTTCGGCCAGACGACATCAACCGAGTGGTGGGGGTGGTCAACGTGCGCGACATCCTGCGCTGCCTCTCCGAGGACAGGGATGAGCTGGAGGTGTCCACCCTGGCCACCGAGCCCTTCTACGTGGCCAGCGCCATGCGCTCGGACGACCTGCTGCGGGCCTTCCAGAAGCGCAAGCAGCACCTGGCCCTGGTGGTGGATGCCATGGGAACAGTGCTGGGAGTGGTCACGCTGGAAGACGTGATCGAGGAGCTGGTGGGCGAGATAGAGGACGAGACCGACGTGGAGCAGCAGTCCATCGTGCGCGTCTCGCCGCGGGCCCTGGTGGTGCAGCCCACCACCGAGATGCGGGACATCGGGCGGGCCCTCGGCATGCGTCTGGAGGTGGAGGGTCGCGTCGGCGAGCTGCTCGTGGCCCACCTGGGGCGCATCCCCAAGGGGCGCGAGCGCCTGTCCTGGCAGGGCCTGGACGTAGTCGTGGAGCAGGCCACGCGGCGTCGCATCGTGTCGCTGCGAATCGAGCTGCCCCGTAGCGGGGTGGGCTCGGAGATCGAAGAGACAACAGAGCATTGAGAAGAGGGGATCTCATGGCATTGCGCGTATTTGCGGGCATTTCACTGCGGAACGAAGAGGGCGTGCACTTCGGCACCATGATGCGCATCAAGGCCGCCATGGCCGGCATCCAGACCGACGGCGTCTACAGGGTGGGCGACAGGCTGGAGTTCCAGCTCGAGCTGACCGGCTTCGACGCCGATGTGCACGGCATCGCTGATGTGGTCAAGGCGGAGCTGCACGACGAGGCCATGAATCGATACCTGCTGCGTATCCGAAAGATGCCGCGCGCCGATCAAGCCCTGGTGCAGGAGTGGTACGATCAGCTGGCCACCGACGGGCAAGCCTCGCTCCTGAGCGCAGGCGCGCAGCGAGCCCTCGACAGCCAGGTGCAGTCCCGCCTGCCGAGCGACCTTCCCGGTCTTCCGCCGCCCAAGCCCGCAGGCCGGCCTCCGGCGGGGTGTCAGGAAGAGTTCACCTTCTCCGATTCCATCTCCCGTGATCGCGGGGGCATGGGGCGCACGGCCATCCGCGCGGTGCTGCAGGCGGCCAGCAAGTCCAAGGTCCGACATGAGCCGCGAGTGCGCCAGGTCGATCCCCTTGTGAACCTGGACATGAGCAGCTCCCCACCTTTCGCCACGGTGCGCTACCTGAGTCCCCAGGCCTGGCATGCCGCCTGGCAGACCCACTTGAGGCACCAGCTGCTGTTCATCGAGGGCAGCAGCCTGCGGCCCGCCCTCGATGCGGCCTTCGACGTCAACATCGTCTACGCTCCGCAGGTGGATCAGCGCTGCTCGGCCCGCGTCGTGCTGCTGCACCCCATGGGCTTCGGCCTGGCCCTGGACGTGGATCCCGCGGCCCTGGCGGAGATGGTCTCCGGGGCGACCGTCGAGACCCTGGAGCAGGCGCAGCCGTCCGAGCCGGCAGCTCCGTCCGAGGAGCCTCCCTGGGCGGCCGAGGCCACGGTGGAGCAGGATCGCTCGTTCTGGTTGCAGCTCTTCGGCCTGGAAGCGCGGCAGGATTCCCTCGAGGAGGCCCTGGCCGAGCTGGAGTCCCCCACGGCTCCGCTGCGTGGCCTCGATGCGGCGCAGCGACGGCGCCTAGAGGAATTGCTGGCCTCGGAAGGAGACTACATCGCCATCTCGGAGCGGGTGGCGTCCATGCTGCGGGGCGTGGACTGGCAGTGGCCGGAGCTGGAGCGCCTGACCGCCCGCAGCACCAAGGCCGCGGTGGATGCCGGCGCCTTTCTGCTGTTGGCCTGGTTGACCCGCAACGAGGCCATCGAGGCCCTGCGCGCCGCCCAGCGCAAGGGGACCGCCCTGGTCACGGTGCAGGCCGGCCCCACGCCGAGCTGCAGGCAGTGCGCCTCCCGCACCAGCGCGCTGATGTCGCCCGTGGAGCTGGTGCGGCGCGGGCTGCCGCCCTATCATCCCGGCTGCCAATGCCGCGTGGTGAGCGCTTCTGAAGACTGATCCCAGGCGCGGCCGCCGCTGGCCAGTCGTTCGTCAGAAGCCGAAGCCGAAGCTCTGATTGCGCACCATGTCCTGCAAGAAGCCGTCGATCTCTTCGTCCCAGCGGCTGCGTCGCGCCACGCGCACGGCCTTCAGGGCGGCGCTCATGGTCGCGTAGGAGAAGTGCTCGCGGCCGCGTCGGGCGCGCACGTGAAGGGGCACGCGACCGGGCCACTCGGTGCGGTAGGGAATGCCGCCGTTGGCGCGAGTGCTGGCGTCGTAGGTGTAGCGCTTGAAGGGTTCTTCCTTGGGGTGCCGGTTGAGGGGATCCAGGGTCTCGCGCAGGCGATGCTCGGTGGCCAGGCCTTCCAGGGCCACGGCCAGGGCCTTCATGGTGGGCGTGGGTCGTCCGATGACCGCCCGGTAGCGCTCGTCGGCCTTGCGCACACGGCGGCGTACGACGCCGTTGGGGGCGAAGCGGTCCATAGCCCGCAGCAGGGTCCAGAACAGGGCGGCGTAGCGGCGGAAGTAGCGGCTACGGTGCTGGCGCAGCAGGGGATTGCGGGCGGCCTGGCAGAAGGCGTAGCCGCTGAGGAGCACGTCGAGGCGCCGCAGCATGGAGGGTCCCCAGGTGCGGTTGAGCAGCTCGTAGCCCTCTTCGGTCAGGTTGAGGGTCTCGTGGGGCTCCAAGGCCAGGTTCTTCTGGGCGCCGCTCCAGAAGTGCACGTCTTCCCAGGGCACCTCCATCACCCGGCCCTCGGCCCGCAGGTGGTCCCACAGGGCCGTACCCGGGAAGGGCGAGAGGCGCGTCAGCTGCTGGTAGGTGGGGCAGAGGGAGACGAAGTAGTTGAGATCCTCCTGGATGTTGCTGTGATCGTGCCAGTCCCAGCCACAGATCCAGGCGCCGATGGTGCGGATGCCCATGCTGTGCAGGCGGGTGAAGACCTCGCGCGCGTCCGCGCCATCGCGCTTGTCGTAGCCGTGCTCTCCGGCGAACTTGGACTCCACCCCGATGAAGATGCAGCCGATGCCGGTCTCGGCCAGGGCTTCCCAGCCGTAGCGCTTGGCGAAAGCACCGATATGATCGATGGAACCGAAGCCGAACCAGTCCACGCGTTCCATCATCTCCGGCTGCTTCATCCAGAAGTCGCGCATGCGGGCCAGGTACTCGGGATGCCGGAAGTGGTCCTCCTCCACCACGAAGACCTGCTTCAGATCGGGGAAGGTCTGGTAGTAGTCGCGCATGCCCTCCACCAGCGCCTCGGGCGAGAGCAGCTCGATGCGCTTCTGGCCGAAGAGCGCGGTGGTGGAGCAGAAATCGCAGCCTCCGATGCAGCCCAGGCCCGAGACCATGAAGCCCACGGTGCCGCTGGGATAGCGGGTCAGGAAGGGCAGGGAGCCGCCCGCCTTGGGCATAAGCCGCTGCTGGATGGGCGCGCCGTTTTCCTCCTCCAGCAGCTGGCGCAGCTTGCCCACGCCCTCGCCGCAGACGATGTGATCCGCGTACTTGGCCTTGATCTGCTCGTCGTAGACCGCGTCGAAGGCCTGGGCGCCGTAGGATCCCAGCATGATCTTGGTCTGGGGACTGGCCTCGCGGATGTGGGTGCACATGCGCATCACGGTGTCCAAGTGGACAGGAAACGACGATATGCCGATGTGGTCGTATCCTTTCGCCACTTCAGCTTTGAATTCCTCCCAGCGGGGGTACTCCAGCAGCACGGCGGGGCGCTGGATGCTCTGAGCCAGGATGTGGTTGGCGTAGCAGTGGGTATGCGAGATCAGGCCGAACATGCCGTCGCCCTTTGTGAAACGCTGGCCCGTGGCGTCGGTCAGCGCGTCGTTGGCGGGCAGCGTGGGGTAGGGCATGCAGGGAGTGGTCAGCAGGATGGCGTCGCGCAATTTTCTAGTCCTCGTTGGGTTCGGCCGCTTTGGTGGCGTGGTGTCGCAGGAAGGGTCGCATATGGGCCAGGAATGCCTCGGGGCGCTCCTCTTGCCAGAAGTGGCCGCAGAAGGGGATCAGCTCGAAGCCCTGACTGCCGGGGATGTCCTCGTGCAGCCGCAGGCCCCAGGAGGGGCTGATGTAGCGGTCGTCCGCCGCCCAGAGCACCAGGGCGGGCGCTTCGAAGTGGCGCAGGCCCTCGGCGGCGCGCAGGCTGTGCCGGGGGTCGCCGGCCAGGATGAAGCGCATGAAGCGCCGGCGGGACGTGCGGCTGGCCAGCAGGGGGCGCAGGTACTCGGCGATCATGGCGTTGGAGAGGTGGCTGGGATCGTGCACCCCGCGGCGGAAGGCCGACCAGGGGCTGCGCTGCTCGCGCAGGTGGAAGACGCGGGCCCGGATCAGCGCGCTGGGCAGCAGGGGCAGGCGCATCAGCGCTTGCAGCCAGGCCACGGCCGGCACCGGCCAGTTGTCGTAGCAGACGCAGTTGGTGAGTACGAAGCAGCGGATGCGCTCGGGGTGCGTCGTGGCGAGCAGCTGGGCGGCAGCGCCCCCCTGGTCGTGGCAGATCAGGCCGAAGCGCGGGCAGCCCATGGCGTCCATGAAATCCGCCAGCATCCTGGCTTGCGCATCCATCCCGTAGCAGTCCCCGTGCGGATCGCAGCGCGTGTCGCCCAGACCCATCAGGTCGGGGGCCAGACAGCGGAACTCGGAGGCCAGGTCGCGCATCACGCGCCGCCAGAGCTGGCTGGAGGTGGGGATGCCGTGCACCAGCAGCAAGGGCGGCGCCTCGGCCGGGCCGAGCTCCAGGTAGGCGATCTCCCCCTGGGGCAGGGAGACGTGGCGCTTGGCGAGCAGGTCCATCACTGCCCCCAGGGCAGCTGGGTCGAGTCGTAGACCAGGTCGAAGGACCAGGCTGCGGCAATGGGGAGGGCAGGGCAGATGTTCATGAGCAGGCACCTCTCATTCGTCGCCAATCTACCGGCCGATAGATAGAAAGTCAAGAGCTGCTCGTCGTCCCGTCATATTGGGATTTTCTAACTCCTCTTCAGCGATAGTAGTCGCTCCCCGGCCTGCTCCAATACCGCCCTGCGCTTGCAGAAGGCGAAGCGCACCAGGTTCCGGCCGCCGCGCCGCTGGTGGTAGAAGGCCGAGACCGGGATGGCGGCCACGCCTATCTCGGCGGTCAAGAAGCGGCAGAAGGCCTCGTCGTCGTCGAAGCCGAAGCGCTCGAACTCCGCCAGCACGAAGTAGGTGCCCTGGGGTTCGATGACGCGAAAGCCGACGGCCCGCAGGTGGTCCAGCAGCAGCGCGCGTCGCCGGTCGTAGGCGCGCTGGAAGCGTGGGTAGTAGTCGTCACTCTGCTCGATGGCCTGCGCCATGGCGTGCTGCAGGGGCGTTGCCGTGCAGAAGGTGACGAACTGGTGGGACATGCGGATGGCACGGGTCAGGGGCGCCGGGGCCACCGCGTAGCCGATCTTCCAGCCGGTGAAGGAGAAGGTCTTGGCCGTCGAAGAGATGGTGACGCAGCGCTCCCACATGCCCGGCAGGCTCGCCAGGGGCAGGTGCTGGGCCTGTCCGAAGACCAGGTGCTCGTAGACCTCGTCGCAGAGCACGTAGCAGTCGTGGCGCTGGGCGCAGCGGGCCACGGCCTGCAGCTCCCGGCGGTCGTAGACGCGGCCCGTGGGGTTGTTTGGGGTGTTCAGCAGCAGCAGCTTGGTGCGCGGGCCCATGGCGGCGTCCAGCAGCTGCTCATCCAGCCGGAAATTGGGAGAAGGAGGCGCCACGAAGCGCGCCACGCCCCCGGCCATGGCCACGCTGGGAGCATAGGAGTCGTAGGTGGGCTCGATCATGACCACCTCGTCCCCTGGCTCCACCAGGGCCATGATGCTGGAGAAGATGGCCTCGGTGGCGCCCGAGAAGACCGTCACCTCGCTGTCCGCATCGGGCTGCAGGCCGTAGAAGCGGTGGCTCTTGTCCGCGACGGCGCGCCGCAGCTCGGGCACGCCATGGCTGGGTGCGTACTGGTTGCTTCCTGCGGCCATGGCCCTGGTCGCGGCGTCTATCACCAGCTGCGGCCCGTCGAAATCCGGGAATCCCTGGGAGAGGTTGATGGCCTGGTGCTGGTTGGCCAGGGCGGTGAACTCGGTGAAGACGGTGACACCGAAGGGTTCGAGTGCGGCCTTGACAGGGGGCTTCATGGCAGAGTCTCCTTCAGGTGCTCCAGATATCACAGCAGGCTGGCAAGAGGTGCCGGTGAGACAGTGGCGTCGCATGCTATGGTTTGCTGATGCTTCTTCTTCTTGCCCTGCTCGGACCGGCGTGCCACGACGACGCCGTCGAGCCTGACAGCTCGCCTCCCGGAGACAGCTCGCCTCCTGGCGACAGCGAATCGCCTACGGACAGCGGTCCTTTGGACAGCGATCCCCCGGACAGCGATCCCCCGGACAGCGACGAACCCGCGCTGCCATCGGTGGTCCTCAACGAGCTGATGGCCTCCAACGAGGGCGTGGTGCGCGACGAGGAGGGGCGTAGCGAGTCGGACTGGCTGGAACTCTACAACGCCGGCGAGGAAGCGGTGGACCTGGGGGGCTACTTCCTGAGCGACGACTGGACCGACAAGACCATGGCGCCCCTGCCCGAGGGCACCGTGATCGAGCCCGGCGCGCACCTGCTCCTGTGGGCCGACGGCGACGACATCAAGGGTGAGGGGCACCTGCCCTTCAAGCTCGACCAGCAAGGCGAGGGCGTGGGGCTGTTCGATCCCGAGGAAGCAACGGTGAACTGGGTCAACTACCCGGCCCTGTCCGACAACTACGTCTGGGCGCGACTACCCGACGGCTCCAAAGACTGGGACGAAGTGGTCCGGGGCACCCCTGGATACGCCAACGCCCGTGTCTGCGAGTCGGAGGTCACCCTGGTGGAGGCCGGTGCTACCTGGTCCTACCTGGACACTGGCGAGGATCCCGGGGAGGAGTGGAAGTCGCTGGACTTCGACGACAGCGCCTGGGCGTCGGGGCCCGCTCCCCTGGGATACGGCGACGACCAGACTACGGTGGTCTCCTACGGCGACAACTCCTCCGACAAGCATCCCACCACCTGGTTCCGCCACGTCTTCAGCTACGAAAAGCAGGAAGGCGACCTGGGCTCCACCACGCTCTGGCTGCGCATCGATGACGGCGGCCTGGTGCACCTCAACGGCGAGGAGGTGGTGCGCCAGGGCATGGCCGAGGGCGAGATCGGGGCCGACGACTACGCCACCTACACCGCCGGGGACGACGCCGAGACCGCGTTCACCGACTACGAGATAGACGGCGAGCTGCTGCTGCACGGCGACAACGTGCTGGCGGTGGAGGTGCACCAGGTCAACGCCACCAGCAGCGACATCAGCTTCGACCTGTACCTGGTGGAGGTGCGCTGGGTGGAGAAGGGGAAGGACTGAGGCGGGGAAGGTGGAGTAGGTTCGCGTCCAGCAGCGTATTCCCGGCCACGGCGTCCGGCGTCGCCACGGTGATAGGCCTGTGGGTGAGGTCCCTTCATGCTCCTGCGCTTCAGCCTGTACGGCTTCCTCAAGAACCAGCGCTATTTCGAGCCCTTCCTGATCCTGGTCTTTTTGGAAAAAGGGCTCTCCTTCTTTATGATCGGGCTGCTGATCGCCTTCCGGGAGGTGATGATCAACCTCTTCGAGGTGCCCTCGGGCCTGGTGGCCGACCTCTACGGCCGGCGCCGCGCCATGATCACCTCGTTCGCCGCCTATGTCGTGAGTTTCGTGGTCTTCGCCCTCTCGCAGCGCCTGGCGCCGCTCTTTCTGGCCATGCTCTTCTTCGCCATCGGCGAGGCCTTCCGCACCGGCACGCACAAGGCCATGATCTTCGCCTGGCTGCGCCAGCAGGGGCGGGAGCACGAGCGCACCCGGGTCTACGGCTACACGCGCTCCTGGAGCAAGCTGGGCTCGGCGCTGTCGGTGCTGGCGGCGGCGGTCTTCGTGCTGCTGGGCGGCAGCTACGTCTGGGTCTTCTACCTGACCATCCCTCCCTACCTGCTGGGGTTGATCAACTTCCTGGGCTATCCGCGCGCCCTGGACGGCGAGACCGAGCGGGGCCTGACCCTGAGGGAGCTCTTCCTGCGGCTGTGGCAGGTCCTGGTGGCTGCCCTGCGAGACCTCTCCCTGCGGCGCCTGATCCTGGAGTCCATGGGCTTCGAGGGCGTCTTCAAGGTCGCCAAGGACTACCTGCAGCCCCTGTTGCAGGCGGCCGCCATCGCTCTCCTGGCCCAGCGAGCTGTGGGCCTGGAGCTGGATGACGCGGGTCGCACGGCGCTGCTCGTAGGTCCGGTCTTCTTCGTCCTGCACCTGCTCTCGGCCTATGCCGCCCGGCGCGCCCATGCGCTTGTGGCGCACCTGGGATCCGAGCAGCGCGCCGCCCGCGCCTGCTGGGGCCTGGCCGCCCTGCTCTACGCCGCGCTCCTGCCGGCTCTCTTCCTCGCCTGGCACGCCCTGGCCATCGCCATCTTCGTGGTGCTGCACGTGCTGCAGAACATCTGGCGCCCCGTGCTGATCAGCCGCTTCGACAGCGCTGGACCCGAGGCCTACGGCGCCACGATGCTGTCGGTGGAGAACCAGGCCAAGAGCCTCTCCGCCATGTTGGTGGCGCCGCTGTTGGGTCTGGCCGTGGATGGGGTGGCGGCCCATGGTCCTGGCGGCGCCTACTGGCCCGTGGCGGCCCTGGGGCTGCTCGCAGCCCTGGGCTTCTTCGCCACGGCGCGCAGGGCGCGCGCCTGAGCGCTACTCGAGAACCGCCGTCCCCCAGTAGGCGTGGGAGTGGTAGTAGCCGTAGGGGTGGCTCCAGCCGTAGGTCCAGGACAGGCGCAGGGGATCCTCCTGCTCCACCTCGTAGCTGGAGCCGGCCGAGGACGGGGCCTCCAGGCTGCCGCCGGAGACTGGCCCCACCAGCGGCTCTCCGTCCTGGGCGGACAGCACGAAGCCCAGCCAGCCCTGGGCGTCCTCCGGCTCGGGATGGTCGTAGAAGCCGCTGCAATCCCCCTCTTGTTCCTGGTAGCTGTAGGTCACTTCGAAGACCAGGTCGCAGATGTCGCAGGCGCGATCCGAGAGCTCGCCGACGGTCTCCCAGCGCATGCTGCAGTCGTTGTGGGCTTCCTTGCTGACGAAGTGGTAGTCCTGCTCGCCGAACAGGCTGGTGATGCCGCTCACATCGGGCAGCTCGGGCGCCTCGGTCTCGGGTTCGCCGGTCTCTGCGGCGGGCTGGCAGGCCGCCATGGTCAGGGCTCCGAGGGCGGCGCAGGCGGCTCTCCAACTCATCATCAGCTCCCTCGGTGCTCGGCTTTCGCTGGAGTATTGCCGCAGGTTCGCACGACCGCCCGGCCTGCGGGCGCGCGCAAGTCGGCGCACGGCGGAGGGAACCTCGCTCGAACAGTGCCGCCCGTCCCGTGGGACGCGGCCTATGCCTACGCCCTACTTGCGCCGCTTGCCCGCGCCTCTGCCCGGTCGCTGCTTGGGCATGCCCTTGGCCCGCGGTCCGCGCGGCCGCTGCCCGGCCCGGGAACCCGGAGCGTCGCCAGCCTTGGTGGCGGCCTCGCCGATGCCCTCGACGCGGAAGACCAGGCCCTCGGCCACGTCCGAGTCCTCGCGCTTCTGCCCGGTGAGGAAGAAAGCCGCGCCGTCCGGAGCGATGTCGAAGTCGGCGATCCAGGGGTACTTCAGGTCGAAGAGGGCGCTCAGGTCCAGGGCGCCCACGAAGTCGCCCTTGTCCGACCACTGGGTCAGGCGCCGGTAGTTGGAGTCCAGCGCGCAGATGCCGGCCCGGCAGGGGGAAAGGGCGTGCAGCCAGCCGAAGTTCTGCTCGGAGCCGGTCTCTTGGGAGCCGCCGAAGCGGGCCTGCTCGCGGCCGTCACGGGTGTACAGGGCCACCTGCCGCGGACCATCTTCGTCCACGGCTTCGGCCACGCTGCCTCCCACCAGGACCGTGTTGGCCAAGAAGCCGGCGGTGTTCACGCTGTCGAAGATGCCTTCGCGGGTGGCGTCGTCACCCAGGTTCTTCAGCACCCAGGGCTCTGTCGTGCAGCTGTCGTCGGCAAAGCTCACCAGCTTGACGTCGGCGTTCACCCAGGGCGCCACGCCCCAGCGACCGGTTGGGCTCAGCTCGACATAGCCGCCCGTGGTGCACTCGAACTTCTGTATGCCGTTGATGACGGAGTAGGCGGCGTGGACGCCGTTGGAGGCCATGATGCGGCCTGTGTCGTCCTTCGACAGGTAGTTGATCTCGCGCTCGAAGGTCAACACGCCGTCACCGCCGAAGCTCTTGTCCGCGCTGAGCTTGCAGCCTTCTTCGCCGCGGGTCACCTCGAAGCCGTGCAGCTCGCCCTTCTCGTCGGCCAGGACGAGCTTGTCGTCCAGTGCCACGATGGACTTGAACAGGCTCATGGTGCTTTCGCCCAGGAAGGTCTTGCTCTCGAAGGCGCAGAGCTCGGCCGTGATCTGACGGCCTGCGACCTCTTGGGGGACGGGACTGGGATCCAGCGGCTCGCTCTCGGCCACCTTCTCGTCGAAGCTCTTCTCTTCCTCTTCCTGCTCCTGTTCCTCGCCGTCCTTTCCGCCCAGACCGCAGGCCAGGATGAATCCGGCCGTGACCAACATGACGCCGCCGAGTCTCTTCATCGTACGCTCCTCTTCAGGGGATCGAAGGCCACCTAACCGGAAATGGCTGGGGGCGGGGAGGGCCCCACCCCCATACCGCGCTCCGCGCTCCCCCTCCCCCACGGTGTTCCCCCCCGTGTGGGCGCCAGGCCGCCCCTGGTTGGATAATCCAGGGACGACCAGGCTGGCCGGTGGGGAACAAACCACTCGCGGCGGACGGGCCAGGACGACGGCGGTCTTCACGTCGAGAGGAAGCGCGCCCGCAGCCCGTCCAGGTCCAGGCGCTGGCCCATGAAGGGATCGTCCATGTCGATGAAGCGCAGCAGGTTGCTGGGGACAGCCGGGGCGCCGATGAGAGGCCAGGGTGGCGGGGGGGCCAGCCAGCCCCCGTCCGCGGCGCGCATATGGCTGCGGTCCGAGCTGAACTCGCGCAGGTAGGTGCGGGAGGGGAGCAGGCGGAAGTGGGGCGCCAGGTGGGCGTACGCGGCGCGCAGCGGCAGAAAGCTCTCGCGCAGGTAGATCTCCAGCGGCAGTGGCAGGCCCAGCCTGCAGTCCGGATCCCAGGCCTGTGGGGGATCGCCTGAGGCGACGGCCAGGACGTGGTAGTCCCAGATCACAGGGAGTTGGGGGTCTTTCGCTGCCCGTTGCTGCCATATCGCGCAGGCGCGCCGGGCATTGGACACGAACAAGACGTAGAGATCCTGGCCTAGCGGGGCGGGCTGTTGGCAGAGCTGCCAGACGTTCTCTTCGCACCAGCGGGGAGCATAGGGGAGGCCCGAGATCATGGGGTGATTCTAGCCTGCTGACAGATGGAAGAAAGACTGCAGTCGCGGGGGTCAGCTGCCGATGAGTTTCTTGAGAGCGGCGTGGCGCTCTCTGCGAAGCGAGGAAGGGTTGATGAAGGGCATGAAGGCACTGCAAGCGGCGATGTTCCTGGCCTGCTGCGCGGTGGCTTCTCTTTCCAGCGACGCCTTTGCCGGACAGCTCGAGCGCGGTGCCATGCCCGCAGGCTTCCCCGCCGAGCTGGCGCTGCCCTTTCAGGCGCCCATCGTCTTTCTGACCTCCCGCGAACACCGCTTCGGCTCGGATGGCAGCGTGGAGCTGGCGGCCGAGAACTTCGAGTTCTCGCGCAACAACACCTCGGACGCCCACAAGTTGATGAGCCACTACCTGGCCCTGTTCCAGCGCGATGGCTGGAGCGGCTCGCAGACGGAGAACGATGGCGTGCGGCGCGGCGAGTTCTCCAAAGACGGTATCAACGCCACCGTGATGCTCAAGCCCCGTGGCGACGGCGCCGTCCGCTTCACGATGAAGGTCAGGGTCAACAGCGGCAGGTGAGGGGATTGCGCACAAACGTGTGACATCCCTGGCCCGCGGCGCTCCTGAAGGCTGCAACCAGCCCTACAGGAGAATACCATGCCTTCCTTCCTGCGCGCGGCCGTGCTGGCTCCGCTCTTCTTGATTCCCTCGTTGCAGGCCGCCGAACCGGGCGACGGCAAGCTGCCCTCGCTGATCATCAGCCGCTGCCTGGCGGACCTGGATCGGGATGGGCAGCGCGAGGTGGCGGTGCTCTTCAAGGGCAAGCCCGCCGGTGAGCTGACTGTGCTGGTGATGGACCTGGCCTTCGCCGCCATCCTGCACCAGGAGAGGTCGCGGCTCGACGTGCACGACATGGAGCTGAGCTGCGGCTTCGGCAGCCTGCAGTGGCGGCAGTCCGAGCGGCGACAGCTCGCCTGGCACTGGGACGGGGTGCAGTACGTGGTTGTGCGCTGAGGGGACCCGTACGCTGCGGCAGGCCGGTGAAACGCCATTCTCGGCCTGCGGCCGAGGACGTCGTTTACCGTCCGGTGAGTGGATCCTCTGAAGTGACGGTGCGCTGAGGGTACTTGTGAGGCTGCAGCAGGCCGGTGAAACGCCATTCTCTGCCTGCGGCCGAGAACGTCGTTTACCGTCCGGTGAGTGGATCCTCTGAAGTGACGGTGCGCAGAGGGCTCGGCGGAGCGGGTGCGCTGGTGGCATGATGGAGCGATGCTGGACGCTCCCCTCGTCATCCGCTGCAATGACGGCTACGTGCTGCAGGGCCGCCTCTTCTCCCCTCAGGGGCCTGCGCGCGGCGCGACGGTGATCGTCTGCCCGGCCGTCTTCGTGCGCCTGCGCTACTACGCCAGCTTCGCCGCCTACCTTGCGCGGCGCGGCTTCCGCGTGATCTGCTACGTCAACCGCGGCATGGGCTTGTCGCTGGCGGCCGAGACGCGACCCTGGCAGCACCAGCTGCGGCACTGGGGCGAGCGGGACTTGCCGGCGGTGGTCGCCTGGGCCCAGCGTTCGCGCCCCGAACATGCCCTCTGCGCCGTGGGCCACAGCATGGGCGGGCAGCTGGTGGCCTTGTCCGAGGCCGTCCGCCAGCTGTCGGCCATCGTCACGGTGGCGGCCACGGACGCCTTCTGGGGGCACTGGCCTTACCCCGACAGGCTCGCCATCCTGGCCTGGTACGGCATGATCCCCTTCCTGGGGCGCGCCCTGCGCAAGTTCCCGGCCGAGCGCCTGGACCTGGGCCCTGACGTGGCCTCGCCCCTGGTGCGCGACTGGGCGCGCTGGGGCCGCCATCCCGACTATTTGTACGGCCCCTTCGGCATGCGGCCGCGCATGGAGGCCTACCAGGGGCGCGTGCTGGCCTACTCCTTCGCCGACGATCCCCTGCTGGGCTGCCAGCGCGCCGTTCAGGCGCTGCACGCCAACTACCGCCAAGCCGACCTGAGCATGCGCCACGTCTCGCCAGCCGAAGTGGGAGGCCGCATCGGCCACTTCGGCTTCTTCCGGCGCAGACAGGCCGACTGGCTCTGGGAACGCACCGTGGACTGGCTGGAGGGTTGAGGGAGCACCCCCCCACCCCCCCACCCCCCCACCCCCGATGGGCGATTGGGGTCAGGATGTCACCATTACGATTACTCCTACCAATCCCACCAGAACGGCGTCATAGCCTACGCGTATAGAGGGCGGGCTCTCTTCAGCGCTCGCGTAGCGCGATCCCTGCCAGCTCGGCCACGGCTCGGACCCACAGATCCGGGTGCTCCTCCATGCTGCCCGGGACCAGGTGGGGGCGTTGCTGGGCGTCGAAGCGCGCCCCCACCGGGTTGCTCTGCTCCGGCAGGTTCACCCTCACCCAGGGCACGCCGCCGTCCAGCGCCGCTGCCACGAGCTGGCAGGCGTGCTTGGCGTGCCACCAACGGGGGGGCTGGTGGAAGCGCGCCACCTGGGAGGGCTCCTTGGGCGGTTGCACGTGGTCCCACTGGGCCTGCAGGCGCAGGTAGTGCCCGCGAAAGGCGCCGATGGAGCGGACCGGCTCGCGCTGCGCCCAGAAGGCGGCGTCGCGGGCCGCGCCGCTCCGCTGCGGGTCGGCGTGGCCGAAGAGCTCCTGGGCCTTGCGGCACCAGTCGGCGTCCTCGCCTTCGATGGACCAGGCGCGCAGCAGGGCGGAGGCGCAGTCGGCCGGCCCCTCCTCGTCCGCCAGGTAGCGCACGGGCAGCTCGGGATGGCGAGCCAGGCAGCCTGCGGCGGCCACCAGGCCGAAGGACAGGGCGTACAGGCCGATGCGGTCGCCGTCTACCGCCGGGTGGCGGGCCACGGTGTGGATCACGGCGGCCAGACCGTCCTGATCGCGGTGGCCATTGAAGTCGTTCGTCCCCTCGGAGCGCGGATCCCCCAGCTTGCCGCTGCAGCGGCCCTCGGCGTTGAAGCCGACCACCGCCATGCCGGCCCGCGCCAGCTTGAGGGCGCCTGGGCGCTTGGTCATGGTGCGCCCAGCGCCCAGTCCGCCCGGCAGCAGCACCACCGTCGGCATGGGGGCGCGGGTGCGGCGCGGGCGCAGCAGCAGGCCGTGGAGCAAGGCGCCGGAAGGGGCCCTGACGCGCAGATCGTCCCAGCGCAGGGTGGCGGAGAGGGGTAGCATGGCGGGAGGGGCCTAACCTGCGGGCGGGGGTTCAGAGCAGCTGCAACCCCAGCACGAAGCCCGGCCAGCCGTAGCTGGTGACCTGGCCCATGTCGTCCAGTACGCGCACGCCGCGTCCTTCGGGCGGCCCGCAGCGGGTGGTGAGCACGGTGTAGCTGGGACCGGCCAGCAGGGCCAGGCGCTCGGAGAGTTGCAGGCCCAGCACGGCCCGCAGCGAGCCCTGCACGTGAAGCGTGCCCCAGGGAACGTCGGACAGCTTGACGTAGCGGTACAGTCCGTCCAGGTCCGCGAAGAGATGAGGCGTCAGCGGCCGATGCAGGCCCATGCCCAGGGTGGCGGAGATGTCCCTGGGATAAAACGGGTTGAAGCCCAGGGCCCAGATGCTGTGGAACCAGCTGCCGCCGTGCTTCAGCCCCTGGCTGAGCTGGCCGGTCTCGTCGATCCAGACATCGGCGTGGAGGCGTCCCTCCGGGTAGATGTTCACCAGGCCCAGGGCGAAACCGTCGATGTCCTCTGCATAGTTCACCAGCCCCACCTGCAGGCCGTGCACCTTGCCGCTCGCGATGTTGACCACGCCGGCCTGCAGTCCGGAGACATCCTCGCCGGCGATGTTGATGCCCCCCGAGGCCTGCACGCCGTTCACCTCGCCCAGGGCCAGGTTGAAGGCGCCGCTGGCTTGCACGCCGCGCAAGGGACCCGAGGCGATGTTGCCCGCTCCGGCGCCCTGCACACCCTGCATGGCGCCGTTTGCGATGTTCACGGCACCGGCGCCCTGCACGCCGTGGGCATCACCGGCCACCCGGTTGACCGCGCCAGCGCCCTGCACGCCCTGCAGCGTGCCACCGTCCAGGTTGATCACTCCCGCGCCCTGAACGCCGTGAACAAAGTCGTGCTCGATGTTGAAGACACCCGCCCCCTCGATCCCGTGCAGACCCGCGGCCCGCCCCCCGATGATGTTGGCGGAGATGTGGCGGACCTGGCGTTCGCCGCCGAAGGCCGACATGCCCAGGCCCGGGACGAAGTCGATGGCCAGGGGCACGTGCACGTAGTCCTTCTCGGGCTCGGGGCTCGGCTCGCGCTCGTAGTCATCCAGCAGCTGGTCGATAGCTTGGCGGTAGCTGTCATCGTCCGAGGCCGCCTCCTGCGCGGCCAGGGTGCCGGGCAGCGCCAGGGTCGCCAGCAGCGCCGCGATCCGCTGGGGGCGGTTCATCTCACTCCCCCTCGAGCTCGATGTCGCCCGTGGTGACCCGCGCCGTGATGCTGGCATCGGCCTGCTCGTCGCTGCTGACGCCTTGCAGCTCGATGTCGCCGGTGACCACGTCCAGGTCCAGATCGTAGGAGCCCGCGGGAACCTGCAGCCACAGGCTGCCCGTCGTGATCTCCGCGCGGAGATCGTCGAGCTCGCCCTCCAGCTCCAGCTCGATGTCGCCGGTGGTGACCTCGACGCGCGCGGCAGCCGCGTCCAGATCGCGTCCCTGCACGCTGCCCGTGACCACGTCCAGATCCAGTGCACCTTGCGCACCATCCAGCCGCAGGTCACCCGTGGTCAGCGCGGCGTCCACGGCGCCCACCTGCTCCAGGAACAGGTCGCCGGTGACCAGGTCGGCCTGCACCGGGATGCCCGCCGGCACCTGGATGCGGAAATCCGTGCGGCAGCCCCAGCCCAGGCCCGAGCAGTCGCCCACCACCTGCAGCACGCCGCCAGAGACCTGCACCTCGATGTCCGGGCAGCCGGCGTTCCAAGTGCGCTCCCAGTCCACGCGGGCCTGGTCGTCGCTGGCCACCACCTCCACGCTGCCCGTCTCCACCTCGATGGACAGGGCCTCGATGCTTTCGTCCAGCACGAAGCTGCCGTCGTCGCTCTGCAGGCCGCCGCAGCCGGACAGGAGGTAAGGAAGAAGCAGCGCGTGGGGACGGGACATGGGACCTCCGGTTTGTCGGGACGTGGGAGCGGAGCTGCAGCGCGCCGCCGGCCTCGCTACCAGGACACCGCTGAGGGCGGCGGGTGACACTCTGGGAGTTGGAAAAGCTGCTCGGCACGGAGCTTGCAAAGAAATTCGTCGAAGGCACGAACTGCCGGCGATACGCCGGGCCCTCCCTCGCGTTGTCTTCGTAGTCCCTCCCTCGCCTAGAGATCTCGATGCTGGAATCCGCACTCGACCACCAGCGGGCACGGCTTTCCCTCCTCCCGCGCGCAGCTGCCCCGCGGTCCGCTGCCGCCATGCGCGTCGTGCTGGCCGATCTGGTCACGCCGGAGTTCCACGGGCGCAAGCCGGTCACCGAGTTTCCCCTCAGCCTGGACTGCCTGGCCCAGGCCCTGGTCCGCAACCAGGACCTGCTGACGGATTTCGCCTTTCTCCCACCTGCTTCCGCCTGCGAGAAGGCCTTGGCCCGCGGGGAGGTGTTGCGCACTCTGGGCCTGGCGCAGCGTTTCGAGGTCCGCCAGGCGCGCATCCTGGGTGTGGACATGATGAACTACCTGCAGGCGCCCGAGCTCTTCCTGCTGTTGCGCTTGAGCGGCATCCCGTTGCGCTGGTCCGAGCGTGGCGCGGGCGATCCCCTGGTGGTGCTGGGTGGCCATGTCTGGCCCAATCCCCTGCCTTTGTCCGACTTCGTCGACGTGCTGGTGGTGGGCGAGGGCGAGGAGGTGCTGCAGCGCATCGCGGCCGCCACCTTGGCGCACGTCGGGGGGCGGCGGGCGCTGCTGGAGCGCCTGGCGCAGATCCCCGGGGCCTATGTCCCGGCCTTCCCGCAGCTGCCCCTGCAGCGGCAGCAGATCCCCTTCGCCCGCGAGCGCTACGTGGCGGGCAGCACCATCCTGCGAGACGGGGTGGGCGCGCTCCTGATGGCGCGCGGCTGTCCCCACGGCTGCGCCTTCTGCAACGCCGGCCTGGTGGGCGGCGCCTATCGCACCAAGCCCTTCCCCCAGCTGGCCGCCCATGTGCAGGACCTGGCCGCGGCCGGTGCGCAGCGGGTGGTGCTGGTCAGCACGGTGGTCTCCCGCTGGCGTCACGGCCAGCACGGTATCGGCGACGTGCTGACGGCCGTGCGGGAGAAGGGGCTGACCGTGCGCTGCCTCTCGGACCGCGCCGATGCCAGCGGTCGCCGCTTTCTGCAGCAGGCCCTGCACCAGAGTGGGAAGGCCATCCTGGCACCCGAGGCCAGCCCGCGCATCCGCAGCCTGGTGCTGGGCAAGCACATCTCCGAGCTGGCGCTGCAGCGCGGCATCGCCGAGGTGGCCTCCTCGGGTGTGCGACGCCTGCAGCTCTACTGCGTGCTGGCCGTGCCTCCCATCCGGCCCGGCCTGGTGCCGCACCTGCCCGATGGCTTCGACGGGGAGCGGGACGAGGACCTGGCCTACCTGGCCCAGCTGGCGGTCAGCGCCCTGGAGCGCATGGAGGAAGCGGGTCAGGCCACGGAGCCGCCGCAGGTCAAGTTGGACTGCATGCCCCTGATCCCCGCCCTGGGGACTGCGCTGCAGAGCTTGCCTTTCCCCTCATTCCCCGCCTACCTGGCGGCGGTGCGCCGCCTGCGGGCCTTGATCCCGCTGCGCTGGCGGGAGCGGGTGCGGATCGTACCCGCCCTGGATCCCCAGAGCCACCTGCTGCAGGCCCTGCTGGAGCGCGGCGACGCCTCTCGCGGCCGGATCGTCCTGCGGGCCTGCCAACGCAGCCCTGGTCGTCCGCCCTCCCTGGTCCAGCTCATCGACGCCATGGCGGTCGCCGGCCTGGACCAGGCCGCCCTGCAGCGCGAGATCCCTGCCGAGAAGCTGCCCTACCACGATATGGTCGCGTTTTCCTGCGCGGAGGTCTGACATGGTCAAGGACGCGGTGCTGCCCGACGAAGAGCTAGAGCGCCTCAGCCTGTTTCTGCCCATCAAGGTGGTCAACGGCTTCGTCAGCTGCGACTTCATGCTGGGCTGCTACTGCTGCCGCTTCTGCCTGAACCGGCGCTACCCGGACTGGAACGCGATGCTCGACACCGGGCGGGTCTACCGCAACGGCCTGGACGTGCAGCGCGCCCTGGAGCTGCTTCCACGGATCAAGGCCTTCAGCCGGGCCCGGGTCACGCTCAAGGTAGGCCACGACACCGACATGAGCCTGGAGGAGCCCCAGGCCCAGGCCCTGGTGCGGGGCCTGCCCAGCGATCACCCCATCGTCTTCATGCGTCGCGGCCGCCTGCCCGCCGCTCATCGGTCCTTCTACATGCGGAACCGCCCCAACCTGCTGATGAAGCTCACCCTGACGCCGCGCAGCGCCTTCCTGCGGACCGAAGACGATCCCTTCGCCATCCTGGACAGCTTCCGCGGCATCGCCCAGGACATGTTCTTCGCCGTGGGTCCGGTCTGCCACGACAACCAGCGCGAGGCCGAGCGGATCATCCGCGCCCTTCCCCCGGGCTCGCGTCTGTGGGTGCGCGAGCTGATCGTCAAGGATGTCCCCGGCTACGACGCAGCGCCCCCGGCCGGGGACTGCGGCGGCGAGCGGTTGCGGTTGTTGGCCCGACAGCAGGGGCACCAGGTGGTCAACTACCTCAACTGCATCGTGCGCTCGGGCCTGGGGCTGGGCTTTCACAAGTACGGCGAGTTCGTCTCCGAGCCCAACGCCTGGCAGGTGGACTGGTCCCAGGGCTGCGCCTCGCGTCACCTCTGCGGGGCGCCCGTCGGCGAAGAGGAGGCGCGGGCGCGCATCGACGGCGCGCTGGACGAGCTGGGGCTGGAGCTGGAGCTGGCGCAGCCCGTGCGCAAGTTCGGCTACAAGTGCTACGAAGTCACCGTGCGGCAGGACGTCTGCTTCGGCGACGAGTGCTACCTGCGCGAGCGCAGCGGGCTCAAGACCGACCTGGCCCGCCAGGGACGCAAGACAGGCACCGCCCTGAGCGCCTCCATCGCCCAGCGCTGGCGTGAGAGGGAGCTCTTCCCGGTAGACGAGCTGCTCGACCTGGCCCGAGAGTCCTACGCCCGGGTGCAGGCCGAGATCTGCGGATAGGGGCTTGGGCATGAAGTACTTGCTCGCGCTGGCCTGCCTGCTGTTCGCAGTGGGCGGGCTCTTGCTGTGGTTCTGGTGGCCAGCCGAACCGCTGCCCGCCGGAGTCGTGGCTGATCGGGTGGTCGTGTACAAGGCGCAGCGGCGCCTCGAGCTCTGGCAGAACCAGGCCCTGCTGAAGTGCTACCCCATCGCCCTGGGCGGCCAGCCCGAGGGGGCCAAGCGCTGCCAGGGCGATCAGAAGACGCCCGAGGGGCGCTTTGTCATCGACAGGCGCCTGGGGCCGGACGCCAGCTGCTGCCACCGCTCGCTGCACATCTCCTACCCCCGCGCCGAGGACGTGGCGCGGGCTGAGCAGGTCTGCTTGGGGGGGGATGCCGGAGGCGACATCATGATCCACGGCATGGTGTCCCGGCTCGGCTGGGTGGGCCGCTGGCACCGCCTGCTGGACTGGACGCGGGGTTGCGTGGCCCTGAGCAACGAGGAGATGGACGAGCTCTGGGAGGCTGTGCCGGACGGGGTGGAGATAGAGATCCTGCCATGAAGAGGAGCTGTCGTGTCCCGTGAACCCCTGCCCACCTGGTTCTTCGTGCTGGTGGTGGTGCGCAGCGAGGAGCGCTTTCTGCTGGTGCACGAGCGCAAGCACCAGGGCTGGTATCTGCCCGCCGGACGCGTGGAACCGGGCGAGACCCTGGTGGCCGCGGCCGAGCGCGAGACCCTGGAGGAGGCCGGCCTCTCCATCGAGGTCACGGGGGTGCTGCGCGTGGAGCACAGTCCCTACCCCCATGCTGTGCGCTGTCGGGTGATCTTCACGGCCCGGCCCTGCGATGATGGCCCGCCGCGCAGTACGCCCAACCAGGACACGCTGGGCGCGCGCTGGGTCGGGCTGGACGAGGTGCCGCAGCTGCCGTTGCGGGGTTGGGAGGTCTACGACATCCTGGCGGCCGTTGCGGGTGGGGCTCCGGTCTATCCCTTGAGCTTGATCGTGCCGGAGGGGGCGGGTTGGGGCTAGTGGTGGGTGGGGCGTGTCATTGGGTTCGCCCCTGGGCGCTAAGGTGTCCATGTGACGGGCTGCAGCAGCTTGAGCGCCTGGGGCCACGACGATGTCTAGGGATCGGTCTCGAGCGAGTTCGAGGGCTACGCCGATCCCACGGGGAGCGATGGCAATCTCTCGGTTGATCCGCTCTTCGCCAGCGAGACGAGCTACGCCCTGGATGCGGCTTCGCCCTTGATCGATGCTGGGCTGGATG
Organism: uncultured Enterobacterales bacterium; assembly: GCA_964454135.1. GTDB lineage: Bacteria > Myxococcota_A > UBA796 > UBA796 > JAFGLY01 > CAYVQL01. The sequence goes on along the minus strand of CAYVQL010000104.1, from coordinate 429 downwards.
TCTCCGCGTTCGGGATCAGCGACGATATCGAGGGGACGGCGCGGCCGCTGGGCGGGGGGTATGACATCGGGGCTTATGAGTCGTATTGAGGGTGGGGGGCGTTGCGAGGGGCGGCTGCCGGTGCTATTTCCCGGGAGTTACCGGTCTGTCGGGGCGTAGCGCAGTCTGGTAGCGCACCTGCTTTGGGAGCAGGTGGTCGCTGGTTCGAATCCAGTCGCCCCGACTTTATAGTTGTTGGCTTTCTTTGGGGGGGAATGGAGACGTGGTGTTTTCCGGCTATTGGGGGGCGGGAGGTGCTGCCTAGCTTTCTGCCTAGCAATTGGGGTCGACAGGAGGCCGCTGAGGGGCGGCGGATACGCTTCGTTCACTGCATCGGGGCAGCCTGCGATCCACAGGTCGTAGTGTCTGCATGCGGTCCTCCCGGTGGGA
>CAYVQL010000103.1:0-31769 GCA_964454135.1 uncultured Enterobacterales bacterium | reverse complement strand
TTCTTGTCGCTCACCTCGCGCATGACGATCTCGGACAGCCTGGGGCTGCCGTGGTAGCCGGACCAGGCCTGCAGGCTGATGGAGTTGTCGTCGTTGTAGCGCTCGAGGCGGAACGGGCCCGTGCCAACGGGGTTGTTGCGGAAGGGATCCGTACGCTTGATGGCCGTGCTCTCGAAGGCATGGGCGGGGATGATCTTGAAGAGCAGCTTGTCCTCGGGCCGCGCCTCGGGCCTGCCGAAGCGCAGCAGCAGCGTGTGATCGTCCACGGCCTCGGCGCTGTCGATCCAGGAGACCCGCCCCGTCTCCGTGGAGAGGGTGTTCTTGTTCTTCATGGCGTCGATGGTGAAGACCACGTCCGCCGCGGAGAAGCGCTCGCCGTCGTGCCAGGTCACGTCCTGGCGCAGGTGCACGGTGAGCTCCATCATGTCGGCCGAGAGCTCCGTGGAGAGCGCCAGGTTCGGAACGGCGGCCAGCTCCTGGTCGTCCGTGTAGAGGCCCTCGAACACCAGCTCGTTCAGGCGCGCCTCTGGCATGTTCGTGGTGAACACGGGGTTGACAATGCCAGGCGCCTGGTCCTCGGCGTAGCGCAAGGCGTCCGCGGCAGCTGGCGTGGCCGACAGGCCGACCCCCAGTGCTGTGGCCGACAAGAGGGGCGTCACGCTCCGGCGCATCCAGGGGCTGCGCGGGGCTCGGTCAGTTTTCCTTGCTGTCTCCATAACGATCCAGTCCCTGCAAGATGGCGAGATCGCCCATCACTTCGTCCAGGCCGGTGAGGCAGGGGTAGGACTCCACCAATGGCTGGAGGGCGTCCAACGCCTCCCGCGTGTGTCCTGTACGAAGCTGGGATTCAACAATCAGCGCGAGTAGTCCGGGATGATTGACCGGAGAGATGCCACGGCTGCTCTCGACGTCGAGGGCTTGTTGGGCGTAGACCTTGGCCTGGCGGGGGTGGTCCGCCAGGATGGCCTTGCGAGCCAGCGCCAGCAAGAGGCGGCTGCGAAAGACGACAACCAGCTGCACGTCGTCCAGCAGGGCCACGCCGTCCGCGTTGGCAGAAGCGCGGCTGGCTTCGACCCATGCATCCAGCTTGACGTCCAGCTCCCTGATGTGCCTGCGGGTCCACTCCTGGTCGTCCGTCTCGCTGAACGCGGCGGCCAGGCCCAGGTGCTGCAGCTGGGGTCCGTTGGCCCCCAGGGCGTTGGGCGTCGCCCCCCCCGCCTTGGCTTCCGCGGAGAGGAGTTCGCTGGTCGCTGCGGGCCCGAAGAGCAGGGCGGCCATGGGAAGGGCGCCCTCGGCGGGCTGGCTCAGAGAGGCGAGAGGTTCTTCGACCTGCAGCAGCTGGGATACCTGCAAGCGGTAGCCGCTTGCAGCGCTGCGCAGAATCTGCGGATCCCAGAACTTGCGCTCCAGGGGCCTGCCCTTGGCCGTGGTCTCGGTCTCGGTGACCAGCGGCTCTGCCGCCAACAGCAGCAGCTCTTCGATGGCGCCGGTCTCGCGGGCCTGCACATGGGCGTTGAAGCGCTCCATCAGGGGGGGCTGCTCGCCCTCGGCCTGCAGGGGGCGATCCACCGCGTCCAGCTCCAGCAGGGCCGCGGCGGCCTGCGCCACCTGGGGGTCTTTGGCATTTGCGGTGAGCTTGAGCCAGGCACGGGCTACCTGGTGGTCGCCTTGATCCCGCGAGGCCAGACCCGCCACGTAGGTCAGGGCGCTGCCGGCGGGGATGGAGGACTTCTCGGTCCAGGTGGCGAAGGTGCTACGCCACGCCAGATCGCCAGTGCGTGCGAGATCCTCGAAGAGCAGGGCCAGCTCCCACAGCGCCCGCGCCCGCGCCAGCTCGTCGGAGGGTCCGTCGCCCTGAAAGGCCTTGGCCGCGCCGCGGTAGTCGTTGCTGTGGAAAGCGATCCAGCCCTCGCGGTTGGTGGCCTGCATCAGCTCGTTGAAGCGAGAGGGCTCGCTCACGATCTGGTCCGCCCAGCTGCCGGCCAGCGGGCTCTCCAGCGCGGAGATGTCGTTGGCGGGCTGGCTGCAGGAACCCAGCAGGAGGAAGGCGCAGAAGGCGGATCTCACGGGCCCCTACTCCCCCTCATAGGCGGCGCCGTTGCTCTGGGCGCGGTCCGGGTAGAGGCCGGGATCGATGTTCTCCTCCCCAGCCTCCACGCGGATGGTGTCTTCGGTCATGTTGAGGGGCTCGAGCAAGAGCTCACCCCGCTTGTAGTAGAAGCTGGTGGCCGCGTTGTGGTAGCCGGGCTTGAAGAGCGAGATGTCGTACTCGGAGCGCTTGCCGAGCTTGGTCCGCTCGCCCGTCTCATCCCGCAGGTAGTCGATGGCGAAGCGACCGTATTCGTCGGTCACCAGCTCCACGTTGCCGGGATCCAGGCCTACCACCACCCTCTCGATGGGCTCGCCGTTGCGATCGAGCACGGTGCCGGAGATGACGTGGTGCGTTGAACAGCCCAGCGCGACCAGGGTCAGCCAGGCGAAGGAAAACAGGCGCCGCTTCATGAAAGCTCCCTGACTGCTATCGCAGCCGATCCCTGATTTTCTCCAGTTTCCGGATTTCCTTGTCGGCTTGCGCCGAAAGGTCGGAGCGGGACTTGGTCTCGACGTGAGAACGGTACTTCTCCCAGTGCCGGATGGCCTGTTCGAGCAGGTCCAGGTTGTCTTCGCTCTTGTAGAAGAGCCCCTGGTAGGAGGAAGCCTCCACCTCGTAGATCTCCGCTTTCTTGACGAAGACCAGCTCGGAGGGCAACCGGGCCCAGTGCCTCTCAGCCAGGACCGCCTTGTCGAGCGCGCGCTGGTAGTCGCGCTTGTTGACGTAGTAGCGGGCGTACTCGGAGAGCACCACCGGGTTGTACTGGTTCTCGGGCTCGCGGGCGAGATCGTCCAGCGCGCGCTTGAGGGCCGAGGTGTCGCCCTTGGCCTTGGCGTTCATGACGAGCATCATGCGGCTGCGGGTGTAGGCGGGATCCTCGGGCTGCACCATCTCGATGACCATGATGTCGCTGTTGGTGAGCGAGCCGATGACCGCAGAGCTGGAGTAGCGGTCCAGCAGGTCGTGCGAGTTCTCTTCCTCTTCTTCGGTGGGTTCCTCGATGGAGAGGTCCACGAAGGCGTCGTCGCTCTCTTGCGCCCTGGTGGGCTTGGAGCGGGAGCTGCTGGAGGAGCCGTAGCTCGAGCTGCGGCTGCTCGAGGAACGTGAGGAGCTGCTGGAGCGAGTACTGCCGGAGCTGGCGGAGTAGGAGCTGCGGCTGGGCGACGAGCGGCTGGTGCTCGAAGCGGACCCGTAGGCCGGCTGGTCGCGGGCGGTGGCGCTCTTCTCGGGCTCGGCAGCAGGTTCCTCTTCGACGGGCTCCTCTTCGGCGGGCTCTTCTTCGGCTAGCTCCTCAGGCTCTTCTTGCTCCTCGGGGGCCAGCTCGGCGAGCGCTGCGCCATCTTCCTGCGCCTCTTGCGGCGGTGGCGCGGTCAGCTCCGCGGTGGCGACGGGCTGGTCGTAGTTGAGGCGCACGTAGGCCATCCAGGCGGCGTAGAGCCCTCCCGAGCAGGCGATGATCAGCAGCAGGCCCACAAAGACCATCATGGCCATGGTGGCGCCGGAGGAGCGCTTGGGGGGCCAGTCGCCGGTGTCGTCTTCGAAATCCTGGGGCGTATCAGGCGGAGGAGGCGCCGGTTGGGGGCGTGCCTGCGGTGCCGGCTGGGGTCGTGCCTGCGGCGCCGGCTGGGATCGTGACTGCGGCGCCGGCTGGGGTCGTGCCTGCGGCGCCGGCTGGGGTCGTGCCTGCGGCGCCGGCTGGGGTGCAGCAGCGGGGGCGGGCTTGGATGCCAGCGGCTTGGAGGGAGCGCTGGCTGCAGGCTGGCCTGTCGGCTGCTTGCGGGCGGCCGGAGGTGGCACGGGACGAGTGAAGACCGAGGGCTGCCCGGGCTGCTGCGCTGCAGGCGCCGGAGAGGGGACATGCTCGGTGGTGGGATCCGGCGTCGAAGTGGCAGACGCCGTGGGGGCGGGCGGCTTGACAGGCTGCGGCGCTGCAGCTTGGGGCGCCGGGGCCTGCGGCTCTGGCGCGGGGGCCGGCTCCACAGGCTTGGGCTGACCAGCCGCTGGCGGGGCGGTCGGTTCCCGTGCTGTGCGGGAGCGGCTGTCGAAGGGCGGCAGGCCAGCCGTGGGTTCCGATTCGTCGAAGGGGTAGATCGTCGGATGCGCCGCCGCGGGCTTGGGCTGGGCGGGCGAGCCCGCTTCGCGGCGAGCCTGCGAGATATAGGCTTGGGTGGACTCGGGGGTGGGCTCCTTGGGCTCGGCGGGTGTGGCGCCAGCGGGTTGGGGAGCCTTTTCTTTGGGGGCGGCCTCCCTGTCGGCTTCTCTGGAGAGACGTTCCGCCATGGCTTGGGCGGCGTAGGCCGCGGTGGAGAGGGGATCGGGATCGATGCGCGTGGAGGCGTTGTCGTCGAAGCCATCCGCCTGGGCCGGCGCGTCCGGTGCGGCTTCCACAGAGGTGACCGGCGTGGGCGCGGGCATGGGGTGTTGGGACAGGATGGGCTGCAGGAAGGCGCGCGTGTCGTTGGCGATGGTGGCGAAGTTGTAGCCGGCCATCAGACCCCGCAGATCCTCGCGCAGCACGAAGGCGCGCTGATAGCGGTGGCGCGGACTGAGGGAGAGCGCGCGGTAGAGCACCTTGTCCAGGCCCGGCATGGTCTCTTTGACCGTCAGCAGCTGGGTGGTGACCTCTGCGCGCCTTAGGCGATGGATGGTCTGCAGGTTGTTCTCTGCGCCGAAGAGGGGCTGCAGGATCAGCAGCTCGTAGAGGATGGACGCCAGGGAGAAGATGTCGCTGGCCGGGATGAGCTTCTGCTCGGGATGGGTCTGCTCGGGAGAGAGGTGCTGCAGGCGCAGCCCCTCGCCGGGCGCGTCGCCCCCGGGGAGCGCCGGCGCCCGCGTCAGGCCGTAGCCACCCAGCACGACCCTGCCGTCGGGGGTGACGAAGAGGTTGCCCGGACTCAGCGCCATGTGCAGCACGTTGGGCTGACCCGTGCCCTTGCCGGGTCGCCCGTGCAGCGCCTCCAGGCCGTTGCAGATCTGGGTGGAGAGGTGCAGAAACACGTTGTGGGGTACACGCGTGCGGTGCTCCGTACACCAGCGGATCACGGTGGCCAGATCGATGCCTTCGATCCACTGCTCGACCATCAGCAAGCGCTCGCCGTCCTTCACCAGGTCGACCACAGGTGCAAGGAAGGGGTGCTTGACGCCCATCAGGTCGCCGATGCGCGACTCGACATCGTTCATGCGCACGCCGCCGCTGACGGCGCTCGGCCTGATGAGGCGGACGAAGACCCGCTGCGGGTCCTTGTCGATCTGCTGCGCCTCGAAGTTTTCTGCAATACCGCTCTTACCCATCCTGCGGACGAGATTGAGCGAGCCGATCCTCGCGGGAAGGTCCATCATCCTGGCGTGCCTCGCCTCCGCACGATGCGGATCTTCGGTCGTGGACGGGGGGCCCTGAAGGGGAACCCTACTTCGGAAGGGACGTTAGCGTTGGCAGGTCCCTGCCGTCAAGAACGCGCAGGCCGGACTTCGCGGCATGACGGGCTATTTCACGGGGACTTGACGGAATCGCGGTCCTCGCACGACTGCCGACCGGGCTTGATCGTGCTGTGCGTGCGCTGCTGCGCGCCCTTGGCGATTCGATGTAGAATGCGCAAGCATGAGTGGACACTGCTTTCCCTTCTCCGGGGCGCGTCCTAGCTGCTCGTCCTCAGCAGCCCTGAGGCTGTGCGCGTTGCTGGTCCTGGCAGGCTGCAGCATGCGGGGCAGCTGGAACGGTCTGGTCTCGACCCAGGGAGCGGGTGCGCACCTGACGACGCCCGAAGGGCGCGAGTTCCGCCTGCTGCTCGACGAGGGCGCTCTGGCCGTCAAAGCGCTCCACGGCTGCGTGTTGCAGGTGGAGGGGCCGCGGTTTTTTCGCCTCTTGTGGGTGCGGGAATGGGCCGTGACCGATGGCGGGGACGGCTCGATACCCTACGTGGGCAGGCTGCGGCAGCACGGCAGCAACCTGGTACTGGACGACCGCAACTCGGGTATGCCCCTCCTGCTGGATGCGCCCAGCGCCGAGGTGTTGGCTTCGCATGCGGGTCAACTGCTCATGGTCGTTGGTTATGTGGTAGGTATGCAGGAGCTACGCGTCGTGGAATACCGCGTGCTTCCCGAGTGACCCCACGCTGACCGGGAGAGGCCCAAATGGTCGAAAGGCCGTCGAGACGAACCTACTGCTTCGGATGCGGTGCGGAGATGACGGTCGGGGCGGATGTCGTGGCACCCATGTGCGCCAACTGCCGGCCCTCGGACAGCGACGACTCGCAGCAGATGTGGATGGTCCGGCGAAAAGGCCAGCGCCCCCAGGGCCCTCACAAGCAGGAGGTGGTCGAGGAGTGGATTCAACGCGAGCTGGTGCGGCCCGAAGACGAGGTCTCACGGGTCGACGCCCCCTGGGCGAGCTTCGCCGAGCACGCGGATTTCCGCGGCTGGTACACGCCAGGCGATCCGCGCTTCGAGGAGCGGCTGGCCGTCATCGGCAGCCGCAAGAAGCAGCGCTCCGCCCGTGACTGGTCTCGGCGCGTGCGCACCGTCAGCGCCCTGGCCGGAATCGCGGTTGTGGTGGCATTCACCACCGTGGCCATCAGGACCGACATCACGGTGGTCCCCCAGGACTGGATCGTAAAGGCCACGAGCACATGGAGGGATCTCACCGCGGACTTCTTCGACACCATGGAGACGGCCACCTCGGATCCGGCAGAGCTGCGCGCCAAGCAGGAAGACCTGCTTCTCGAGGGGGACGAGATCATCGGGCGCCTCGCCCAAGAGCTGCCGGCCTCCGAGGAGCCAGCCAGGCTCTACCTGCTGCGGGGGCGCGACCTGCTGATGAAAGAGATCTCCGACGCGCCCGAGTCGGCCATCCGCCAGCTGGAGATGGCCGCCGTGACCGCGCCGCGGGATGTGACCGCCCTGGCCAGTCTGGCGGAGATCTACGCCCTGGCAGGCAGGTACGAACCCGCCCGGGCCGACGACGCGGTGGTGCTCCTGTCGCGGGTGGACTGGCTGCGAGCCGGCCTGCCGGCCACCCTGCGCGCCCGCGCCGTGCTCGCCATCACCAGCGGCGCCAATTCCAACGCGGTGCAGGTGGCGGACACCTGCATCAACGACGATCCCGAGAACCTCAACTGCTACTACTACAAGGGCATGGCGCTGTTGGCCCTGGAGCGTTGGTCCGAGGCCGAGTCCATCCTGCGCACGGTCTACGACAAGGCGCCCCATGTACCGCGCTACAAGCTGGCGCTCTGCCAGGCGGCGGTGGAGTCTGGCAGCTACCTGGTGGCGCGCGAGAAGGTGGACGCCTTTGTCGAGGAGTACCCGCACGTCTCCGAGGGCTATGCGGTGGCGGCCCGCCTGGCCTGGCTGACCGCGGACTACCGCCGGGCCCTGAAGGAAGCCGAGAAGGCCACGCGCCTGGACGCCTCCAAGGTGGAGAGCCGGCTGTTGGCCGCCGAGCTGCGCCTGGCCGCCGACGATGCGCCAGCGGCCATCGCCCTGATAGAGCCCGTGCTCGAGGACGAGGCCTTGCGCGCGCACAAGATGGGGCCGCGGGCGCTGGTGGTCGCCTCCCACGCGCAGCGCGCCATGGGCAGGCTCGACGAGGCCCTGGCCCTGGCCAGACGGGCTTCGGAGATGAAGCCCAACTGGTCGCCCACCGCCTACGCCCTGGGCGTGTCCCTGCACGCAGTGGGCTCGCTGGAAGAAGCCGAACGCACGCTGAAAGAGGCCTCCACCGACGACCTGCACCCCGTGGAAGCGGGCAGGTTCTACGTCAAGCTGGGGCGCATCTACCAAGAGCAGCGGCGCGCCAAGGCGGCCATGACCTTCTACGAGCGCGCGGTGGAAGAGGATCCGGGCAGCGCCGAGGCCCGCCTCGGGCTGGTGGACGTCTACCTGTGCCTGGGCAACCTCTCGCGGGCCATCGACATGCTGCGCACCATCGCCCCCGAGGATTTCGAGCAGTCCGACACCCACCCTCCAAACTCGCTCTGTCCCCTCGAGGCGCAGTCCGTTCGCCCGCTGGAGGTGGCCATCCGGCAAGCCGTCGCGCAGGACATCCGCTTCTCCAAGGTCCTGGCTTCCATGGAAGGCATCCTGGCCTACCACGCCGGAGACCTGGCGCGCGCGGATTCCAGGCTGACGGCCGCCCTGGTCGAGGCCGACACGGACGACACGGCCCGGGCCTACCTGGCGCGCATCAAGATGCGGCAGGGCAAGAACCTCGAGGCCGAGGGGATCCTGACGCGCCTGCTGGCCACGCCGGGCAATGAGGGCATCTACTCGGCCATGCTGGGCGTCAGCCAGTCCCGGGCGGGCCGCGAGCTGGAATCCCTGACGCTCTTCGAACGGCTGATCAAGCTCGTGGACACGCTGCCCGGGGCCCACCGCCTGTACGCGGAGGCGCTCTTCCGCGCAGGGCAGGAGGAGACCGGCCTCGAAGAGGCCCGCAAGGCCTACCAGCTCGACGACCTGGATCACCACGCGCGTCGCCTGGTGCTGACCAGGGGCAAAGGGAGCCGCTGAACGGCCTTGCCTCCTTCGCACCCGGCGCTGCGACCGGCTCTGGAGGCGCTGCGCCGCCCGGGTGGCGTGGTGCTCTACCCGACCGAGACGCTCTACGCCCTGGGATGCAGGGCGGCGGACGGGGCCGCGGCGAGACGCATCGCGCGGCTGAAGGGGCGTGAGACAGGCGCTCTGGTGGTGCTGGCCCTGGATCCGCCCCTGGTCTGGGCCCTCGGTCGGCGGCTCGCGGCGGCCTTCTGGCCCGGCCCCCTGTCCCTGGTCGTGCCTGCTTGGAAGGGTCTGGCGCAGGAGGTGTTGGCGGCGGACGGGACGGTGGCGGTGCGACTCCCGATCCACCCCCTGGCCCGCCGCTTGGTGCAGGCCGTGGGGCCGATCACCTCCACCTCGGCCAACCGCACCGGTGACGCGCCCCTGCGGCAGCTCACGGACTGTTCCCTGGCGGTTGATTCCGTCGTCGATGTCGGTCCCCTGGCTCCGTCCTTGCCCTCGACGCTGGTGCACGGTGACACGGGAGAGATCATCAGGCCGGGTGCGATACCCGCGGAGCGGGTGCGCGCGGTGCTGGCAGGCCCGCCTCGACCAGGGGAGGGCGCATGAGCGGCATGCAGCAGGACCTGGGGCCAGTCACCCGCGATCGACCTGCCCCGGGACTGGTGGTCTACCAGCCGCGAAAGGGCTTTCGGTACGCCATGGATCCCTTTCTGTTGGCGGCCTGGTCGCTGGAGCCGGGCCGGCCCGCGCGGGTTGGAGATCTGGGATCGGGCAGCGGGATCATGGCGCTGCTGCTGGCGCGTCTGGGCGTGAAGGCCTGCGGATGGGATGTGCGCCCCGAGTGGATCGCACTGGCCCGGCGCTCGGCCCGGGAGAGCGGCCTGGAGGTCGACTTCGAGCTGGCCGATGTGCGGACGCTGCCAGCTTCGGACCTGCCGCTCGCGCTGCTGAATCCGCCCTACCTGCCTCACGGACGCGGCGCCTGCAGCCCTGATCCCTGGAAGGCCGCCGCACGCACCGAGCTCAACGGCGACCTGCCGCAGCTGGTGGCGGCTGGGGCGCGCCTGGCCCGCAGGCTCTGCGTGGTGCTACCCATGAAGCGGGTGCAGGAGGGGCTCGACGCCTTGGAGCGAGCGCTGCTGCACCCCGCGCGCCGCTGCGATCTGGACCGCTCCCTGGTGCTGTTGGAGGGTCGACGAGAGCCGAGCGGGTTCACCCACGAGATCGCATCCATGGGCGGGCCGCAGGGGCGGTCCGCCAGGGTGAGATCCTGGTACGACTCTCTGGGCGCCCGTCTGGCTTGACGGGGCACCATGAAATCAGCAGGGGGAGGGGTGCGCCCCCTCCACTGCGTACGCCCCTGATCGCGCTCCGCGCTCCCCCTCCCCCGCGTTGTTTCCCACCATGCAAGCGCCTGGCCGTCCCTGGTTTCACAATCCAGGGACGGTCTGGCTGGCCCCATCAGCGCTTGATGAAGCGCTGCGTGAAGCCGACGTTGATGCGCGTGGTCGCGTTGGCGGCCTCGGGTTGCTCGAGCTCGGCGCTCAGGGTGCCACGATCCACGTGGTGGGTCTCGCCCCCCCTGGCGAGGCGCACATGGGAGAGCTCGGCCAGGACGGCGCGCCCGCTTCCCAGCTCCCAACTGACGCCCAGCGCGGCACCTGGAGAGAAGAGCCAGCCCCCAGTACGGTTCGGGTAGGAGACCGTGCCGATGTCGGCCACCTCGAATGCGTCGTAGCTCCGCATGCAATAGAGCAGGGCGACGGACGGGCGGAAAGCGCCCAGGGCCACCGGGGCCACCTGGATCCTGGGCTCGAAGAGCCCGCGCAGGGCGGAGGAGGGGTGGTACTCCTGGACCTCCTCGTCTGCCAGCAGCCCGCCTTGCCAGGTCTCCCAGCCAGTGGAGAGGAGCTTCTTGCCGGTGGTGAAGCCCACCCGCAAGCCGCCCTCCAGCCAGGGCGTGGGTCGGAACACGACGCCGAGGCCCAGGTCGAAGCCAGCGCCCCTGATCAGGCTGTCGTGCTCGTAGTGGCCCAGGTCGGAGCCGCTGTCGGCGTGCGCCGAGATGCGAACATCGTAGCTGCGCGAGACGTCGCCCATGGCCAGCCCCAGGTAGGCCTGGGCGCCCAGCAGGTGGTGCGCATCGTGGTCGCGACTCGCTCCTCTTGCAGGCGCTGAGCCCCTCTCGCTGCTCTTCACCCGCTCAGTGCGTGGCTGGCGCGGCTCTCGGCCGCGGCGCTTGTCGTCGTCCCCCTCGTTCTCGACATCGTAGTAGGCCTTGTAGAGGTTTTCCTCGTCGTACAGCTCTGTGGAGGTCTCCTCGTCGTCCCCCTTCTTCTTGCGGTCCTTCTTCTTGCGGTCCTTCTTCTCGCTCTTTTTCTCTTTCTTGCGGGTCTTGTCCTTTTTCCGGGCACTCCGCGGCTCATCGTCGGGGGTGGCGTCGGCAGTGGCGCGTGTGGCACGCTCCAGCAGCACCTCGGTGGCCGTGGCCAGCGCATCTGCGTAGTCGGGCTCCTGGCCTGGCGTCAGCGTGCGCGAGACCGACTTCAGCGCCGTCAGGCCGTCGCGGTCGTAGAACTCGACATTGACCTCGATAGCCTCGTCGGCCATGCCTGAATTCACGAGCCCCACGCTGCCCACCACGGCCAGGCTCGCGTCCGGGTAGAAGGCCCAGAGCGAGGAGGGGCAGGTGATGGACTCGCTGCAGTTGTCGGCTTCTTCTCCCAGGCGGTCCCGCAGAACCCCACCGTCGACGAACGAAATGCCCTTGGCGGTCATGGCGTCCGTAGTGAGGGAGTAGAACATGTAGGAGAGCGTGAAATCCTCGGGCATGTGAGGGGTGAACTCGGGCACCAGCACCTGCTGGGCCCCGGCAGGACCGGCAGAGAGGAACAGGGCGAGCGTGAGCAAATGGCGCAAGGGACTTTCTCCAGTGGGCCATTCTAACCAGAAACCACCCGAGGAGGGGGGCGGTTCTGGGCTTGTTCCACGCCGCGCCGGACCTCGACACCGAATAGAACAGGTGAGTGGAACGTCATGAGGTGGCGCGCCGCTGTCCGCGGTGCGCTGCGTTCCTTCCCGGCGAGCCAGCGCGAGCCGGGCTTCCCCGTCCTCGGAGCGACGATGCTGTTCCCCCTGATTGCGCTCGCCACGCCCCTGCTGGCCGCGCCGCCCACCTGGATCCCCGACGCCCGCTTCGGCCTGGCCCTGTACTGCGACCCAAGCTGCGATCCCACGCTGGTTGCCGCCCTGGATGAAGCCCTGCAAGCCGTAGAGAGCCGCCGGCGGGCGCCGAGGAAGGCCGAGTCCGCCTCGCGCGTGATGGGCATGGCGGCGGTGTCCGAGTTCGAGCTGCCGGACCTGGAGGTGCTGGGCTCCCTGGCTGCAGGGGTCTCGGCGGAGGGGCGTGCGACCCTGGCCGGCAGCCAGGAGGTGCTGGTGGCCAGCTTCGCGGCACCTCGCGATGAGGTGCGAAGTCTGATGAGCCTGGCCTACCCGGCCTTCGCCGAGCTGGCGATAGCCAGCGGGGGTGTGGTGGAGGAGTTGAACACAGGCAGGCTCTTCGACGGCTCTTCTCTCCAGGCCCATGGTCGAGAAGTCCTGGCCGAGCCCCTGGACGCCACCACACTCTTCATCGTCGAGGTGCTGGAGGACGAGGCCGATGTCGAGCTGCGCACCTCCGGGTTGCGCGCTCTGGGCCTGCACGAGATGCGTACCTTCTGCTCGGAGGGGCAGCAGTTGGAGGACATGGCGGCTTTGCTGAACGCCCTTGCCCAGCTGGCCTGGGAGCAGGGGGCCCTGTCTGAGCGCAGCGAGTTGAGCGAGGACTCGCTGGTGCTGCAGGAGGCTCGGCAGCGCGCTGCAGGGATCCAGGGGGTGGCCCTGGCCAGCAGCAGCGACGGGATCTGGTCGCTGGCCGACGATCCCGCCGTGGATATTCGCTTCGAGGGCCGCTTCGACGCCCCGGTTCTCTCCGGCGATGTGGTGGCGGAGGTCCAGCAGGTGGAGCGAGAACCCGAGGCCGCGCCAGCATCGGCGGCCGTCGAGCCGGCGCCGGTGAGCGTCCCTGCGCAGCCCGCGCAGCAGGTCTCACCGGCCGAGGAGCCCCCCGACGCGAGGCCCGCCAGCCTGGAGGAGGCCCTGGCGCAAGCAGCCCAGCAGCTGGCCGGACCGGTGAAGCAGGCCTGGTCCGCGGGACTTCCTGCGGGTGACGTCTTGTATATCAAGGCACCTTTTCCCACTCCCGACGGATCGCTCGAGTACCTCTGGATAGAGGTGGATCGTTGGGAAGGCAACACGATGGGCGGTCAGCTGCGCTCCGAGCCGGGCTGGGTGCAGGGTCTGAGCCCGGGCGACGAGGTCAGCGTGCGTCAGGAGGTCGTCTTCGACTACCTGCTGCGCCGCGCCGACGGCAGCAGCGAGGGAAACCGCAGCGAGCCCTTCCTGCACTAGGTGTGCTCGCCGGGGCCGCTCAGACCTCTTGCCGGTCCCCTCCTTCGTCCTTACCTTGGGCTGCTCCCCTGTTCGACACGAGCGGCCATTGACCCTCCCCGAGACACCCATCGGCCTCCGCATCCGTGTGGGTTCGCGGCGGCGCGATCCCGAGGAGTACCCAGAGCAGGACGACGCGCTGGGCGAGGCTCTCTTCGGCAAGCTGCTCGAAGCGTTGCAGCGGGGCGTGCCTCCTCCGGCTCTGCTCCTGCTGCGCCAGGAGGTGGTCGAGCTGGTGGATCTGCGGCCCCTGCTGGAGGGGGGCCACGCCGTGGACCGCTTCATCGCCGCGGCGGCGGGGCAGGACGGCGTGCAGGCCGCCGCGCTGCTGGCCGTGCTGTCCATGCGCGAGCGAGGGCGCCCCGTGGGGCGCGCCGCGGTGGCCTTCGTCGAGTGGTCCGACAACCGCTGGTGGCAGGCCTACCAGCTCTTGAACCAGGGTTTCAAGGCCCTGGATGACATGCCCCCGGTCCAGCGGCGGGCGGTGGACGGCTTTCCGCGCCCCGCGGGGTTGGGGGGGTGGTTCTCCACGGCGCGCTTCCTGCAGCTCAAGCTGCGCCTGCAGCGCGACGCGGCAGCCATACCCCCCGGGAGCCAGCTGGTGCATTGAGGCCGGCGGCTGTGCGCTTCAGCCGGCAAGACACAGGAGCAAGCATGACCTCGAGTGACCTCTATTTTCGCCAGTGTCTATCGGGCCGGGACCACGGGCGGGGAAATCCGGCGGCGAAGCAGATGGTGAACTTCGCCTACATCGTCGGCGACAAGAAGAGCGGCGAGTGCCTGCTGGTGGATCCCTCGTGGGATCCGCGCGGCCTGTGCGAGCTGGCGCAGGCCGAGGGTCTGCGCGTCGTTGGCAGCCTGGCAACGCATTACCACGTGGATCATATGGGCGGGGACCTCTACGGCATCCCGGTGGCGGGTGTGGCCGAGTTGGTGCGCGACGGGTTGGGGCCTGTGCATGTCCACCAGGACGACGAGCTCCTGCTGCGGCAGCGCTGCGGCTTGGCCGTGGGCGACACGGTCTCTCACCAGGACGGGGCTCGCATCCGCGTCGGCGCGGTGGAGATCGAGCTGATCCATACGCCGGGCCATTCGCCGGGCTCCGCCTGTTTCCGTATCGGCGACCTGCTGCTGACGGGCGACACGCTGTTCATCCAGGGCTGCGGAAGGGTGGACCTGCCCGGGTCCGACCCCGGAGAGATGTTCGAAAGCCTGACCCGCACGCTGGCGACGCTCCCCGGCCACCTGGTGGTCTACCCGGGCCACGACTACGGCGGCGCATCCGCCACCCTGGCCCAGGTGCGGAGCAGCAACTACGCCCTGCGAATGGGCTGAGGCCTGGCTCACAGCGTGGGGAAAGCCTGCCAGCGTTCGTCTTGGGCGTGGTCGATGAACAAGGGGTGGTCGTTGACCGCGGCCCGAATCCTGCAGTGGGCCAACCAGGTGCCGTACTCGCCTGGATAGCGGCGCAGGAAGGGATCGGCATGCCGCGTCAGGAAGCGGCGCATCAGGCCCTTCCAGTCGCGATCCCTGGGCACGATGGCCTCTTGCAGCTCGCAGACGCTGGTGCTGCGCGCCGGCGTGTGGCAGAGGGTGGGAATGATGGCTGCACCCGTGGCGGCCGCCATGCGATAGGCGCCCGGGTTCAACAGGGCCTGGCGCCCCAGCAGGGGAGCGCGCACCCAGCGGTGGCCGATGCGGCCGTCGAAGGCCAGGGCCACCAGCTCGTTGCGACCCAGGCGGCGGTAGAGCTCGCGCACCGAGGTCTGCAGCGTGATGAAGTTGGCGGGCAGGCGATCCTCGTTCTCCTCGCGCACCCGCCGCGCCTCGGCCTGCCAGCGGTTCACCGGCAGCGCCTCGGGATGGGCCTTGGCCACGTCCTCGGGGGGCATGCCGCGGGCCGCGTACTGGGTGTAGGGGTAGCCGTAGAGCGAGAGCGCTGCGATGGGGAGCATGAAGCTGCCCGCGTGCGCGGACAGGATGATGGCGCCCTTGCCCCTGTCCAGAGCGCGATCCAGGTTCTCGCGCCCGCGCAGATCCAGGAAGTTGCCGACGGTCTGGGCGTCCAGCTTGCCCATCAGCAGCTCTTCCAGGTGCACGCGGAAGCCAACCCGGTAGGCTTCGCGCAGCAAGCGCCCCATGGCCTCCCCGCGGAAACCTCGCCCATAGATGGCTCGATACTCGGCCGTCATGCGGGCTTTCTGCGCGCCTCCCATGCTGTGGTGCAGGCGCCATAGCGGCCACAGGCGCCGTAGCTGCTCCGGACGCTGCGGATCGAAGAAGTCGCGCAAGGGCACCCAGAATGTCCAGCGCGCCAGGTCCTTGGGATTGACCAGGAGGTCGTTCTTGGTGAGCGGTTCGCGCATGCTCTGTTCCCTCGGGTCGGGGCGTCTGGCGCGTGGGCCGCTGTCATTATCAGGAATTGCGGCGCCGGGCCTGCGCCGTGCTGCTGCGGCGCGCTCCTCTCGAACCGGGATACGAGCCCTGGGCTGCCCCGCTCCCCCAGGAGAACCTGGTTAGCTGGCCCCGCTGGAGGTTCCCCCTTGTCCTGCATCGCCATCCTGACCGATTTTGGTGTGAGCGATCCCTACGTGGGCGTCATGAAGGGCGTGATCCTGGGGCTGGCGCCCAATGTTCCGGTCCTGGACCTCAGCCACGGCGTGCCGCCCCAGGATGTGCTGGCCGGCGCGCTGCTGCTCGACGGCGCCGTCGATTACTTTCCACCCGACACCATCTTCCTGTGCGTGGTGGATCCCGGAGTGGGGAGCGAGCGCGCGGTCCTGGCGGCGCGGCTGGGTCCATGGCGCTTCGTCTGTCCCGACAACGGGCTGCTCAGCGCCGTAATGGAGCGCTATGCCCTGGGCGTTGCCGTGGCCGCCACTCAGCCCGCTTTTCACCTGCCAGGGCCCAGCCGCACCTTCCACGGTCGCGACATCATGGCGCCTGTGGCAGCCCACTGGGCCTGCGGGGAAACCATGGAGCGCTTCGGCCCAACCCTGGACCGACCGCAGCGGCTGGCGCTGCCGCGCGCCCGGGAAGCCGCGGGCCGGCTGCTGGGCCAGGCGCTCTACACGGACCACTTCGGCAACGTGATCACCAGCATTCGCGGGGATCAGCTGCGTGCAGGAGATCGCGTGCAGGTGGGCGAGCTCGCGCTGGAGCTGGTGGGCACGTACGCCGAGGTCGCCCCAGGCGCTCCCCTGGCCCTGGTGGGCAGCACGGGCCGGCTCGAGATCTCGCTGCGCGGCGGAGATGCGGCCCGTCAGCTGGCCATCGGGCGAGGAGACCCAGTGGTCGTGCTCAGGGCTGGCTCATGACAGGCGCGGCCCTTGCGCGCAAGGAGGCCGCCCTGCGCCAGGAGTTGGCGCAGATGGACGGCGCGCTGGTGGCCTTCTCGGGAGGCGTGGACTCTTCCCTGATGCTGGCGCTGGCCGCCCAGGAACTGGGAGACCGTGCTGTGGCCCTTACTTTCCAGGGATCCATCTTCCACACCTGGGAGCTGGACACGGCGCGCGCCCTGGCCCAGCGCCTGGGCGTGGATCACGTCTGGCTGGAGGCCCCGGTTCTCGACCTGGAGGCCTTTGCGTGCAATCCCCCGGATCGCTGCTACCACTGCAAGGCGGCCCTGTTCGGCATGGCTCGGGAGCGGGCCCGCGAGCTGGGCCTGGGCGCTGTGTTGGAGGGCAGCCTGGCCGAAGACCTGCAGGGTCATCGCCCCGGCCATCGCGCCGCCCTGGAGCTGGGAATCAGGCAGCCGTTGCTGCGGGCGGGACTGTGCAAGCAGGAGGTGCGCCAGCTGGCCCGCCGCCTGGACCTCCCCACATGGGACCAGCCCTCCTACGCCTGCCTGGCCTCGCGCTTCCCTGCCGGCACACGCATCGATGCAGCGCGACTCGACGCCGTTCGAGGCGTGGAAGAGCTGCTGTCCGCTGCCGGTCTGCGGCAGTTTCGCGTGCGTCACCACCTGCTCGAGGGCGCTCCCATGGCGCGCATCGAGCTGGAACAGGCCGACCTGTCACGCGCCCTCGAGCCTGCCCTGCGCGAGGACCTGCTGCGGGCCTGCCGCAGCGCCGGCTACCGCTGGGTGACCCTTGACCTGTGGGGCTACCGCACGGGCTCCCTGTGCACGGATGGAGAGCGAAGCTGATGGAGAGGGGTGACCGCGTCCTGGGCTCCAGCCCCGCGCAGCGCAAGCGGGCCATCGTCGAGGTGCTGGTCTTCGCTGGCGTCGTCTTGCTCCTCATACGAGCCGTGATGACCGCGCAGCAGGTGCTGGGCCTGCCCAATATCGTGCTGGCGCTGGTGCCCGTCCTGTTCATCTACGCCCCGGTGCTGCTCTGCAACCTGCGGGGCGTGGACAGCTACAGCTACCGGCTCTGCATCCCGGCCTTTCGGGACGGGCGGGCCTGGGGCGACGCGCTGCGCACGAACCTGCTCTTGCTGGGCGCAGGGATCGTGCCCTGGATGGTGGGCTACCACGTCTACCAGACCACGCTCTTCGGGCACAGCCCCTCCTGGCGCAAGTTCCTGCGAGGCGTGGATCCAGTGGAGTACCCCCTGTGGCTGGCGGATGGCCCCCTGGGGGAGATCCTGACGCGACCCGGTGTCGAGTTGGGGATCGCGCTCTCGTCCCTGGTCGCCACGCACCTGTTCTTCGTGGCCATCCCCGAGGAGTTCTTCTACCGCGGCTACGTGCAGACACGGTTGAACGAAGTCTTCCCGCGTAAGTTCATCATCGCGGGCATCCCCTTCGGCCACGGACTGTGGATAGCCACGCTGATCTTCGCCTTCGGGCATTCCGTGGTCGAGTTCCAGTGGTGGCACTTCGCGACCTTCTTCCCGGGCCTGCTCTTCGCGCTGCTGCGCGAGCGCAGCGGCGGGATCATCACCGGCGCCTTCCTGCACGCCGCCTGCAACATCATCGTCAGCATCCAGGATCGGGCCTACGGCATAGGCTAGCTTCACCGGCACCGACTGGATGCCGGCCCCGCTGGCGACGGTTCACCGCGGAGTACGCAGAGGACGCAGAGACCGGCAGGACGGGCCATCTCTTCACGCATTTTTCCTATACACAACTTTGCAGGGTGTGTTTGCGCCGCAAAGAAGGGGCTGGTCCAGTGGAGAGGATCTCTGCGCTCTCCGCGCCCTCTGCGGTGAGATCGTCAGGCGGTTTGATCGGTGCCGCTTTTCTCCAGGCCCTCCAGCCTGCGCTGGCAGTCCTTCAGCTCGGTGCGCAGCGCGGACAGCTCCTGCCGCAGGGACGCCAGCGAGCTGCGGAGTTGCTCGGCGTCGGTGCGCGTGGGGACCTGCCGCTGGTCGAGGATCTCGTAGATCACGTCTTCGAGGCTCCGACGCAGGAAGGGGAGCAGGCTGTCGACGAGCGAAGATGACAGGAGATCGCGGGTGCTTCCCATGGGGCATCCTTGGCGGGCGCTGCCCGCCGCCAGCAGGCCTCCACCAGCCTATCGCGAGGGCTGGCGAGCGTCAGGGACGAGGTCTGCAAGTCGTGGTGAAAGCGCGCCACGGAGGGCCTGGAACCGGGTTGTGAAATTGCCTGCAAACCGTGTTCAAGGAACCGCGACGTCTGACCGAGTGTCTTATGCATGGCCCGCCCGCCGCAGTGGTCGTTCGGGGGTGCAGGTGATAAGCTCGGCCAGTACGATTCACCAGCCTCCAGACCCGTCGGAAGTTCCGCCGGAGACGCGATGGTAGACTGCCCATTCTGCAAGGCGCCGATCGAAGATGACCTGGCGCGCTTTGGTGGCCATTGCCCCAAGTGCTTCATCGAGATCCCGGGCGAAGAGACACCCACCGATCCCGGTGAGGTGGCCCAATCGGCCCAGAACATAGAGAAAGAGAGCAAAGACCGCAGGAGGCGCGGTCTGGCCATCGGCGCCCTGGTGGCGGCCGTGCTGCTCATCTCCGCGGCGGGCATCGGCTACAAGATCTACGACGCCAAGCGCTTACAGGAAGAGGCGGCGCTGGCTGAGGTCGGAGAGGTCAACTACTTCACCCTGGATCCGGAAGAGCATCACTCCCTGGCCTCGGACCCCACCGTCGAGCAGGAAGCTGGCGAAGCCAGCACCGCTGGCAAGGCGAGCGCGCCTGCCCAGGGCGCACAAGCCAAGGCCGCAGGAACGGCGCAAGGCTCGTCAGGCCGGCAGGTCCTGGACTTCAGGGGCTCCGATCTGGGTGGCCCGAAGGAGGAAGCGCTGGGCGAGGTTGGGCGCCTCTCCATCGACATCAGCGCCGACGGAGACCTACCGGTCAACGGACCGGGTTCGGCGGACGGCTCCACCATGGACTCGGATCTCAGCGGGACCATCTCGCCAAAGCTCAGCTTCGCCGGCGCCAAGGGCCTGGTGGTCTCCGGCGGCGATGTGCGTCCCACCATCTCAAGCCACGTCAAGAGCCACAACGGCCAGATGAAGGCCTGCTACGAGCGTCGTCGCAAGGCCATCCCCAGGCTAGCGGGCAGCTGGACGGTCACCGCAGGCGTGCGGGCCGATGGCAGCACCACCAACATCCAGGTGGCAGCCAACGGTGCCAGCGATGCCGAGCTGGAACGCTGCCTGGCCAGAGCAGTGGCCGATTGGTCGTTTCCGCAGTTCGACAAGGACTACGGCTTCCAGCAGAAGTACAGCTTCGACCCCGACGTCTGAAGACGAGCGGCTGAAGACGAGCGGCTGAAAACAAGCCGCTGTAGCCGGGCGTCACGAAGAACGGGGCTGCCTACTGACCCTCCGAAGCTCCCCAGCCCAGCCCTGGCGCATAGGGGTCGGGGCTGAAGACGGGCAGCACCAGGACACGATCCTGCCCCATCAACACCGCGGCCATGGCGCAGAGGAACTCGGCGGCCGTCAGGCTGTGCTCGCCGGCCCGCAGCACAGCTGGCACCTGGCTCTTCAGGTAGGGCGCCAGGTCGCTGGCCGTCGTGCGAATGGCCTGGGCCGAGAGCTGCTGTCCCGCTGGGCCAAGCACGCTGACCGGTGAGCTCATGGGTGGCCCCAGGGGCCCCAGGCGCACCCGCTCGGGGAGCTGAGGCTCGGCCAGGGCCAGGCTGAAGGCCAAGAAGGCCTCGGTCAGGTTCAGCTCGCCGGGCAGCGCGGCGGGGAGCGTGCTCCCCGGGGGGCCGGCGAGGGGCAGGGCGCTGGCCGCTGCGAGCAGCTGGGGCATGTCCAGGGGCCGCGAGCTGCTCTGGGGGGCGTGTTGGGTGCGGGGGTCGCTGCTGGCCCGCAGCTTGCCCCGCAGGGCGTTGGGCGCGTCGCTCGCGAGCAGGATGCGGGCCTGGCAGGGCTGCAGCACCTGCTCACGCCAGCGGCTCAGGAGCGACAGACGGTCGCTGTCGAGCTGGCTTGCGAGCAGCGTCAAGCGCACGATGGGCAGCTCGCCGAGCTCGAGAGCGTGGGCCAGGCGGTCCAGGGCGGCGGGATCCAACGCTGCCTCTGTGGGCTGGGGGCCTCGCAGAGGGGGCACGATGACCGCGCGGCTGGGGTAGCCGGGGGCGATGAGAGCACGCCTGGGCTGGGCCTGTTCCATAGGCTCAAGGGGGAGAAGCACGCGAAAGCCCAGGTCGACCAGCAGCGGCTCCGCCCGGAAGCTGAGGATCGGCAGACCCACCACGCGCGGGCGTTGCCCGGCGGCGCGCCGCAGCGCACGCCGCTCCGCCCGGCCCTGTGCCCACCACTGAAGCCTGGTGACGGGAACGGGACCGCCCTCTTCGTCCGCCCAAGTGCGCGACATGTCCAGCCAGAGACCGGCTTCGTGACCCAGATCGATGGCGCCCCGGAGCTGGGAAGCGTAGGCCTGCGCCAGGTCGCCCGGTAGCAGAAAGATCAGCGGCAAGCCCTGCGCCGCCAGGGTCTGGGCCACGGAGATGAGGGGCAGGTCGGGCTCGCTCAGGATCAGCTCGGGCTGCAGCGCGGCCTGACAGACGGCGGGGCGCTCCATGAACTCGACGGCTTCGAAGCTCGCTGCGGTATCTTCGGCGGCCGCAGCGCTGCCAGGAAGCAGCAGCGCGAGCTGCGCCAGCAGGCCTGGCAGCCTGCCGCTGCGCCAGGGCGACAAGCAGAGCGCTCGCCGCCTCACGGCTCTTCCAGAGGCGGGATGAAGCGGATGGACACCTGCGCGCGTTGTTCCGCTATCCAGCTCTCGTAGCGCCGCGCGTATTCCTGCGGCCCGCCTCCGACAGCCGCCACCGGCAGGCCGACGTTGCGCTGAACGAAGCGCTCGACCACCATTCGACTGTAGAGCAGGCCTGTCAGCTCGTCCTCGTTGAGGCCCAGCAGCTCCAGGCAGTCGTGGTAGCCGCCGGGAACGACCCAAGAGGCGCGCAGGGCGGCCAGCCGACGCTCCAACTCCTCCAGCGTGGGCTTGTAGGCTGCGGCATCACCAGCCAGGCCGCGGATCACCGCCAGGTCCGCCAGGCGCTCATCCAGGGGGCGTTTCTCGTCGCAGAGCACCGCTTCGGGGCAGCCCATATGACCGGTCATGGCCTCTTCGAAGGCGCGATCCCACGCCGTGACCACGCGGTCTCCCACGACGGCGATCACCCGGTCGGTCCGCTCGGCGCCCGCGTCCTGGCAGAAGAGCGGGGCCGGCGCGCAGAGGCAGAGCGACACGACTGTGAACAAGGTGGATCTGGCGGTCGTCAGCATCATGGCATTCGGGGTGTCGCAATTCCATTGCGCGCTGTACGGCAACTGCTCGCGCTTGTCTTTACCTTAGGGGTCCGGATCGTTAAGCTGGCCAGCCGCCGACAAGGGCGGGTCAGCACTCCTGTCAGGGCTGGTTGCCGACGGGGCGGGTTCGGAATGATCGAGGCAAGAGGTATCACGAAACGCTACGGGCCCCTGACGGCTGTCAAGGACGTGTCCTTCGAGGTCGGAAAGGGTAGCATCCTGGGCTTCATCGGCCCCAACGGTGCGGGCAAGACCACCACCATGCGTATCCTCACGGGGTTCCTTCCTGCCACGGCGGGCGACGCGCTGGTAGCTGGCTTCGATGTCTTCCAGTCGCCCATGGAGGTCAAGCGGCGGGTGGGCTACCTGCCCGAAGCTCCACCCCTGTACCCCGAGCTCACGGTGGGCGACTACCTGTCCTTTGTGGCCGAGATCCGCGAGGTGCCGCGCAAGGGTCGCTTCAAGCGCATCGGCGAGGTGATGGAGCTGGTGGGTCTCACCGGCTGGGAGCGGCGCATCCTGGGATCCCTGTCCAAGGGGTATCGCCAGCGCGTGGGCCTGGCCCAGGCCCTGGTGCACGATCCTCCGGTCTTGATCCTGGACGAACCCACCAGCGGGCTTGATCCGGCCCAGAACGTGGGCATACGCGAGCTCATAGGCCAGCTGGGCGGCGAACGCACGGTGGTGCTCTCGACCCACATCCTGGCAGAAGTGGAGGCCACCTGCGACCAGGTGGTGGTGATCCATCAGGGCTCCATCGCCGCCTCGGGCAGCCTGGAGCAGGTGCGCACCAATGCCACCGGCGGCGTCCGCTATCGCGTGGAGCTGCAGGGCGACGACGCCGCACGCCGCATCGGCGCGCTGCCCGAGGTGGAGCAGGTGGCGCCTCGCGGCGAGCGTGAGGGTTTCCTGCACCTGAGCCTGCGTGCGGGCGGAGATCCGCGGCCAGCCATCGCAAGCCTGGCAGGGCGAGAGGGTTGGAAGCTGCGAACCATGGAGCGGGTCGTCCCCAGCCTGGAAGAGGCCTTCCTGGCCATCGTGGGCCGGGAAGATCGCTTGGAGGGCCAGCCATGAGGGTCGCCTGGGCCATCCTGCGCAAAGAGCTGCGCGTCTACTTCGTCTCGCCGCTGGCCTATGTCTTCCTGGCGGTGTTCTTCTTCCTGTCGGGGCTCTTCTTCTACCTGGGGATCACGCTGACGGGGGAAGCCAGCCTGCGGGTGATGCTGGGCAACCTCTCCATCACCCTGCTCTTCGTGCTGCCCATGCTCACCATGCGGCACTTCGCCGAGGAGCAGCGCAGCGGGACCTTCGAGCTGCTGATGACCGCTCCCGTGCCCCAGTGGTCCCTGATCCTGGGCAAGTGGGCCGCCAGCCTGCTGCTCTGCCTGGTCATGTTCGCGGGAACGCTGGTCTTCCCTGCCGTGCTGGCCTACTACGGCGATCCGGACTGGGGCGTGGTGGGCTGCAGCTACCTGGCGCTGCTGCTCTGCGCCGGCGCCTTCTGCGCGGCCGGTCTCTTCGCCTCCAGCCTCACCCGTGACCAGGTGGCGGCGGGGCTGGCCGGCATCATCATCCTGCTGCCCTTCTGGCTGATCAGCTCGGCCTCGGAGCTCACAGACCACGAACCCACGCGTCAGCTGCTGCAGAAGGCGTCCTTCCTGACCCATATGCGCGGCTTCACCCGTGGCGTGATCGAC
Source organism: uncultured Enterobacterales bacterium (assembly GCA_964454135.1). Classification (GTDB taxonomy): domain Bacteria; phylum Myxococcota_A; class UBA796; order UBA796; family JAFGLY01; genus CAYVQL01. The sequence continues at coordinate 8,310 of CAYVQL010000103.1, read as the reverse complement.
ACAGCCGACCTGTTCTACTTCCTGGGTTTCATCTTCGTGTTCCTCTTTCTGACATACCGCACTCTCGAGTCCAGGCGCTGGCGATGAGACGCTCACTCAAACGCAGGCTCAGCTACGGCTCCAACGCCACCCTCGTCACCCTGTTCGTAGTGGCGGTGGTGGTGGTGCTCTACGGTGTGGCCGACCGGCACCGCGTACGGATCGATTTCACCGCCGAGAGCGCCAACCTGCTGCAGCGCGACACGTTGAACAAGATCCGGCTGCTGGACGAAGACGGGCAGACGGTGCGCCTGACGGGCTTCACAGCCCAGTCCGGCAAGAAAGACGCCTACTTCAAGAACCGCGAGCTCAAGGACCTGCTGGAGGAGATCGACTACAACTCCCGCTCCATCGAGACGCGCTTCATCGACTTCGACCGCGAGCGCCTCAGCGCCGAGGCCCTGGGCGTGCGCGACTACGGCATGGTGGTGGTCCAGCGCGGCGAGGAGCGGGTGGACCTGCGCAGCCGCGATCTCTTCCGCCACCGCGGCAAGGGCAAGGACCGCGAGCTGCAGTTTCTCGGAGAGGCGGCTCTGAACCAGGCCTTCTCCCAGCTGATGAGCAGCCGGAAGCGGGTGATCTACGCCATGCAGGGGCATGGAGAGCCCGACCCGGAGTCCACTGAGCCAAGCGGCATGTCCAGCCTGCAGGAGCTGCTGGAGCAGGAGCACTACTTCCTGGAGCCGCTGGACCTGCTGCGGGACCGGGATCGCGATCCGGGCAGCGCCCCCAAGATCCCCGACGACGCCACCGTGGTCCTGCTGGCCAGGCCGCGCACGAGCCTGACCGACACCGAGCACGACGCCTTGATGGAGTATCTGTCCGAGGGCGGGCGCCTGATGGTGCTGGTCGATGTGGACCTGCCCGTGCCCCGCGTGCTGGGCCGCCTGGGGGTGATGCGGCCCAGTGGCTTCGTGATGGACAAGCTGCGCGTCTTTCCCTACGACGACAGGCCCGTGCCGGTCTACCGCAGCCACGCCATCACCCGCGATCTGTCAGAAGACCGGCTCGTCACGGTGCTGGCCCACGTGGCTCCTCTCGAGCTGATGGACCCCCTGCCCGATGGCGTGCGCGCCTCCACGCTGCTGCGCACCAGCCGCAGCGGATGGATCGACAGGGGAGGGGAGCTGGATCGGGGCGCGGCGGTCTTTGAAGAGGCCCTGGACGAGAAGGGGCCGGTGGACATGGGCCTGGCGCTGGAGCTGGGCCCGGGCCAGGGCATCGTCTTCGCTGGGCAGCAGCGCGGGCGCGTGGTGGTGGTGGGCGATGGCGACCTGGTGAGCAACACCCTGGTGGCCGACGGTCCGGGCAACGGCACCTTCCTGGTCAACGCCTTCCGCTGGCTGGTGGGCGACGACGCGCGGCTGTCGGTGGTGGGGCGGCCCACCAAGGTGCGCAAGCTGGCGCTGACGGACGAAGACACCGCCATGATCCGCTGGGTGGCCCTGGGCTTGCTGCCGCTGCTGGTGATTCTGGTGGGCGCCGCCGTCTGGACCACCCGGCGCGGGCGATAGGAGGTGTTGCCGTGAGAGCGTTTCGAGGCACGCTGTTGGCGGCCGCAGTCCTGGCGCTCGTGGTAGCGCTGGTGTGGCTCTTCGATCCCAGGACCGAGGCACCCGTGGTGGAGGAATCTCCGCCCCTGTTTCGCTTCGAGAAGCCCGAACTGGTGCGCGCTGAGATCCACCGCGCCGAGGACGTGCTGATCCTGGCCGAGCAAGGCGACGGGAGCTGGATCGTCGAGGGGCCCGACTGGCGCGCCTCTCGGTCCATGGTCAACCGCGTCAAGCACCAGATCCACGATCTCAACGCCCGGGCCACGGTCATCAAGGAACCCGAGGCTCCCGAGCTCTACGGGCTCGGCGAGAACGCCATCAAGGTCGACCTGACCTTCCGCGACGGTGAAGAGCTCGCCTTTTTGGCGGGTGATCCCAACCCCTCCAACGTCAGCTACTACATCCAGCCCCTGAGCGGTCAGGGCAGTGAGGGTTTCATCTACACGGTCAAGAAATCCGCGCTGGACTACTACAGCATGGAGCCCAGGGAGTTTCGGGAGCGGCGCTTCTGTTCCCTGGACAGCAACGATGCCGACCGCATCGAGGCCCAGCTGCCCGGGAGCAAGAGCCTGGTCCTGCAGCGCACCGGACCCTACCACTGGCAGCTGGAGCAGCCCCTGCAGTTCGCCGCCAGCCGCGAAGAAGTGCGGCGTCTGCTGGGTCGCGTGACCGCGCTCAAGGCCAGGGAGTTCGTCGAGGATCACCCCGAAGACCTCTCCGGGTACGGCCTGGACCGGCCCCAGGCGCGCATCCTGATCAAGTTCGCCAGCCGCGAGCCCATCGACCTGTCTATCGGCCAGCAGGCCGAGGTCGACGACAGCGTGGGCCGGCCGCGCAGCTATGCCTATATGAAGCTGGCCTCGGACTTCACCGTCTACACGGCGCCCGACGATCTGCTCGAGGACTACCAGCTCGATCCCCAGGATCTGCGGCTCAAGAAGTTCATGCGCATGCGCGTGGGCGACGTGACCGACGCCACCGTCACGCTGCGAGAACGCGAGGACGATGACCTGGCGGGCACGGTCACCATGATGTACCGCGCCGACAAGTGGCTCTGGTCCGATGGCGTGCCCGTGCCTGGCAGCACGCCCTCGCGCGTGGCCTTGCGCGCCTCCGAGGTGCGCGCCGACGCCATCATGGCCGACGAGCCGGGCAGGGGAGATCGCTGGGGCTTCTCCGATCCCCTGCTCACGGTGCAGCTCACCGACAACACGGGCAAGGTGCGTACCTTGATCGTGGGGGACGAGACCGAGCCCGAGATCGACCCCGAAGGGCGTGAGCGCGCACGCTTCTACGCCCGTGCCGACGACCAGCCCACGGTCTATCGCATCTCCGACAGCGTGCTCGACGTGGCAGAGGACGCCGTGCGGGAATACCAGCGCAAGGCGGGCAAAGACGCCGACAAGGAGGAGCGCCATCGCCGCATGGAACAGGTCCTGGGCGAGCTCCCCCCCCTCGAGGTCGATCGGAAAGCCCATCCCGAGGAAGGAAAGCAACCATGAATCCCCTGATCCTGATGTTCATCGCCGGCTGCGGCAAGGGTGGCGAGCAGGCCGCCGAAGCGCAGGCGGCGCGCGAGTTCTCCTTGGTGTACCAGAGCAACCTGGCAGGTGAGATCGAGCCCTGTGGTTGAAAGGCTCATCAGATGGGCGGTCTGCCCAGGAGAACCACCTTCGTCGAGGAACATCGCCAGAAGAAGGCCAACTTCGTCGTAGACAGCGGGGGAATGTACTGGGGCCGCAGCGTGCTCCCGGAGAGCAAAAGGGAAGAGATCGGGTTGAAGGCGGACCTGGTGGCCCAGAGCTACGCCAGCGCCGGCATCGACGCCATCGCCGTCAGCCCGGGCGACCTGGTGTTGGGCCTGGACAAGGTCAAGGGCCTGGCCGAGCAGCACGAGCTGCCGCTGTTCGCGGCCAACCTGGTCTGCGATGGCGAGAAGCCCTTCTCGGCGGGCAAGATGATCGAGCGTGACGGCGTCAAGCTGGGCTTCATCGGCGCCTTCGTGGGCAGCATGCCTACCAGCGTCGACAACTGCGACGCCACGGATCCGGTCCAGGCCGTCGCCACCGCCGCCACGGCCATGACGGACGTGGACGCGCTGGTGGTGCTGGGCAACTGGGACAGCAAGACCGGCAAGAAGCTCGTGGAAGCGGTGCCAGCGGCGGCCTTCGTCGTCTCGGGCAGCAGCGCCACCCTGGCCGACGGTCAGGCCCTGGCCCGTGACAACTGGATGCTGAGCGCGGGCAGCAAGGGCAAGAAGATCGGCCTGCTGACGGCCACCCTGGTGCCCGACGGGCAGGGCTGGCAGGGAAGCAGCCCAGGGGCGGCCATCGACAAGCGGCTGGCCAGCTACCAGAAGCGCCTGGAGAGCAACCGCAAGCGCCTGGAGCAGGCCACCGACGAGAGAACCAAGAAGCGCGTGGAGCGCCAAATAGGCTACTACGAGAAGGAGATCGCGCGCCTGAAGGAGGAGCGGGCGGCGGCTACGGCACCGCGGGCCAAGCCGGCCAACAGCTTCGAGAACAGCCTGGTGGCCCTGGACAGCAAGATCGACGACCACGAGGCCACCAGGGCGCAGGTGGACGAGCTGAAGGCCGAGCTGAAGAAGCGCAACATCGGCCAGGAAGATCAAAAGCCCGACCGGCCCCTGCTGCCCGGAGCGCGACGGGGCGCCCGTGGCAAGGGCCGGGCCGCTCCCGACGGCACCATGCCCGCGCCCTTCAAGAAGGGCGCCAAGGGGCCCAAGACGGGGCCCAAGGCCGGACAGGGCAAGGGCAAGGCCAAGGGCAAGGGCGCCAAGGCCCCGGCCGACGACCAGCAATAGCGACAGCGATTCCCCAAGGGGGCATGCGCACCCCAAGGGAACGGGCCTGGCGCCGCCAAGGGGCCTCGGGAGCGCTGCTTTCAGCGTCTGGGGACGCTGGCACGAATATTGCCAAAAGCATGGCGACCCGTCGAGGATGCCATGCGCCGTCTGTTCTGCCTGCTCGCGACGACCTTCTTGATGATGTTGCTCGCGCCCGCGGCCAAGGCCCAAGGCGGGCGAGGCTGGGGGAGGCCGGGACCCCCGGGACATGGTCGTCCCTGCGGGCGGCGTTGCCCGCGACCCGTCTACGAGCTGCTGCAGGATCTGGAGGAGGTCAATGAGACGGTGGAGGAGACCGAGCTGGACAGCGGCACGCAGCAAGAGGATGAGACGCAGCAAGAGGACGAGACGCAGCAAGAGGACGAGACGCAGCAAGAGGAGCAGACCAGCGAGGACCAGGCAACCCACGACAGCCTGCAAGATTTCCCAAACAACGACGATCCGGAAAACGTGCAGGCCATGCTCGAGTTCGTAGCCGAAGCCTACGATCTGCCCGTGGACCTGCTCTACGCCACCGCCTGGACCGAGTCCCGTTGGAGCCAATGGAACAGCGGTGGCACCGTGCTCATCGGCGGTGAGGACTACGGCCTGATGCAGATCAACGAGCCCACCTGGTCGGGCACCTACGACTGGGACACCCTCTCGAGCGATGTGCGCGAGAACATCCAGGCCGGCGCCGAGATCCTCCAGTGGAGCTACGACTACGCCAGGAACAAGGGCTACACGGGTGACGACCTCATCAAAGCGACCTACGCGGTCTACAACGGCGGGCCCAGCGCAGTCGACCGACCATGGGACAGCACCAGCGCCTGGCACCAGAACGACGTCAACTTCTGGAACAACTACAGCGGCCGCAGCTGGGAGAGTGGGCAATGACGCCGCTGCCGTTTTCTCTGGCGCTCTTGCTGGGCGCGGCTCCTTTCCAGGTCAAGGGCACGGCCCAGGCCTTGGGCGGGCAGGTGTTTCTGGGGCAGGGCGAGCTGTTGGTGGGCACACCCGCAGAAGAGGGCCGTCCAGGCTACGAGCCGGCCCGCGGGCCGGAGCTGCTGCGCCTGCCCGATGATCTCTCGGCTTTCAGGATCCTGGGTGAGAGCTGCGACCGCGAGGGAACGCGGGCTCTGACCCCCCCCGCGGGACCTGCGCAGGACAGCCGGGCCGTGGCCTGGGTCCAGGGCGACCTGGAGAGCGACGGGCAGCAAGAGCTGGTGCTGGTGGAGGCCAGCCCGGTGCAGCCCGGAGCCCTGATGCCATACGCCGCGTTGACCATGTCCCTCTACCGACAGGGCCGGCGAGTCGGGGAGCAGGTGCTCGATCTCGTAGCAATTCCCTGTGAACTCGCCATGGAAGACGTAGACGGTGACCAGAGCCCTGAGGTAGTGTTTATCTGGAGAAGCATCGGAGGAAGTGGGTACAACCAGGGAGCGACCGTGTTCGAACTCGCGAAGCGGGGGGAACGGAGCCAGGAGGACTGAAGGTGAGCCCCCGGGAAAGAAGCGCTGGCTGGGGATTTGTGGACAGCACGCCACATCCCGCTTTGCTCACCGTCGTCCTGGTGGCCTCGGTGATGTTCGGAACTTGGCTCTGGCGGGTGCCCTTCTTGTGGGAGTGGTGATATCAGCGGGCAGCTGAAGCCGGTCCGCTGCACAGCCCCATGCGCGGCTCGGTGAGCGATTTCACCCCTGAGCGCTGGGCGGACCCATGCACGTGCTGGGCATCGAGACCTCATGCGACGAGACCGCCGCGGGTGTGGTGGGTCCGGAAGGGCTGATGGCCGATGTCACCTATACGCAGCAGGTGCATGCGCGCTTCGGCGGCGTGGTGCCGGAGTTGGCCAGCAGGGCGCACGCCGAGCGCATCGCGCCCACCGTCAGGCAGGCCCTGCACGAGGCCGGTCTCGAGCGCCCGGACGCCGTGGCTGCCACTGCGGGGCCGGGGCTGATAGGCGCTGTCCTGGTGGGTCTGTGCTTCGGCAAGGCGGCGGCCCTGGGTTGGGGCGTGCCATTTTTGGGCATCAGCCACCTGGAAGGGCACCTGCTCTCGCCCACCCTGGACGATCCGCAGCTGCGGCCTCCCTACCTGGCCCTGGTGGTCTCGGGCGGGCATACGGCGCTGTACCGCAACCAGGGCGCCGGATCTTGCGAGACGCTGGGCCAGACCGTGGACGACGCGGCGGGCGAGGCCTTCGACAAGGTGGCCCGCATGCTGGGCCTGGGCTACCCAGGAGGTCCGGCCGTGGACGCCCTGGCGCGCAAGGGCGATCCCGCGGCAGTGGCGCTCCCCAGGCCCAGGGCGCCTGGGCTGAACATGAGCTTCTCCGGGCTCAAGACCGCGGTACGCAGCTACCTGGAACGCCACCCGGACACAGCGCCGCAGCACGTGGCGGCCTCTTTTCAGGAAGCTGTGGCCGACGTGCTCTGCGACCGCGTGCGACGCGGCTGCCAGGCCAGCGGTCTGAGCACCGTGGCCGTCAGCGGGGGAGTGGCGGCCAACGGGCGCCTGCGACAGCGGCTGGCCGAGCTACCCATCGATCTGCGCATTCCAGCCATGCGCTTCTGCACCGACAATGGAGCCATGATCGCCCACGCGGGAAGGCTGCGCCTGCTGCGGGGCGAGCGCCACGGCTTGGACATGGCCGCGCGCTCGGTCTGGCCCTTGGACGCAGCTTGAGCGAGCGCGAGGGACCCGCGGCCATGTTGCGCCGGCTGCAGGCGGGCGCAAAGCGCTCCCTGGGGCAGCACTTCCTGGCCAATCCCGGCGTCGCGCGCCGCATCGTGTCCCTGGCGGGCGTGGAGCAGGGCAGCCGCGTGCTCGAGATCGGGCCGGGGCTGGGCGCGTTGACAAGGGAGCTGTGCGCGGCCGGGGCAGAGCTGGTGGCGCTGGAGCGCGACGCGCGGCTGGCGGACTGGGTGGCCGAGCTGGCGCCCGAGGTGCGCCTTGTGCGCGGGGACGCCCTGAAGCTGAGCCTGCCCGAGCTGCTGCCGGGGTCGGACTGGCTCTGCGTCAGCAACCTGCCCTACAACATCGGCACGCTGCTGGTGGGTCGCATGGTGCGGCAGCCGGGGACCTTCCGCAGGCTGGTGGTGATGCTGCAGCGCGAGGTGGCCGAGCGCATCTGCGCCCCTGTCGGCGTCAAGGCCTACGGTGCCCTGTCCGTGGAGATCCAGGCGCGTGCCGAGGCTCGGCTGGGGTTTCGCGTGCGACCAGGCTCCTTCCATCCACCGCCGCGGGTGGAGTCGGCCGTGGTGGTGTTGGACCTGCGCCCCGAGCCCGATCTGGCGGGCGCCCCGCAGCAGCGCTTCGACCAGGTCGTGCGCAGCGCCTTCGCCCAGCGTCGCAAGACCCTGCTGAACGCGCTGGGTGCGGCCTACGGTCGCCCCACCGCTGCCAGAATCCTGGCGAAAGCAAAGGTAGAACCGGGCCAGCGCGCGGAGCGGCTAGAGCGAGGGGACTTCGCGCGCCTGGCCCTGGCGCTGGAAGCCGAGGGCTGATTACCAGGGCCAGCGGGCCCCGCAGCGCCCGAAAACCCGTCTTACGCGTGCTATACTGCACACCCCCCCGGGACCGCCCCGCTGTCCCTGTCTCGCCCGCCCCCTCCTCCCTCCCGCTAGCCTCCCGGAGCTGCCCCCATGCCAGGCATCGAGCCGGTCGCCCTGCACGAGGCGACCCGCTGGCGCTACATCAACTACGCCATGAGCGTCATCACCTCTCGCGCGCTCCCCGACGTGCGTGATGGTCTGAAACCGGTGCAGCGGCGCATCCTCTACGCCATGTTCCACAACCTGCGCCTGATGCGCGAGGGGCGCTTCCGCAAATCGGCCGCGGTCGTGGGCGAGGCCATGGCCAAGTACCATC
>CAYVQL010000102.1:31377-31959 GCA_964454135.1 uncultured Enterobacterales bacterium | reverse complement strand
GTCGGCCGCCTCGGCGCTCTCGGCAGCGCCCAGGTAGGTCGCCCGGGCGGGCTGCACATCCTCGGCCCAGGCCAGGGCGGGAGCCAGGAGCAGGACGATGCTGAGCTTGGCGAGCGGCCCCATGGGCAGGGCTCCGACGAGGACGGACCTGGGGGAGATTCTACGGGAGGTCGCGGATTGCGGCCAAACGCTGCCGCAATCTGGGGATAGCGGCCTGCCAGGCCATGCTATCAAGAAACAGGGGCGTGGGCCCCGCCACCGGCCTCACGCCGCCTCGGCGAGCTTCACCTTGTAGCCCAGCTTCTCGAGACGACGGACCATGCGCTTCGCGGCGCGCTCCCTCTGGGCCTTGCTGGGCGTGGCGTCGACCGGCTCCTTGTATTCCTCGTCGCGCGAGAGCATGTGCCAGGCGCTGCGTAGCATCTCGGCGGCCACTGCCACGAAGATCGGAAGATCGGGTGTCAGGCAATAGGAACTATCACTAGATCGGATCGGGTGTCAGGCACTATGGGAAAGGGTGTCAGAACGGGTGTCAGGCACTAGGAACTAGGATTTTATAAATAAATATAAAGGGGGGAGGGC
>CAYVQL010000102.1:0-31367 GCA_964454135.1 uncultured Enterobacterales bacterium | reverse complement strand
GTCGTATGGCTGGCCCGCCGGGACCGTGTGTCAGTAGGGGTGTACGCCCCTAGGCACTAGGATCTTTGACAGTTCTAGATCGGGTGTCAGGCACTAGGAACTACGTAGATCGGGTGTCAGGCACTAGGAACTAGGATTTTAGACAGTTCGGTTCTCGTGCCAGACGCTCTCCCTCTACAGTCAAAATTGGCATATCGAGAGCCAAGCGGGTGTCAGGCACTATGAACTAGGGATTCAAATAGTCAATTCCTAGTGCCTGACACCCATCTGACACCCATCTTCTCCCACTTCGAGAAGACAACGCAAAGGCGCAAAGACGCCAAGACGCGGAGGCCTGTTCTTCAGCGGCTGCCGGGCCGCGCCGTGGAGAGGCGAGAGGGCGAGAGGGCTGCCGCTCCGTGGGCCGATGTGATGACGGCGGGTCGCACGCGGGCTGTTTCATGCTTCAGGGGGCGGCCCGCAGGGCTGCATGGCAGACTGTCATGGCCCCCACGCGGCGCAGCGCGCTTGAATTCCGGGTGATTGACGATGAGCGATGATCCCGACCTCGAGGCCTTGCTGCGCCGTTCCAACCGACGCTGCGCCATCCTCGGTGCGTTGGGCTTCGTGGAGGCGGTGGTGTTGCTTGCCGCGCTGGGCGGCCCCACCGGAGCCATCCTGGGCTTGTTCTTTGGCTCGCCTTTTCTTGTCGTGGGCCTGGGCACGGCGCGACTGAGCCTCGGAAAGCTGCGCGTACTGGATCTGCGGCGCGCGCGGGCCGAGCTGCGGCTGCTGGCGTGGGCGCTGCCCCTGGGGCCCTTCTGGGTGCCCGGCCTGCGCCGTGGCCTCGAGGATCCGACCCTGCTCGCGGCCGTGGAGCGCTCGGATCCGCTGGCCGAGCGTTTCGACGCGGCGATGATGGATGCGCTGGCGCACGTGGAGCGCTCCTTCGTCTCCATGCGCTCCGTCGGCGGCGCAATGCTCTTGCTGCTGCTCTTGATGGCCGTGGCCATCCCCAGCATGCGGGAGGTGCATCGGGAACAGGCCGCGCTGTTGGCGCTGGGCTTCCTGGTCTTGGGATTGGCGCACCTTGTTCTCGGCATGCTGGGCCGCGGGCTGGCTGCGAAACCGACGCCGACCAAGATCTCCATCTTGCGCTGGCTGGCCTGGCTCGTGCTGCCCCTGGTCCCCTTCGGCACCATGGCCGGGCTGCGTGCCATCCGCTGCTGCAAGCGGATCTCGCGGGGGCGATCCTAGCTTCGCTCCCCGTACTCCTCCACCTCCACGCGCTCGGGGGGCAGGCGCAGCCGTGTGCGGCCGCGCAGCTTCTCGATGAACCAGCCGTCCAGGCCGCGGGCGATGAAGAGCTGCCTGGTGTCGTAGATCAGCTTGTGCAGCGCTGAGCGATCCACCTCGCTAGCCCCGGCTCGGCCCCAGAGGCCCAGCTTGAGCTGCTCGTCGTCCAGCCAGCGCCCGGCGGCCTGGCCCAGCAGGTAAAGCAGCAGGAAGCGCTGGCCCGTTTGCAGGCGGAACTCGCCCTGGGGGTGGCGCACGCGGATCTCGCCCTCGGAAGGCGCGGTGAAGCGCAGGGCCAGGTGCAGGTCGTAGCTCTTGGGCTGGCGTACGGCCCGCTCGGTGGGATCCAGGCTGCCGCGCACGGGCAGCAGGGCCAGGCGGGAGGGGCCCAGCGCCACCTCCAGCCGCCGGTCCAGGTCCACGGCGCCGTCCGTCCAGGGGCGGCCTTCCAGAGCGATCCCCGGGATGCCTGCGGCCGGCTCCAGGCGCAGCGCCCCCGCCTCTTCGAAGAGCACCAGGCGGATGGGCGTGGCGGGCTGGGGCAGCCACTCGGGCACTCGCAGGTCGCAGGGGGCGGCCGTGCCCACCAGGAAGCGATCCGAGCGCACGGGCAGCCGGCGGGCGCTGTCCGCCAGCTCCACCATTGCGATGGCGCCGCCCAGCTGCTGTGGCTCGGCCAGGCAGTCCACGCGCCAGGCGGACACGCCGGCGAAGCGCAGCACGTCGCCCGTCTTCAGGCGGCGCCACTGCTGGATGCGGCGCCCGTTGACCGAGGTGCCGTTGCGCGAGCCCAGGTCGCGGATGCGCCAGACGCTGGCCTGCCACTCGATCACGGCGTGGCGCGAGCTGATACGCGCATGGCCCAGGATCATGTCGTTGAGGGGGTGGCGGCCCACGGAGAGCGAGCGATCGAAGCTGACGCGGTCGTCGCCATCCAGGGAGACCAGCGCGGAGCGCAGATCCTGCCCGTCCATGGCGTTGGACACAGTCAGTCCTGCCCGCAGGGCGCCATGCTGGCGAAGTCCCAGCAGCCCAGCTCCAGGTCCTGGCCGTCGATGTCGAACACGAAGGTCTTCTCCGCGTCCAGGTTGCCACAGATCAGCTTCAGCTCGTGGCGACCGGCGCTGACCGGATGCCTCTTGAGGCGCACATCGGACTTCAGCAGCGCGCCGTCCAGGTAGATGTCGGCCCAGGGCATGCTGAAGAGAGAGACCGTGCCCTCCGCGCCGGAGGGGGCCGCGCTGGGCGCCGGTGCCGCGCTGGGCGTCGTCTGCGTGCTGGATGGCGCCGAGGACGGGGGCTGCTCGACGGCGGGCGCTGGCTCGGGAGCCGCTTCGGTGGAGGGCTCCGCAGGCGGCGCGGGCTGGGTGGGAGCCGCGCCGGCCCCCGCGGGCTCGCGCTCGAGCGCGGGTGGGGCGGGTTCCGGCCCCAGCAGCGAGGTCAGGATGCCATCCGGCGCCACCAGGACCACCAGCAGCACGCCGGCCAGCAGAGCCAGCAGCAGCGGCCAACGGCGTGGGCGCGACGCCTGTGGTGTGGAGATCTCCTCCTGCCACAGGCTCTCGTCCCCCTGGGTGCGCTCCAGCTGCGGCGTCAGCTCGGCGATCACCGCGGCCAAATCGGCCTGGGGCGGGTAGCGGGCCGCCAGTGCGCGCAGGGCGTCGGCCAGCTCCTGGGCGTCTGCGTAGCGCTGCGCCGGGTCTCGGTACAAGGCGCGCTCCAGCAGGGGGCCGATGCCGGGCAGGGCGGCCTCGGCCTGGGTCAGGGGCTCGTCCAGCTCCTGGTAGACGATCCTGTGCGCCAGGGCCGGCAGGGTGTCAGCTTCGAAGAGGGGCCGGCAGGTGACCATCTCGAAGATCACGGCACCAAGCGAGAACAGGTCCGACTGCGGGGAGATCTCGGATTCGCCGCTGATCTGCTCCGGCGACATGTAGCGCGGCGTGCCCTTGGCCGCGGCTGTCATGGTGCTCTGCAGGTTGCTCTCGGCCTTGGCGATGCCGAAGTCGGAGATGCGGGCCGTGCCCGCCGTGTCGATCATGATGTTGGAGGGCTTGAGGTCGCGGTGCACCAGGTTCAGCGCGCGCCCCTCTTCGTCCTTCAGCTGGTGGGCGTGCTGCAGGCCGCGGCAGATCTGGATGGCCAGGTCCAGCACGGCGAAAGGCGGCAGCAGGCGGCGCTGGTGGCTGCAGAGGCGCAGCAGCTCGGCCAGGCTGGCGCCCTCCACGTACTCCATGGCCAGATACCAGTCCTGGCCCTGCTGCCCGAACTCCAGCGTGTCCACGATGTTGACGTGGTGCAGCAGGCCGCCGATGCGCGCCTCGTCCACCAGGGAGTTGACCAGCCCGGGGTTGGCCCGCAGCAAGGTCGGATGCAGCTTCTTGATGGCCACGCGCCGCGAAAAGCCCATGGGCCCCGGCAGCACGGCCTCGAAGACGCTGCCGAAGGCGCCCTCGCCCAGCTTGCGCAGCAGGCGGTACTTGCCGAACTGCACGCCCTGTTCCGGTGCCGCGCGCTTCACGCCGCCAGCCGATCCTCGTGGTTCTCGATGGCGATCTTCTTATCGCTCATCCTGGAACCCTATCATGGGGCTCAGCCTGCGCATCCCAGGGCATCAGGGCCGTACCTCCGGGGACCGCGGCCAGTTTCAGAAAGCTGGCATCGGGTGGGAGCGTTTCGCGTAGGAAGGGAGCGTCGTGGGACATGAGCCATACCTGGGCGCTGGTGGCTGCCAGCTGGCGGATGTGACGGGCCGTCACGGCGCGCCGGGAGCGGTCCAGGCTGGTGAGTGGGTCGTCCAGCACGATGACACGCCGCTGGTCCGGGGTGTCCAGGGAGCGCGTCAGGAAGACCGCCAGCGCCAGCGTGGTCCTGTCTCCCTCGCTGAGCAGGGTGTCGAAGCGCGGGGTGTTGGCTTTCTTGCTGGAGGCCTTGATGCGGCTGCCCTCCAGCTCGCCGTGCTGGTCCGCCAGGGCGATGCTGTAGTCCGCGATGACGCGGCTGGATGAGGCCTTGCCTTTCAGATCCCGTAGGCGGAAACCGGCTCCGTAGTCGGCCAACACGAGGTTGACGCTGTGCAGGAACTCTGTGGTCCTCCAGCTCTCGCGGTTCTCCAGATCCAGCTTGGCGCGCTGCAGATCCTGGCTGAGCAGGACGACCTGGTGCTCGGCCTCGTCCAGGGCGGCCAGGTCCGAGGCCACGGAGCTATCTCCCCGCAGCAGGCGCCCCTGGATGCGCTGCACTTGCTGCCGCAGCCGCTGCGCCGTTCCCGGCTGGTCCTCCGCAACGCCGCGGCAGCAGGTCGCTGCGGTCCTGGCCCAGTCACCAAAGCGGGTCAAGGGCCCGTCCAGCGAAGCGTAGGCTTCCAGCACCTGCTTCACGCGCGCATCAGAGCCGAAGCCCTCCAGCAGCCGGGCCTGCTTGTCGGCCATCAGACAGCGCAGGAGCGCCACCATGCGCTCTGCACGTTGGGGGAGATCGGCCAAGTCGGGGGGATCCTCCAGGGGGACGAAGGCCGACCAGGCTCGCAGGGCCTGCTGGTTGACGCGCTCGCGGCTGCGCAGCTCGGCCACCCAGCGATCCCAGGCGCCCAGGCGCTCCATGCCCAGCGCGATGCGCTCACGCAGGCGCTGGTAGCTGTCGTCGAAGAAGCGGGGCAGCAGCTCCGCGAAGGATGAGCTGGCCAGGGACTGGCCGCAGTAGGGGCATTGCGGGCTGTGCTGCGCGTAGCCGGTGCCCTGGCGGAGCCAGGGCTCGCCTGAGGTGTCGAGGTGCTGCTCGATATGGGTGCGCACCGCCTGCGTCGCTTCGGTGGAGAGGGTGGTCGCGCTCTCGTCCAGCAGGCGCCGCAGGCCCGCGCTCTGCAGCGCAGGGGGAGGGGGCAGCTCTTCGATGGGCGGCAGCCTGTGGAGATCCTCGCTGGCCTCGAGCGCCTGCAGGCGCGCCTGCATGGCCGGCAGCTCGGCAGGCGCCTGGTGCAGGGGCTCCAGGCGGCGCAGCTCCTCGAGCACCAGGCCGATGGCATCGCAGCGGGCGTCGAGGCTCTTTGTGAAGACCTTGCAGCTCTTGCTGGCCGCGTTGAGCGCGCGCTTGGCCTGGTCCACGCGGCGGGCCGCCTGCACTTCGCCGTTGCCCAGGGCCAGGCGATAGAGCTGCTGGCGCTGGTCCGGACCCACTGTGCGCCCCTGGTAGACGTTGGCGTCGACGAACGCTCGATCGAAGATCACCAGCGGTGGCGGCCGCCCGATCCACTTGCCCTCGTCGTAGCGCAGCGCGCCACGGGCTGTCAGGATCTCCACGGCGGATTCTCCACGCTGGGGCAGGCTGCGCCGCTCCAGGAGCGGCCTGGCCTTACCGTCGCGGGCGGCGCGCAGCGCGGCCACCAAGGTGGTCTTGCCCGAGCCGTTGGGGGCGAAGAGCCCAACGGCTGGGCCCACTTCGCCGGCCTGTTCGTGCCAGCGGAGGCGGCGCAGGCAGCCCAGGTTGTCCACGCTGACGATCTTCCGAATCACGACGCCCTCCTGATCGCGGCCCTCCTCTCAGCAGGAGAACGGTTCTTCGCGGCCCAGAACATAAGCACAGGCGGCGCTCGGACCACTGGGATTCAGGAGGATGAGCCGCCGCGCTCCCCCAGCGGATCCGTGGGCCAGGCGTGCTTGGGGTAGCGGCCGCGCAGGTCCTTGCGCACCTGGTGATAGGTGCTGCGCCAGAAGCTGGCCAGGTCGGAGGTGATCTGGGCTGGGCGCTGGTTGGGTGCCAGCAGGTGCACCAGCAGGGGCACGCGGCCGCGGGCCAGGCGCGGGGTCTCGTGCAGACCGAAGAGCTGCTGGATGCGGGCGGCCAGGACCGGAGGCTCTCCCTGCCAGGCGCGCGCCATGGGTCCGCCCGTGTCAGGGTAGCGCAGCTTCGTCCAGGCGCCCCCGGGCAGCTGCAGGCGCTCCGGCGCCTCGCGCGCCAGGGCCGCGCGCTGGGCGGAGTCGAGTCGGCCAAGCAGCTCACGGCGCCAGTCCAGGTCGCGTAGCGCGGCGAAGCTGCGCCGGCCCGTGCACAGCTCGGGCAGCCACTGGCGCAGGTCCTGCAGCGGGGGCCAATCCAGCTCGGGCAGGTGGTGGGCCAAAAAGCGTAGGCGGTGCAGCAGGGCCTGGGAGGCGGGATCCAGGCGCAGCGCGCGCTCGGGCCGGGCGCGGGCGGCCTGCTCCAGCAGCGCGGCCACGCGCTCGGGATCCTGCGTGCCGCTGTCGTGCGCGCGCTCCAGCTCCAGGTCTCGGTAGAGGACGAGCCGGCTGGCGCGTACCGCCTCGCGCTGCGGATCGAAGGCCAGCTCGCTGCGTTGATCGAGCTGCAGCCAGTCCCGCTGCACTGTGGCCGCCGCGGTCACGCGGTGCTCGGCGCGCTGCCCGCGGCGGGCGGCGCGCAGGTTCACGGCCAGCAGGAGCTCGGGCAGGGGAGCCGAGCTGCTCTCGTCCAGCACCAGGCCGCGCCCGCCCGTCATGCGGTAGCGCCTGGAGCCGGGCTGCCGGCGTTGCGCCACGCGGTCCGGGAAGCCGGCGAGCAGCAGCTGGGCCAGTGGCGTCTTCTGCGCTGCGGGCTCGGGGCCCAGTGCGGCGCGCGCCTCGCGTAGCAGCTGGTCGCGGGCGCGCCGTACCTGGTGCAGGGCCCCCCGCGATGCCTCGGCGGGCGGGCGGCCACTGGCGTCCCAGTGGGCCATGGCCGCCATGCGAGCCTGCAGATCGTCTTCGCCCGGGTCGTCCAGCCCCTGGGGGAAGGGATCGCGCTCGCTGGTCAGGGCTGCGGCCAGGGCGCCCTGCCGCAGCTGACCGGCCTGGTGGGCCGCCACCAGCACGCGGCCCAGGCGTGGGTGCAGGGGCAGGGCCGCCAGCTGGCGGCCCAGGCTGGTGATGCGGCCGCGCCCGTCCAGGGCGCCCAGCAGCCGCAAGAGCTCTTCGGCCTGGGCCAGGGCGGCCGCAGGGGGGGCCTGGAACCAGCCGAAGCGCTTGGGATCGCTGCCCCAGGCGTGCAGCTGCAGCGCGGTGGAGGCCAGCTCGCTGCGGGCGATCTCGGGCTCGGTGGCCGGATCGAGCAGGGCCTGCTCCTGGGGGGTCCACAGCCGCAGGCCGAGCCCGGGGCCGGTGCGCCCGGCGCGTCCGGTGCGCTGGTCGGCGGCATCGCGGGCGATGCGCGTCAGCTCCAGCCGCTCCAGGCCCAGGACCGGATCGAGCCGCGGCTGGCGCGCCAGGCCGCTGTCGACCACCGCGCGCACGCCCGCCAGGGTGACCGAGGTCTGGGCCAGGTTGGTGGCCAGCACGATCTTGCGCCGGGAGCTGGGGGCCAGGGCGCGGTCCTGCTGGGCCGCGGGCAGCCGGCCGTGCAGGGGCAGCACGTCCACCTGGGGCAGGGAACCGAGGGCGCGGGCCGTGCGCTCGATCTCGGCCACGCCGGGCAAGAAGACCAGCACGTGCCCCTCGGGCTGCTCATCGAGCACGCGGCGCAGGGCCCGCGCGCAGCGCCCGGGCAGGGAGAGATCGTCGGGGCGCTCCAGGTAGCTCAACTGCACCGGGAAGCGGCGGCCCTCGGCGCGCAGCACCGGGGCGGGCTGGCCCTTGCCCCCAAGAAAAGCGGCCACCGGGCCGGGATCCAGGGTGGCCGACATCACCACCAGCAGCAGATCCTCGCGCCCGGCCTGCCGCGCCTCCTGCAGCAGGGCCAGGGCCAGGTCGGCGTGCAGGCTGCGCTCGTGGAACTCGTCCAGGATCACGCAGCCCGTGCCCTCCAGGAAGGGATCGCGCTGCAGCCGGCGCGTGAGCAGGCCCTCGGTCAGCAGCTCGATGCGCGTGCGCGGCCCGCTGCGGCGCTCGAAGCGCACCTGGTAGCCGATCTCCTCTCCCACGCGGCCGCCCCGCTCCCAGGCCATGCGCCGCGCCGCCAGGCGGGCGGCCACGCGTCGCGGCTGCAGCACCAGCAGCTTGCCTTTGCCCGCCAGGCCGGCATCCAGCAAGGCCGGAGGCACGCGCGTGGTCTTGCCCGAGCCGGGGGGGGCGATCACGACGGCGCAGCTGCGCTCCCGGAGCGCCGCCTCGATCGCGGGCAGCAGGGGGGTGATGGGCAGGGGGGGCAGGGGCATGGGGAGCCCATAACGGCCCCCCAAGGCCCTTCCCTCTCAGCGGCGGCCCTCGCGCTGGCCGTAGGCCACCACGCCTCCGGTGGGCTCGTCGAAGAGCCGCGGGTACATGGCCGCCTTGATCTGGTCGATGCCCGAGGTGTGGATGGAGTAGACCTTCTGGTCGGCGCCCAGGGTGCTGTCGCAGACCGGGGCCTCGTCGATGTCCACGCGGTCCGCGAACTCGCCGTCGGCGACGCGCACCACGGTGAACTCGCTGCGGACGGGCAGCTCCGACTCCCAGGTGCCCACCTGGTGCTCCGTGAGCCAGTCGATGTGGGCCGGCCCGGAGGTGAAGGCGATGTAGATGTGCTCGTCGCCGGCCTCGGCCACGCTGGAGGCGATGGCCAGATCGACCCACTCGCCGTCGTAGTAGCGCTCCTGCCGCGTGGCCATGAAGCCGAGCTCGCGCTCGTCGAAGGGCAGGATGTTGCGCGTCCAGAGCTTCTCGGCCTCGGCGTCGTCGATGCTGCGATCCTGGATCATGACCAGGCCCTCGAAGCCCGCCAAGACTGCGATGGCGGCGCCGCTTCCCGGCTCGCGGTCCGCCTCTTCGGGCAGGAAGACGGTGGGCGAGCCGCCCACGGGCAGGCCCGCATCCCAGGTCCACTGCGGCTCGCGGGGGGGCGCTTCGCCCACCGCGCCGATGTCGAAGGCCCAGAGCTCGTCAGCCGAGGCCAGGTAGAGGAACTGCTGGCCGTCGCTGCGCGCCTCGGCCGGGCTGACCGCGGCGCTGGTGCCCGAGGGCGAGTCCATGTGGGCCGGATCGCGCACGTCCAGCTCGCGGGTGGTGCGGTTCCAGTCCGCCATCTGCAGGTAGCCGGTGTAGTAGCCGCGGGTGTGGCGGTAGAAATCCGACTGCATCTGGCGGATGGCGTCGGCCTTGGCCTTCTTGTCCTCGGTGGTCTCGTCGGCCATGGCCTCCGGATCCTGGATCTCGCCCACCGGGGCGCCGAAGGCCGGGTAGAGGTAGGGACTGCCGCCGTCCTGGCAGGCGAAGTCCGGATCGGGGTTGACGGCATAGCGGCCACCTTCGGCGGTCTCGGTGGGCAGGATGGTGCCCACCAGGGCGTCCAGCTGCTCGTCGCTCAGGTCTTCGTATTCCTCTCCCGAGAAGAAGAGCTGCTTGAGCAGGGCGTGGTCGTCGTCCAGGTAGGGCTGCAGGGCCTCCATGTCCTCGAAGGGCGGGTGGTGCTCGCCCACGGTGGCCACGAAGATGCGCGCCTCGTGCTCGGACAGCTCGCCGGTGCCGGGATCTGGCAGCTGGGCGATGCTGGGGGAGTTGGAGACGAAGACGCCGCCGAAGCAGGTGTCCCAGAACTCGGCGATCAGCCCATCCTCGTCAGAGGAGAGGATCTCCTGCTCTCCCATGGCGTCCCAGAGATCGGCGATCTGCCCGGGCACGCGGAAGCTGCCGCCGGCGCCGTCGTCCTGCTCCACGCAGGAGGCGCTGGGGGGGATCACCTGCTGCAGGGTCAGGGGCAGCCCCACGCCCGGGGGCAGGGGCAGCTCGCCCTGCACGCCGAGCTGGGCGCGGGCCAGGAGGGTGCCTTCGCCCGGCACCTCCTCGTGGCGGCTGTAGACCGAGACCTCGCCGTCCAGCGTCACCTCGAAGACCTCGCCCCAGGGGGTGAAGCCGTGGGACATGCTCACATCGCCGTGGGGCTCCTCCCAGAGCAGGGTGGGCTCCTTCTCGTCCCCCTGCGGGGGCTGCAGGGCCACGGTGCTGACCTCGTCGGAGACGTAGACCACGTCGTCGCCGGCCACCAGGGCCGAGGACCAGGTGGCCCAGGGGCTCAGGTTCCAGCTCCAGGCCTCGTCGCCCGTCTCGGTGTCGATAGCGTGGAAGTTGGGTCCCCCGTCCCAGCTGGAGGTGATGTAGAGCGTGCCCTGGTTCTCGGACAGCGCGGCGCCGTTGAAGGCGGCCACCGGCTTGGCCTCTTCTTCCTCGTCGTCGCGGTCGGGCCAGGTCCAGGTCTGCTCGATGGCGTCGGGGCCCTCGATGGCGCCATTGTGGTCGCTGTTGCGGCTGTCGGCGTGGTAGTGGTGCCACCACCAGGGCTCCTCGAAGGGCGCGTCCACGAGAATCAGGTCTTCGGCGACGTGGGTGTGGGATCCCGCGGCGCTGGTGACGGTGAGCGACACGGTGTAGCTGCCCGCCTCGGCGTAGCGGTGAACGGGGTGCTGCTCGTCGCTGGTTCCACCGTCGCCGAAGTCCCAGCTCCAGCCGAGCTCGCCCCCTGCGGCGCCCGGGTCCGAGAGATCCTGGAAGCTGGCGTGGAAGGGCTGCACGCCGTGGGCGTAGAGCACGTCGAAGCCCGCCGTGGGGGCCTCGCTGCGCTCCGAGGCGGAGTCCTGGGTCGGGGAGCTGTCCCCGGGGGCGGCGGTGTCACCGGGCTGGCCGGTCTCGCCGGCCGGGGGCCGGCAGGCGATGCTCAGGGCGAGAAGGGGGAGAAGACGCAGGGCGGTACGGTCCACGGAGCACCTCATTTCTTCTGAGCCGTCGACATGGACGGCGGGTTTGATCGTCAGGACCATCATCGCCGCATCGCGTCTTGTAGTGAAGCGACAAAAGCGAAGTTCAACCAGGTTTTGCAGAGCTTGCGGAAACCTGGAGGGTTGCTTGGAGACAGCTTGCGGAGGCTTGGATGTTTGCTTGCGGCGCGTAGAGGGCGTCCAGGCCTGGCGCAGGCCGGGCTCACTCACCTCCCGGGCTCATCCGACCAGATCAAGCTGTGGGCCCGCAGGCATAGCCGGTACTGGCGCCGCAGGATGGCGTCCAGCAGCTCGTGCTGGTCCAGGCGCGCCAGCTGCTGCTGGCGCGTGGCGCCTTCCAGCATGACGTGCACGCGATCCAGGGGCAGATCCTGCGCGGCGACCAGCCCGTCCAAGCGCTCCAATTCCCGCTGATCGCGCAGCACGAACTTGAAGCGCGCCCGGGGCACGGCCAGCCAGGCGGCTAGATCCACAGGCTGCCGCTGCAGGCTGTCCAGCTTGGGCGAGACGTTGAAGGCCACGTGGCCGGCCTGCATGGCGGAGGGAGGCAAGATCGTGCCGTTGGTCTCGATCTCCACGCCCAGGCCGAAGCCATCGTGGGCGCCCTGCACCAAGGCCAGCAGGGCCGGGGCGCGCTCCGTCTCCAGCTGCAAGAGGGGCTCTCCGCCGGTGATCACAAGCAGCAGGTGACGGCGGTCCAGTGCGGCGGGGGGCGCGGCCAGGATCTGCGCGGCGCTCATCCAGCGCACGCCCTTCCAGTCGATGCGCTGCGAGGCGCGCTGGGTGTCGCACCAGCTGCAGCTCAGGTTGCAGCCGGCCAGGCGCGCGAAGAAGGCCGGCAGACCCGTGCTGGGGCCCTCTCCCTGCAGAGAGTGGAAGAGCTCGACGACGGGGAGCTTTTCGGCCGCGGTCATGGCGGGAGCCTCTTCAGCGATCCAGGGCTCGGTAGCGGTAGCCCAGCGCCTGCAGGCGGGCCAGGTGCCCTGGCAAGCGGGCGCGGAAGTCCTTCCACGAGCGCTGCCCGCGGGGAGCCCAGGCCACCTCGGCCAGGGCCGCCATGCGGGGCAGGGCCATGTACTCGGCCTGCGCCGGCGTGGGCACGAACTCGGTCCACAGGTTGCCCTGCAGGCCCAGGATACGCTGCCTGCGCTGCGCGGAGAGGCGCTTGGGCACGGGCTCGAAGGCGTAGACGCGCCACAGGGGCAGCAGCTTGGGAAAGGCCGGCGGCTCGCGCAAGAAGCGCAGGGACTGGTAGTAGTCGAAGTAGCAGTGCGAGGTGGGGCAGAGCACTACGTCGTGGCCGGCGCGTGCGGCGGACAGGCCGCGCCCCGTGCCGCGCCAGGCCATGACCACAGCCTGCCTGGGCAAGCCCGGGGTGAGGATCTCATCCCAGCCCACCAGGCGCCGGCCGCGCTCGGCCAAGAAACCCGCCATGCGCTGCAGGAACCAGCGGTGCAGCTGCCGCTCGTTCTTCAGGCCCTGGGCCCGCATGCGGGCCTGGCAGCGCGGGCAGCTGCGCCAGCGGGCCTGGGGGCACTCGTCGCCCCCCAGGTGCACGAACTCCCCTGGGAAGAGGGGCAGCAGGCTGTCCAGCACCTGGTCGACGAAGGCCAGGGTCTGGTCGTTGCCCAGGCAGAAGAGCTCCTTGGAGATGCCCCAGCGCGTGCGCACCCGATGGACACGGCCATTGCACGACAGGTGGGGGTAGGCGGCCAGGGCCGCCTGGGCGTGGCCCGGCAGCTCGATCTCCGGGACCACCTGCACGAAGCGCTCGGCAGCGTACGCGACCACCTCCCGGATTTCGTCCTGGCTGTAGGCGCCGCCGTGGGGCTGTCCGTCGCCCTGCCAGGGGCGGCCCGGGCGCGGGCTCTCGTCGCGCCAGGCGCCCACCTGGGTCAGCCGCGGGAACTCGGGCACCTCCACGCGCCAGCCCTGGTCGTCGGTCAGGTGCCAGTGGAAGCGGTTCATGCGGTGCAGGGCGATGAGATCGATGTAGCGCTTGACGAAATCGACATCGAAGAAGTGCCGCGCCACGTCCAGGTGCATGCCGCGCCAGCCAAAGCGCGGCCGGTCCTGGATGCGCAGGCAGGGCAGGGGCCAGTCCCGCCCGGGATCGGCGGCCTGCTGTGGCGGAAGCAGCTGGCGCAGCGTCTGCACGCCGTAGAACAGGCCCACGGCCCGGGGGGCCTCGATGCGCACCAGGTCGGGCTGGACCTGCAGGCGGTAGCCCTCCTCGCCCAGTGCTTCGTCGGGCTCCGTGCCCTGCAGCAGGACGTCGCCGGGGCGGGGCGTGTCGCTGACCACGGGCGCCGGGGTGCCGTTGCCGGAGAGCAGCGCGGCCAGCCGGCTCGCCACCTGCGCGTCGGCCCCACCCCGCAGCAGCACGCGGGAGCTGGCGCCGGCGCGCCCCTGGCCCGGAAGCAGCTCCAGCTCGCTGGGGCGGGGCAGCAGGGACAGGGGGCTGTGGGTCACTTCGTCGCTCCGGAACTCGCGGATGATCTCTGCCGCCCTACTCCCCCCAGCGCAGCTCCACGGCTACCGGATCGCCGCCCATGCCGGGCGCCAGCGCATAGCGATTCTCGCCCTCCTGCCACTGGACCGATCCATCGGCCTTGCGGATGACCAGCTTGCACTCCAGCACGGCGCCGGTGGGCACCTCCAGCTGCAGCGCCTGCAGCCCGCCCTCGGCCTGGAACACGCCGGCGGGCTGGGCCGGATTCCAGTTGCCCAGCTGGCGGCCGGAGCCGGTGAAGAGCAGCTGGTCGCCGGGCTGCAGCGGCGCGTCTGGCACCTGGATGCGCAGGGGGATCAAGCCCACCTCCCGCTCGGACGGACCTTCGTCGCCCTGGCTGACGAGGACCGCCAGCGCACCTGGCGCCAGCTGGCCATCCAGGGCCTGGTCGGAGGCTGACAGGTCATGGAAGCTCAGCGCCTGGTCCGCCAGCAGCAGCTCCATGGGCTGCCGCCCGGGCTGGAGCGCCGCCGCGTCGTGCAGGGGGACCGCGGCCGAGCCGCCGTTGACCACCACCAGGGCCTGCTCCTGCCCGAAGCAGCGGGTGTAGGAGAGCAAGCGATCGTGCAGCGCGAAATCGGCGCTGCGCCCCTGGGTCAGCGCCGGATGGCGCCGACGGAAGGCCAGCAGCTGGCGGATGTCCTCTTCCAGCGGATGCTGGGCGTCGAAGACCATATCGCCCCG
This sequence comes from uncultured Enterobacterales bacterium, assembly GCA_964454135.1. Lineage (GTDB taxonomy): Bacteria > Myxococcota_A > UBA796 > UBA796 > JAFGLY01 > CAYVQL01. Next base: position 17,247 of record CAYVQL010000102.1, on the reverse strand, counting down.
GTTTTCGGGCTCTTCCGCGCCCTGCAGGCCGGCTTCCAGGCCGTAGGTGATGGCCGGGATGCCGCGGGCGCTCATCTGGAAGGCCAGGGCCCGGCGTAGCCGCGGCAGCTCGTCGTGGCAGCGGCTGATGGCGCGCGGCAGGTCGTGGTTGTCCAGGAAGGTGACCAGGCGCTCGGGGCGGGCGTACATGGCATCGCCCGAGAGCATGGCGCCCAGGCGGCCGGGGTGGCGGTCGTCGCAGAAGACGTCCAGCATGGCGTAGTGCAGGGGGAAGTCGAACATGGCGCCGAAGCCGCCCTGCTCGAAGGTCTCGGACAGGGCAACCGGATCGCCCTGAAAGTCCTCGCCCAGCAGCAGGAAGCCCTCGCCCGCGGCCGCGCGCAGCTCGTCGCTCATCCAGGCCAGGAAGTCGCTGGGCATGTGGCGCACGGCGTCCACGCGGAAGCCGTCGGGACCCACAGCGCGCAGCCAGTGCAGGGCCGTGTCCAGCAGCCAGGCGCGCACCTCGGGGTTCTCCTGGGCCAGGTCGGGCAGGCCATGCACCTCGTGGTTGACCAGCTGGAAGGGGTCGTCCCAGTCTTCGATCCCGCCGTGGTCGTGAAACCACTCGGGGCGCTCCTGGCGCAGGGGGGCGTCGAAGGAGACGTGGTTCCAGACCACATCCAGCAGCAGGCGCATGTCGCGGCGGTGCAGCTCGTCGGCCAGCTGGGTCAGCAGGGCCTGGTCGCCGAAGCGCGGCTCCACCCGGCCCGGGTCCTGCACCCAGTAGCCGTGGAAGGCGCCCCACTCGTAGAACTTGGCATCGCGCATTTGGTAGATCGGCGAGAGCCAGACCGTGCGCGCCCCCAGCTGCTGGATATGGTCCAGGTGGTCCAGCACGCCCTGCAGATCGCCGCCGTGGAAGGCCTGGGGGTCGGCGGGATCGATCTTCCCGTCGTTGCCGGGATCGCCGTTGGCGAAGCGGTCCGCCAGCACGAAGTAGATGGCGTCGTCGGCCGGCGGCGGAGCCGGCTGGCGGATAGCGGGCGCGTCCACCGGCGCCTCCGCGGGCGCTTTGGGGTGGCAGGCCAGCGGGGCGAGGATCGAGATGAGGATCATGGGCCCGGAGTATTCCTCCTGTGGGGGGTGGTCAACGGAGCGGCCTGGGGGGTCTCCCGCGCCCCGCGTCGGATATGCTCGCGGCAGCCGCTGCGTGGTTCGCCACTGACCAGCCCCGCCCCGTGCCCATGCCCATCCGCCTCCCCGCCATGACCAGCACCCGCCCCACCTGGCCCCGTCTGCTCGCGCTGGCCGGCCTGGCGCTGGGCGCAGGGCAGACCCGAGCCGGCTCGCCCTCTGGCCTGGGCATGCCCGCCGTGGGTGGCGGGCTCTCGGGCCCCGCCCAGGACGGCGCCCGCGGTCTGGTCATCAATCCAGCCGCCGCCCACCCCGAGCAGGCCGAGATCCTGCTGGACGCCTTCCTGATCCGCTACCGCTACGGCTACCAACTGGCGGGCGAGGAGCCGGTGGAGGACGCCAGCCAGGATCTGATGCCCTTTATGGCCGCCGCCCTGCCCCTGGGCCCGGTGGGCATCGGCTTGACGGCCATGATGCCCCACGCCCGCAGCGGCAGCTCGCCGGCCGACGCCCCCCAGCGCTTCCACACCGTCATTGGCCGCGTGTTGCTCTTCGAGGCCGATCTCTCCCTGGCCTGGCAGGTGCTGCCCAGCCTGAGCCTGGGCGCGGGCTTCTTGGCCGGGCACACCAGCTACACCTCGGTGGTGGCGGTGGACACGGGTGCGATGCTCAACGGCATGCTGGGGGAGGAGTTGGTGCCGGTGGGCGATCCGCTCTTCGAGGGCAGCCGCAGCGTGGAGCGCGCCACGGGGGGCGCCTACGGCTTCAGCCTGGGGCTGCGCTGGCAGGCCTCCTCGGGGCTGGTCCTGGCCGGCGGCTACCGCTCCCCCATGCGCACGACCGTGCGCGGCCCCGTGGAGCTGATCCCCTCCAACGATCTGGAGATGGCGCTTCAGGGCGAGCTGGTGGGCAGCTTCGCCTTCCCTCCCGAGGCCTTCCTGGCCGCCGCGGTCCCGGCGGGCCCTGTGGAGCTGGAGGCCGAGCTGGGCTGGATCGGCTGGAGCAGCCTGGCCAGCTCCCAGCAGCAGGTGAACGATATGCGGATTGTCTCCGACGACGCCGTGTTGGCCGCGCTGCTGGATGCCTACGGCCTCTCCGATCCCACCCTGCTGGGCAGCGTGGAGCAGGAGGGCGTCTACGGCATGCACGACATCTGGCGCGGGGGCGGCGGTGTGCGCCTGGCCCTGGGTGAGCGCTGGGGCCTGCAGGCCGGCGCCTGGTACGCCCAGGCCGCTGTCGCCGATGCCTACATGGCTCCCGGCAACTTCGACTACGACACCTTGGACCTGCGGGCCGTGGGCAGCTGTCGGCTCTCGCCCAGCGTGACCCTGGCCCTGAGCGCGGACTGGATCCACTACGCCACCCGCCACATCACCGACTCCATCTACGACTGGGACAACGATCCTGCCCAGGCGCCCGCCCTGCCATCGGCCGCCGGCAGCTACTGGTTCCGCATGGGCCGGCTGGGCTTGAGCGCGGAGTTCAGGCTGCCCTGATGGGATGAGGCTATAGTCTGCCTGACATGGCCCTCCTCCCGCTGCTCCTCTGCTCGTCCTGGACGGTCGCCGCCCCGGTGGCGGGTGGCGTGCAGCTGGCCGTCTTTCCCGGCGGGGCGGACTTCGTCACCGCCTGGTTCGACGACAGCCAGTACGACCTGGCCTACGACCAGGTGGGCGGCGAGTACAGCTGCTGGGACGAGCTGGGCATACTCGACTTCAACCTGAACATCCCGGTGGAGTCGGTGCAGCTGGAGCTGCTGGACTATTCCCTGCAGCTGGAGGTGGAATTCGGCACCATCCAGGGCCAAGACATGGTGGTCTACGCGCTGGACGAGGACTACTTCGATACCTGCGTGGAGTTCGAGTCCGAGCTGCTCTACCTCACGCTGGAGGATCCGCGCTTCGAGGCCCAGCTGCACCCCGACATCCAGGACGGTCAGCTCGTGCTGGAGGTGATGGGCGATCCGACGGTCAGCGGCGATCTGGACATGGACATCGACTGGTGGCCAGACGACCTGGTCCTGGCCTTCTACGAGGAGACCATCTTCGAGGAGCTCAGCGCGGCCGCCCGCGAGCTGCTGCCCGAGCTGGTGGCCGAGGGTTTCGACGCCGAGATGCTCTCGGGACAGGTGGAGGATTTCGCCATCGCGGCGGACCTGCGGGATGTGGAGGTCTCGCCCCAGGCCCTGCAGGTGGGGGCCGATCTGTCCTCCAGCTGGCTGGGGCAGGCCAGCTGCCAGACCAGCGACGCGGGCGAGGGCGCCGGTGCCGAGCCCCAGTTCGCGTTCGACGACAGCGGCGGCTCGCACCTGGGCCTGGGCTTGAGCGAGTTTCAGCTCAACGCCAGCGTGCGCCAGCTGATGAGCGACGGCTACTTCTGCTTCGGCGAAGACCGCATGGACCTGGTCTACCAGGCCGTGGAGGAGCTCTTCGATCCCAGCATCGGCGATCTGCGCGCCAGCGCCGTCCTGGGCGCCGCCCCCACGCTGACCGTGGAAGCGGCCGGAGCCAACGCCCTCTTCTCGGACGTGCAGCTGGAGGTCTGGGGAACCCTGGGAGGCCTGGACGTGCAGCTCTTGTCCGTGCAGGCCGAGGTGCGCGCCGTGGCCGAGCTGGGCCTGGAGTCCTCCTTGACCGCCATCACCATGAGCTTGCACGAGCTGGAGCTTCAGCTGCACAGCCTGGAGGCCGAGCACCTGCTCTCGGACAGCGCCGAGGCCGAGGCCCACCTTTGCGCTTTCCTCGAGGGCTGGGTGGCCGAGTGGGTGCAGGAAGAGGTGCAGGGGGTGGCCCTGTTCGCGGCCCAGTACTACGTCTACGGCACCTACCTGCGTGTGGATCAGCTCGACACGGTGGACGGCGGCATGGTCGTCTACGCCAGCCTCTTCGACGAAGACGACCCGGCCGTGGACCAGGTGGCGCCCGATACCCAGGCCTGGTTGGTGGAGAGCCTGCCCGACCAGGCCGCGGCCCGGCTGGCCTGGGTCGGCAGCGACGACCGCGCCGGCGATCTGGCCTACGCCTGGCAGCTGGACGGCACGGGCTGGAGCAGCTGGAGCGGTGAGACCGAGATCCTGCTGGAAGAGCTGGAGGAGGGCGTGCGCCACTTCGACGTGCAGGCCCGGGACAGCTGGCTGAATCCCGATCCCAGCCCGGCCCACGTGGACTTCGACCTGAGCGCCGAGGCCGCGGGCGAGAGCGCAGCGGAAGAGGGCTGCGGCTGCGGTGCGGCGCGTGGGTCCGCGCTGGCCTGCTGGTTCCTGGCGCTGGCGGGCATGGTCGCGCGCCGGCGTCGGGACTGATGCGAGCAGCGCCTTGCTGGGCTGGCTGAAGCGTCGGCGGCGCCGCAAGCTGGCCGTACGTCCGCTGCCCGCTGAGTGGACGGGTTGGCTGGACGAGCACCTGCCCAGCTGGCGGCAGCTGAGCGATGAGGAGCAGGCCCGCTTCCTGGAGCTGCTCAAGATCTTCGTCTGGGAGAAGCGCTTTGTCGGGGCCGGCGGCCTGGAGCTGACGGACGAGATGAAGGTGGTGGTGGGCGCCTGCGCAGTGCGCCTGGTGCTTCACCTGGACCTGGACCTCTATGATCGCTTGACCGAGCTCGTGCTCTATCCCTACGAAGAGCTGCGCGATCCGAGCACTGGGCAGGCCTTCTTGGGCTCGGCCCACAGCCATGGCGCCGTGGTGCTCTCCTGGCCCGCGGTGCTGCAGGGCCTGCGCGATCCCCACGACGGGCTGGACACGGCCACCCACGAGCTGGCCCACGCCCTGGACCTCTCGGACGGCGTCTTCGATGGCGTGCCCCTGCTGCGCAGCAGCGAGCACTACCGGCCCTGGGCCCAGGTGCTGGGGAAATGCTTCCAACAGCTGCAGGCGCGGTCCTCGCCCGTGCTGCGAGACTACGGCGCCAGCGCCCCCGAAGAGTTCTTCGCCGTGGCCACCGAGGTCTACTTCGAGCGCCCGGCTGCCCTGCGGCGCGAGGCGCCCGACCTGTACGAGGAGCTGCACCGCTTCTACGGCTGGGATCCCCCTGCCGAGCCGGCCCGGCGGAGAAAGCGGCACGGGCCCGGCAAGCGCAAGCGCAAGCGCAGGCGCAAGCGCTGAGCGGCGCACCGGCTGCCTCCGTGGCTCAGCCCTGCGCCTGGTAGCGGCGGGCGGCCGCCCTGAAGGCCTCCAGCCTGGTCCAGGGGGGATGACCGAGCTGGAATTCGCAGGCTTCGGGAGAAACGGCGCCCACCAGCTCCCGCAGTTCGATCCTGTCCTCGGCGAAGACCACCACGCCGTTGTCGTCCGCGGGGTGGCCGTAGGCGTGGTAGCCGTAGCGGACAAGCATGCTGCGAAAGCGGCCCAGCAGCGCGAAGCGTTTCTCCCAGCGCGCCTTGCCGAACTCGGGATCGTCCCATGTCTTCCAGTACTGGTGCCGGAAGAGCTCCACCAGCTCCCGGCGCTTGAGCCGCTTGTTCTGCGGCAGCACCTTCCAGGGAGGTTTTTCGAGGATCTCGCGCCCGAACTCCCGGGTCAGGAAGCCCAGGGCCTGCCGGCTGGGGCGCAGCGAGGTGTCGAGCACGCGCGTTCCGGGCCGCAGCGTGACCCGCAGCAGCGCGGGCCCGAACCACAGGGCCGTGGCCCAGCTGCAGCTGAGGTAGATGCCGTTTCCCAGGTTGCCCCCGCAGGCATAGCGCCCGTGCTCGGGATCGCGGTGCCAGATCCGGAAGCCCTGTGTCAGGATCGCCTGGGCATTCGCGAGAGAGGTGCCGTGGAAGAACACGTGGCGCCGCAGGTTGGCGAGTACGTCGTCCAAGGTCCTTCTCTCCCGTCCAGTCGCTGGGGTCGCCACTTATGACGGCTTGTCTTGCTGTGGGCTGTATTCTTGACTCGAGTGCGTGTCTCCCAGCCCGTACGGCCGCTCAGGCGGAGCATGGGGATTCGACTGCCGTCCGGGAAACCGGACGCGAGTCGCCGAGATCGGGCTGTGGGGCCGACTGCCGTCCGGGAGACCGGACGCGAGTCGCCGAGATCGGGCTGTGGGGCCGACTGCCGTCCGGGAAACCGGACGCGAGCCTCAAGCCTGCTTTTGCAAAGTGCGCAGACCGGGGACTAGCGAGCCTGACCCCGCTCCGCCAACCAGGCCGCCAGCAAGCGCGTGCCCGCGGCCAGGTGCTCGGGCTCGGCCCGCTCGGCCGGGTTGTGGCTGATGCCGTCGGCGCAGGGCACGAAGATCATGCCGCTGGGGCAGCGCTCGGCCAGGAGCTCGGCGTCGTGGCTGGCCCCGGAGTGGATGGGCTGCCAGGGCTGGCCGAGCCGGGTGGCGAGCGCCTGGATCTCACGGATCACTTCGGGATCGAAGGCCGTGGGGGCGCGCCGGCTGGTGGTTCGTATCTGCACCTGGCAGCCGCGGGCCTGGGCCCGACAGACCGCCTCGACGCCGCTGCCCAGCCGGGCCAGCTCGCTCTGTCGCGGATGGCGAAAGTCGATGCTGAACAGCACGCGCTCGGGCACGGTGTTGGGCGCTCCGGGCTGCACCTCGAAGCGCCCCACGGTGAAGCGCACGATGTCTTGCGCATCGGCGAAGTGCTGTTCCAGGGCCAGCACCATGCTCGCGGCGGCCTTCAGGGCGTCGCGGCGCGCGCGCAGGGGCGCGGTGCCGGCGTGGGCGGCCTGGCCCCGCACGGTCACCCGGAAGTTCCAGTGGCCTTGGATGCCGGTGACCACGCCGATGGGCAGGCCGGCGGCCTCCAGCACCGGGCCCTGCTCGATGTGCGCTTCGACGTAGGCAGCCACGGGCCCGCCGGTGGCGCGCCTGGGGATCTCATCCAGCTGGCGCAGCATGGCGGCCAGCGCTCGCTCGACCCGCTCTCCGGCCGCGTCCTGCAGGGGCAGGTAGTCTTCCAGGTTCGCCTGACCCGTGAATACGGCCGAGCCCATGCAGCCTGGCTGGAAGCGGGCTCCCTCCTCGTTGCTCCAGGCCACGGCCTCCAGGGGCCGGTGAGGCGTGAGGCCGGCCTGGCGGATGGCGCGCAGCGCTTCGAGCCCGGCCAGCACTCCGAAAGCTCCGTCGAAGCGCCCGCCGGTGGGTTGGCTGTCCAGGTGGCTGCCGCAGAGCACGGGCGCGGCCTGGGGATCCCGGCCGGGCAGGCGCAGGAACAGGTTGCCGATGGGGTCGACCGAGGCCTGCAGGCCGGCCTGCTGCGCCCAGCCAGCCACCAGCAGCCGTGCCTGGCCCCCACGCCGGCTGAAGGCGGGCCGGTCCACCCCGCCGTCGGGGCGGGCGCCCACCAGGGCCAGGGCCTGCAGGTCCTGCCACAGGGCCTGCCCATCGACTGCCTGGGCTGCGCGCTGGCCGAGATCGCTCATGGAGGAGCGGTATCACGAGGGCGCGCCGCGCGGGATGGGGTGGCGGGCGGTGGGGTGGCGGAATCCCCGCTTGCCGGTGGGCTTCGCACGGTCTACGCTCACAGCCAGGAGGCGCTCCATGAAGGCCAGCGAACTGAAGCGGATCCTGGACCTGGTCTGCGACGATGCGGACAGGGGCGGCCCCGTGCGGCGCTGGCGGGCCACGGCCGGTGGGGCGCTGGTCCTTGCTGGCCTCGGTGCTGGGCTGGAGGGCTGCGGCGACGACATCGTCCCCCCCTACGGTGCGCCCGAGACCACCTGGGAGGACTGCGCCAACGGGCAGGACGACGACGGCGACGGCGACGTGGACTGCGCCGACAGCGACTGCGCAGGCCAGGAGGCCTGCCTCGACGACACCGGCCCGGCCGCGGAGCAGGACTGCGCCGACGAGATCGACAACGACGGCGACGGCGACGTGGACTGCGCCGACAGCGACTGCGCCGACGCTGCGGACTGCCTCGGCGACACCGCCGACACCGGGCCCCCCGTGGAGCAGGACTGCGACGACGACCTGGACAACGACAGCGACGGCGACGTGGACTGCGCCGACAGCGACTGCGCCGGCGATCCGGCCTGCGAGCCGGTGGGCACCTATGGCGCGCCCCCTGTGCGCAGCTGAGAGGAGCCCCTTGGATCCCACCGCCCTTCGCAAGCTGCTGCAGGAGCTCTGCGACGATCTCGACCGGGGGCGCCCTGTCAAGCGCTGGCGCTGCGCCGCGGGCGGCGGACTGGTGCTGGCCGGCCTGGTCGGCGGGCTGCAGGCCTGTGACGGCGATGCGATCCTGGACAAGGGCGAGCCCGATCCCGCCTGGGAGGACTGCGCCAACGGGACCGACGACGACGGCGATGGCGACTTGGACTGCGCGGACAGCGACTGCCACGGCACCGAAGCCTGCCCCGAAGACACGGCCGATACCGGCCTGATCGAGGAGCAGGACTGCGCCGACAAGATCGACAACGACGGCGATGGCGACGTGGACTGCGCGGACAGCGATTGCGCCGACGATCCGGCCTGCGAGCAGGCCGGCGCCTATGGCGCGCCCCCTGTGCGCAGCTGAGAGGAGCCCCATGGAACCCACAGCCCTGCGCCAGTTGCTGCAGGAGCTCTGCGACGACCTGGACCGCGGCCAACCGGTCAGCCGCTGGCGATCTGCGCTGGGGGGCGGCCTGGTGCTGGCGGGCCTGGCCAGCGGGCTGCAGGCCTGCGACGAGGAGGCCACCCCGGTCTACGGCGCGCCCGCGCCCTGGGAAGAGGACTGCGCCGACGGCCAGGACGACGACGGCGACGGCGATGTCGATTGCGAGGATGACGACTGCCACGCCGCCCAGGGTTGCGAGGACACGGACGGCACGCCGGCCGTCGAAGAAGACTGCGACGACGACGTGGACAACGACGGCGACGGCGAGATCGACTGTTTCGACTACGACTGCGACGACGATCCGGCCTGCGTGGACGATGCGCTCTACGGGGTGCCCTTGGTGGAGTAGGGCCCGGGGCGAGGTCGGGCGAGACATGCACCAGGATCCTGGAGTACCCTGCAGCAGGAGGTCCATGATGTCTCGCAGCGTCATCTTCGCGACCGCAGGTCTGCTGGGGGCCGCCTGCGCGGGATCCGACTACCAGCTCTCCCCCGTGCAACCCGAGGCTCTGCTGCTCGCGCCCCCTGCCAGCTACGATTTCGCGCCCGTGCCCGACCCGCCCGACGGCAGTGCGCTGGAGGTGGAGGAGGACGAGCGGGCGCAGCTGCGCCGGGAGCGCTTCAGCTTCGGTGGGGAGGAGCTCACGCCCCTGGCCGACTACCTCTTCGTCGTGGACGACTCGGTCTCCATGGAGTCCGTCATCGATCCCCTGCGACAGGGCTTCTCCAGCCTGGCCCACGAAGGTGTCTTTCCGCCGCGATCGCGCATTGCGGTCATGAACACCCAACCCGGCGACTATCAAAACCTGCAACGCTGGCATCCCACCGTGCTGCGCAGCTGGGCCCTGCGAGGCAGCCCTGGATTCCTGCGGCTGGTCGATGGCGACGCGCTGGAGAGCTACCGGCAGCGGCTGGGGCCGGAGCGGGCCGGGCTCTTCGCACACCGGGGCTGCCAGGCCTGGTTCGCACCCCAGGAACGCGGCGCCGGAGGCGTCTCCTGCCTGGAGGCCCATACGCAGATCGGGCTGGTGGCCTACCGGGCCGAGGCTGGCCTGCACGCCTTCAAGCAGCTGCTGCTGGTGCGAGGGGAGCAGCCGCTCTTCCGGCCCGGCGCTGCCGCCAACGTCATCTTCGTCTCCGACACCCACGACCCCGGCTTCCAGCCCAGCCAGGCCAAGCCCGAGCTGGATGCGCAGCTGGAGGACCTCTACGCCCGCCAGCCCGATTTCGACGAGCTGCAGGAGCTGGTGCTGGCCGCCAACCTGGTCTCCTCGTTCCGCGTACACGCCATCGCGCCCCAGAGCCTCTGCTCCGAGCCGTGGTTGGAGCCCAGCTACTTCGATGTGACCGAGCAGAGCGGCGGGGTCAGCCTGGACATCTGCGTGGAGCGCGACTACGCACCGCTGGTGCGGGAGATCGTGCGCAGCGGCGCCCTGCAGCAGCAGCCGCTCTTCGCCTTGTCTGTGCCAGCTGCCGCCGTGGAGACCGTGTTGGTGGATGGCGAGGCGGTCTCCTTCACGCTGGAGGGGGAGCGGGTGCTGGCTCTGGACCTGGAGCTGCCCGGTCGAAGGGCCGACGTAGAGGTGGTCTACCACAAGAGGGGCTCGCGCGGACGCTGAGAACGCCCGATCTGCGTGCTATGCTGTGCGGCACACGGAGGCCCTGCCATGGATCCCACCACCCTGAAGCGGCACCTGCAGTCCCTCTGCCAGGAGCTGGACCGCGGCCGTGATCGCTTCCCCGTCGTGACCTGGGTGGGCGCCGCCCTGGTGGCTGGCAGCGCCACCGTAGCCCTGGAAGGCTGCGACGCCACCGATGCAAACGGCGTTCCGCCCACCGAAGAGGTCTGCGACGACTTCTCGGACAACGACGAGGACGGAGAGATCGACTGCCTGGACGAGGACTGCGCCGACGATCCGGCCTGCGCGAGCGTGCTGGAGTACGGCGCTCCGGCCTACGACGAGGGCTGCGAGGACGACCTGGACAACGACCACGACGGCGATATCGACTGCGACGACGAGGACTGTTGGGACGACCCGGCCTGCGAGGCGATGGAGGAATACGGCGTCCCGCCCGTGGAAGAGGACTGCGACGACGACGAGGACAACGACAACGACGGCGCCATCGACTGTGACGACGAGGACTGCTGGGGCGATCCGGCCTGCGAGAGCATGGACGCGTACGGCGTGCCGCCGGTGGGTCGCTGAGAGCGATCAGGGAACCGCCGTCCCAGGTCCTGCAGACAGCACTGCCAGCAGCGCTCGAGTTGGCGCGTTGTTGGGCCGATACGGTAGCCGGAGTCGCGTGGTCGCGTGGTCGCGTGTGCTATTGTGCCTTCAACCCCATTTCCTCAGGGGTTGTTTCACGGTTCATCAGTCAGGAGGCGTGATGCGGAGAACCTCGGCGCTCAGACGAAGGTGGAGTGGGCTGCACAGCGTACTGCCGCTGCTCTTGGCAGCGCTCCTCGGCTGTGAAGACGATGACGACGGCGACGGCTTCACGGTGAAGCAGGGAGACTGCGACGACCACGATGCCAGCGTGTACCCGGGCGCCACCGAGCTCTGCAACGGGGTCGACGACGACTGCGATGGCGTCGCCGATGAAGGTGTTCCGGCCGACGCAACCAGCTGGTATCTCGACGCCGACGGCGATGGCTACGGCGATTCCTCGACACAGCAAGACGCCTGCTCCGCGCCCACCAGCTTCGTGGCGGACGACAGCGACTGCGACGACCTCTCAGCCGCCGTGAATCCTGGCGCTTCCGAGATCTGCAATGGCGCGGATGACGACTGCGACGGCCTGACAGATGACGACGACGACTCCTTGTCCGGCGCTGGCACCTGGTACGAGGACGCGGACGGCGACGGATTCGGGGACCCAGCGGCGACCTCGGCCTCCTGTGCGCAGCCCAGCGGATACGTCTCCGATGCCAGCGATTGCGACGACGACGATGCCGCGGTCAACCCGGACGCCAGCGAGATCTGCAACGGCGTCGATGACGACTGCGATGGCCTGGCGGATGACGAAGACGATTCTCTGCTCGGCGACACGACCTGGTATCTCGACGCCGATGGCGACGGTCACGGAGACGCCAGCCAGCCGATCGTGGCCTGCGAGCAGCCAAGCGGAACGTCGGAGACCAGCGACGACTGCGATGACGCGGACGCCTCGGTGAACCCCTCGGCGGTGGACTGGGAGAACGGCATCGACGACGACTGCGGCGGGCTGGACGACGCCTGGCAGTCGGCCAACGCCGCCGCCACCTTCTGGGGTGAGGGCGCGGAAGAGTATTTCGGTGCCCCCTGCAAGGCCGCGGGAGACGTCGACGGCGACGGTTGGCCAGACCTGCTAGTAGGTTCCGGGGCAGGTGTCTCGATGTCCCAACTTGGTAGCACCTGGCGCGTTTCCCTGTTCCTCGGGCCCTTCAGCGGCACGTACGAGCAGACCGACGCGGCAGCCATCGTCCTCGGCCCCGCGCCTGAGGAAGAAGGAGGTGCCGTCTCAGGTGCAGGAGATCTCGACGGAGACGGACTGTCCGATTTCGTGATCGGGGCCAGTGGCTACGACGGCGTCGTGAACCGGGGTGGCCTTGCCGCGTTCTTCTACGGCCCGGTCAGCGGTACCCTCAGCGTATTGGACGCACCCGGCCTGGTGATGGACGGCACGGCGGACAGCCAGCTCGGCAGCAACGTCGCCATGCTGGGCGACACCGACGGCGACGGGCTGGACGACGTGGCTATCGGCCGGCCGGGCTTTGGCAGCTCCACCAGCGCCTTGCTGGTGAACTCGGGACCAATCACGGGGGTGCTGGGATCGGGAAGCATGACCTACAGCGTCGCTGGCGAGTTCTACCTCGGCGACAATGTGGGCGCTGCGGGCGACGTGAACGGCGACGGGCTGCGCGACGTATTGACGGGCAACCCGGCCGACGGTTCCGACATGACTGGCGCGGCCTACCTGTTGTTGGGTTCGGCGCTCGGCCCGGCAGGCGGCGCCACGAGCATCGACGACGCCGACGGTTACTACCCGGGGACCAGCACCGAGTGCTATGCTGGTTCGGGCGCGTTGAAAGGCGCAGGCGACGTGAACGGAGACGGGCTCGACGACATCGCCATCGGGATGGTGGACACTGACGATTTCACCTATGGCAACGGCCGGATCTGGGTGTTCTACGGTCCCGCTACCGGCTCAAGAAGGCTGGCTACCGCACCTGTGGAGATCGAGGGGGCCTCCAGCAACGAGACCATCGGCTCGACGGCCGCCGGCCCGGGGGACATCGACGGCGACGGCTATGCCGAACTGCTGGTAGGCTGCGGGTACTACAGAGTCGACAGCGTACCCGCCGGTGCGGCCTTCCTGTTTCGGGGTCCGCTGACCGGTTCCTACGGCCTCAATGACGCCGAGCTGAAGATCTTTGGCGATGACCTCGGTGGCTACAGCGGTGGCTACCTGGGCCGTCGCGTCGCAGCTGCTGGCGATGTGGACCTGGACGGCCACCCCGACCTGCTGGTGGGCGAACCTGGGCGAGACTCTGCCGTGGACAACAATGTCGGCGTCGCGCAGCTGTTCCTCGGCGGACCCTAGTGGCGGTGCATCAGATCTCCCCGTCACCGAAGACCACGTAGAGGGCGCCGGCGTCGGTGCCGCCGTCCGCGTCGTAGGGGGCTCCGATGAGCAGATCGTCGAAGCCATCGAGGTTCTGGTCGCCGGCCCGCGCCACGGCGCTCACCTCGTCATCGGCGGCCTCGCCCAGGAGCTTCACGTGTGCGTCAGCAAGAGAGAAGATGCCGGAGGAGGGGCCGAAGACCAAGTAGGCGCAGCCCGCGTCGTCGGCGCCCTCGTCGTCGCCCATAGAGGCGATCAGGATGTCGTCGCCGCCGTCGCCATCCACATCTCCGGCGGAAGAGACATATTTGCCGGAGCTGCCGCCGTCGATCTCACCTATGAAGGAGGCCTCGGCGATCGATAGCGAGGAGATCCCGCCGCTGATCGGTCCGTACAGCAGGTAGGAGACGCCCTGGTTGCCTGGGTAGACTTCGGCAAGTGGAGCTCCGACCAAGGAATCGGCGTAGCCATCGGCGTTCACATCGCCGGCGGCCGAGGTCCAGTACCCCGCTTTGGCACCCGTGAGTTCGCCCAGGAGCTTGGCATGGGAGTCCGCCAGGTCGCCCGACGCTTCCACAGGACCCAACAGGAAGTAGGCCGCGCCTGCGTTGTAGCCCGCGTCGTCGTCTTCTCGGGCCCCTACGAGAAAGTCGTCGCAGCCGTCGCCGTCCGTGTCGCCTGTCATCGCCACGGACCATCCCGCTTCGTCAGCGCCGGACTCCCCTTCGAGGGTGTAGCCCGCGTCGGCTACGTCGATACGGCCACTGGCGACCGGTCCGGGGATCACGTAGACGGCACCGGTGCTGCTCCCCGACGGATCGGCATCGAAGGCGCCGATGAGCAGATCGTCGTAGCCGTCAGCGTTCATGTCTCCGCCGCCGCCACAGGCCCACCCAAGGTGGTCGTCCTCCGAGTCTCCGAGGAATGCTGTCGTGGCTTCGTCCAGGTACATGCTCCCGCCGCTGGCAGGGCCCATGACCAGGAAGGCGGTCCCCGAGTCGTCCCCTCTGGAATTCGCTGCGTGGGCGCCGACGAGCAGATCGTCGTAGCCATCGCCGTTGGTGTCGCCTGCGCTGGAGAGCCCGAAACCGGCGTAGTTGAGGCCGTTGGCTCCCGTCATGATGAGGTCGGCGCTGGAGAGGTCGCCGCTGGTGGTCACCGGGCCGAAGAGGACGTAGGCCTTGCCGTTATCGGTCTGCTCTCCGGAGTCGGCGTTGGCTTCTGGGCTGCTCACCAGCAGGTCGTCACGTCCATCGCCATTGATGTCGCCTCCGAATGCCACCCGTGTACCTGCGTTGTCATAGCTGTTCTCACCGATGATCTTCACATCGGCCCCGCTGAGGGAGTGGCTGCCACCCCAGCCCGTGCCGTCGTCGCAGTCGTTGTCCACGCCGTCACCGAAGACCTCCGCTGCGCTGGGGTTGAGGTCGTAGTCCGCGTCGTCGCAGTCGTCGCTGGTCTCCGACGCCCCGCTTGGCATCTCGCAAGCCACGATCGGCTGGTTGGCGTCTCCGTGACCGTCGCCGTCGGCGTCGAGATACCAGGTCGGGACGTCGAGCAGGGAATCGTCTTCGTCGTCCACCAAGGCATCGCAGTCGTCATCGACGCCGTTGCAGATCTCGCTGGCGTCCGGGTTGACCGCGGCATCGTCGTCGTCGCAATCACTGGTATCGGAGACGTAGTCGCTGGGCTGTTCACAGAAGACCGAGGCCGCCGATGGATCTCCATAGCCGTCGCCGTCTGCGTCCTCGTACCAGGTGCCAGCGTCGGTCACGGAGTCGTCGTCTTCATCGGTCAGGCCATCGCAGTCGTCATCCCAGCCATTGCAGATCTCGGTGGCGCTTGGATTGACGGTGGCTGAGAGGTCGTCGCAGTCGCTGTCGTCCGCCACGAAGTTCGTGGGCGCGGAGCAGGCGTCTTGCCGTACCGAAGGATTGCCGTAGCCATCGGCGTCGGCGTCGGCGTACCAGCTGCCAGCGTCCGCTGGAGCACCTTCGTCGGAGTCGCCGTTGCAGTCGTCGTCGCGCCCGTTGCAGGTCTCTGGGGCGCCTGGGTACACGGTGGCGTCGTGGTCGTCGCAGTCTCCCTGCGCCACGGTGAAGCCGTCGCCATCGCCGTCATCGCCATTGCAGCCCAGGAGCGCTGCCAGGAACAGCAGCAGGACGGTGTTAGTTGTGCTTTGCCATCGCCTGTACGCCGGAGATCTTGGCATCACCGCTCCCGCCTCATGAATCGCGAAACAACCCCCGAGGGGAAGGGGCTGAAGAAATCATAGCATACCAGGACCCGGTCCCCGTCGATGGCGCCCCGAACGAGCTCAGATCTCCCCAGCCTCCCCCTCCTTCAACTGTCTGTAGTAGCAATACGGATTGCCCCCGCAGTCCCCTGTGTGGGAGAAAGCCGTCCAGTTGCAGCCGCCGCGGCAGATCTCGCCGTACTCGCACTGGCGGCAGAAGCCCTGCAGCTGCTGGGGGGTGAACTTGCGGTTGTAGGCGAAGGCGTCGGGGTCGCGCCAGATCTCCTTCAGGGGGCGCTGGCGGATGTTGCCCTCCCGGAAGCGGTCCTCCTGGTTGCGGGACGAGGGCAGCGAGAGGCAGCCCTTGATGTCGCCGTTGCTCTCGATGCCCAGCACGGTGCAGCCGGCCCGGCAGCCCACCCAGAAGGGCACCACCTTGCTGCGGTCCCGCAGCACGGGCTCGTGCTCGCCGTAGTAGCCGATGTTGTCGGCCGGGTAGACGCGCGGGCGCCCCGGCAGCTGCTTGAGGGCGGCGATGCGCGGCACCAGGTCGAGCATGTCGCCGGGCTCGACGACCAGGTCGCGATTGTCGGCCATGTTTCCGCTGGGGATGCCCAGCTGCAGCTGCCAGGAGGCCACGTCGTGCTCGGCCAGCACGTCTCGCATCTGCTCCAGCTCGCCCATGTTGCGCCGGTTGATCTGGGTGACCACCGCCACCTGCACGCCTTGGGCGCGGGTGAGATCTATGGCCTCGAGCAAGGCCTGCCACTGGCCCTCGCTGCGCCGGATGTAGTCGTGGGTGCGCTCGCAGCCGTCGATGCTGAAGGCCACGCTCTCCAGGCCGAAGAGCTTCGCCTGGCGGGCCTTGTCCTTGTCCCAGCTGCGGCCGTTGGTGAGCAGGTTGACGTGGATGCCGCGGCTGACCAGGGCGTCGGCCAGCATGGGCCAGTCCTGGCGCAGGGTGGGCTCGCCCCCGGCCAGGGTGACGCGGCGCGTGCCCAGCTCGGCCAGGTCGCGGCACAGGCGCAATGCCTCGGGAGTGCTCAGCTCGTCATCGCGCGGCCGGCCGGCCCGTGAGCCGCAGTGGCGGCAGTTCAGATCGCAGGCCAGCGTGATCTCCCAGACCACTTGGTAGGGGCGGTAGCCGAGGCGTTGCAGGAAGGCGAGCAAGGCGGGCTCCCGGGGCGGAGGAGAGGTGCATCGTAGCGCCCATCGTGCGCCGATGTCATCCCACCGGATATCTTCCCCTCCCCGTCGGCCCCAGGATCACCATGAGACCACTCGTCCTCTCCTCTCTCGTCCTTCTCTGCGGCTGCGACGCCGACGAGACCGAGGATCCCTGGGCTGCCGACACCGAGCCCAGCGTCACGCGTCCCCAGGATACAGGGCAGGATCCCGACGACAGCGATCCTCCCGACACCGACGAGGACACGGCCGTCGAGCTCTGGGAGATCGAGTGGGACGAGGCCTGCAATCCCCTGTCCGTGGGCGACGACTGCCTGCTGCCCTACCCCTCGTTGCACTATATGGTCAGCGACGAGAGCTCCCCCACGGGCCTGCGCATGGACATCGACGTGGAGGATTTCTACAGCCCGGACGGCGAGCTGCCCGTGGATCCGGCCATGTTCGACTTCGCCGACGGCGTCTCGCGGGTCAGCAGCATGCTGGTGAACTTCGGGGTCGACATCGACCCGGCCTTCCTCTCAGGCTGGGGCGAGCAGGGCGACACCGTGCTGCCGGGCGCCCCCATCGCCTTGATCCA
>CAYVQL010000101.1:0-31988 GCA_964454135.1 uncultured Enterobacterales bacterium | reverse complement strand
GGAAGGCCTCGGTCACGTCCTGGGCCGAGATGCTCTTCTCCATCACCTCGCCCAGGCCCAGCAGCTGGGCGAAGACCGCATCGAAGCGGGCCGCCGGGACGCGCACCACCACGTGGTCGTGGCCGATGCGCTCCACATGCCCGCCAGCCTCGCTGGCGATCTTCGCCACGGCGTCGGCGCCCTGGTCCACGCGCGTGACCCTCAGGCGGGCCCAGCCGCTGTAGTGGATCATGCGCTCGGCCTTGGGAGCCTCGGCCTTGGCCTCTGGCTCGGGTTCTTCCGGGGCGAGCATCTCCCTCGCCGACTCCGCGCGACTGAATGCCCGCCCGCTCTTCTTGGACTTGCGGGACATCCTGATGGAGTCCTCGACCACCTCGGCTGCCGGCGCTGGCGGCGCCTCGTCGTAGTAGGCATAGGAGTCCTGGTAGGCCATCTTCTGGGCGCAGGACGGAAGCAGCAGCAGCAACAGCAGCAGCAGCAGAGGAAACAGGATTCGCGTGGGGATCTTCATGGGGCCTCCAGTTGGAACCTGCTGTATCAAGAGCCGCCCTGGCTCGACAATCTCGAGCGAGCAAAGAAGCTGCGGCGGCTCCCCGTGAGGGCCGTCCCTACCGCGAACCATTCGGCCGCAACGATGAGTCGGCCTGTTTTTTTGCGGGGGGAGGCTGCCTCCCCCCGCACCGCTAGCGCTCAGCAGGGCTGCGCCTGCCCTGCGGGCACCGCGGCTGCCGCCGCTGGCTTGCCCCTCAAAGGTCCGCAGGACCTTTGAGCCCCAGCGCCTTATGGGCGCGCCGGGGCATCCAAGATGCCACTGCGTACGCCCGGCAATTCAATCGGCTTTCAACCTTGGCAATGCATCGGTTGGCCGCAAGGATGACCGAGCCCATGCATGGCACTCCCCTCCTCATGGCCGGCTCTTGTACGGCGCGGGCTTGAGGTTGATGGAATGCTGTCGCCTTCGGGTTCAGGACATCGACTTCGAGGCCAACCAGATCATCGTGCGCTGCGGCAAGGGGGACAAGGACCGCGTCACCATCCTCCCCGATTTCGTCAAGCGCGAGCTCACCCGCCATCTTGAGCAGGTATGGGAACGGCACCAGCAGGACCTGGCCGAGGGAGCGGGGTTAGTGGAGCTGCCCGATTCCTTCGCGAGGAAGTGTCCTGCAGCGGCACGCGAGTGGAAGTGGCAGTGGGTCTTCCCCGCGACGCGCCGCTACCCCATGCCGAGACCAACCAGGAACGGCGTCACCACCTCCATGAGACGGTGCTCCAGAAGGCCGTGCGGCAGGCTGTTCGAGACTCGCGCATCACAAAGCACGCGAGCTGTCATACCTTTCGTCACTCGTTTGCGACGCACCTTCTGGAAAATGGCGTCAATCCGAGGGTGATCATGGAGATCATGGGCCATAAGAACATCGAAACCACGAGGATCTACCTTCATGTGATGGATCGGTCGCTGCGGGGTGTGCGGAGCCCTCTGGATCGTCTGCGGTGTCGTGCGCTCGCTCGTGGGCGCGGTAGGGGAGAGGGCGGGGACGAGGATAGGTAGATCCGCCTAAGCAGCGGCGATGGTGGTGGTTACTGGGTTTGTGGGATGGATAGGTGGCGGAGGGGAGGGGTGTTGCGGCTTAGGGGGAACTTTCTAAGGTACGTTAGGGCGATTGCTCGAACCACGAGTGTTGGTCATTCCAATTGGTGGGTTTCGCCCGGCTGTAGGTTGACCTCGTACACAACTTCACCGCAGGTAATCGTCCAGCGGTCTGCGGGTAGCTCTGGGCTGCAGCCGGGGAACGACAGGTGCGTCCTTGCTGGGCCTCTCGTCGTCAGCAGTCTTTGACTCTCGGTTCTGTAGACGATTCGTCACGAGGAACGCAAGCCAGAGGCCACAGAGCATCGAGGCCCCGATGAACACTCTGCGGTAGTGGCGCTTCGCCACAGGCTCTCCTTCGCCTAGTTCAAGGAGACCATATATAGGAGGCATCGAACTCGCATAGCCTACCACGCTGCCATTATTGACTTGTTCTTCCGCTCTTTCGGGAGTCGGCGAGCATGTGGCCTTCTTTGCTGTGCTCAAGTGCCAGGCCTCCGCGGCTGAGCTGATCTACGGTGCTCCTTCCACCTGGCCGCCCAAACAACGGGCTCACACCGTCGGGCTTCGCCGAACTAGCGCTTGCGGTGCCGGTCAGCCTCCAGGCCGGTCTGGAAGATAGTCGTGCGCCAGACGCCCGCGGCATAGCCCTCGGTCGTTCGGTGCTTGGGTGCTGCCGGGGTAGGAAGTGGCGGGGCGGAGGTGGTCGGTGGCAGGGGTGGGATCGTCGGTACTCGCGAGGAGCGTCGCCGAGGCGCTGGCTCGCCGTGATTGGTGCGCACCGGGGATGATCGCTGGGCTGGGTGCTCGTGGCGAATGGCACATCTGGGACACGACACAGACGGGCATTCCGCCCTCCGGCCCGAGGATCCCTCCCCGCAGCGCCTCGGCCGAGGCCGGCCGGAGGCCGCGCTCACCGCACTCGCGTGGCACGCGACCAGGCTCGGAGTTCGGCGAGCCGCAGTCCGAAGCGGGCCACGTTGCCTTCATGCAGCCTATGCAGCTCGTTGATCGCCATCGCCACGACCGCTTCGAGGTCGGACGGGTCCACGATCCCGCGGCCAAGCTCGCGCAGGGGGGGCGCCTCGATCGCTTCGCCCCTGCGCACCGTCTCGCGCACCATCTCGGCCAGCGCGGCGCGATAGCGGAGCCGGAGCGGATTGGGTGCCGGGAGGGCGTCGCGCAAGACCGTGTAGCGTTGGCATGATCGCTGGTAGGCCCATGCGAAGAGGTCGCGGAGGAGTTCGGGACGCCCGAGTTCGTACACTCCGAGGATGGCGTCCACGTAGCTCCGCACAGGGATGTCGACGAAAGATAGTGGCGCGAGGTTGTTCCTGACGAACGGGATGTTGGCCGCGAGGCGCGATGTGCGCTTGTCTACGTCCTCGAACGGTTGGAGGTAGGGCAGGTGCACCATCGCGAAGAAGGCCTGCTCGAACGGATCCAGGATCGCGTTGGCCTTGACCAGGAACAGATCGAAGCACTCCTCGATCACCTGTGGAATTCCGGTCGGCTGGTAGGCGGTCCCGGAGATGCCGACGGGAATCGTCCGAAGGCGTCCGCCGGCGCCCGGATCGGCCAGGAGGTTGTCGGCGAGGATCGCGTGCAGGTTCAGGATCGTATAGCGGTTGAACCCGATGGCCTCTACGTCCTCGACGAGCATCTCGATAGCGGTCTTGTGGTTGAGGATCATCTGCGCTTCGCGCTGGTCCTTCCCCTCGGCGAATCGTCCGAATTCGATCAGGTTCTGCGTATCGAGTCGGGTATAGGTATTGCCCTCGAGACGACTCGATGCCCAGGAGAGGTCGATCAGGAGGCGATCCAGGATTCGGCGGGCATAGGTCCCGGCGGGGCGTTCGCCTTCGGGGGAGAGCCCCAATCCGCGTAGACGTGAGCGCAGCGCGGCCGACAGGTAGGCGTCCCGATTCGGCCTGTATTCCTCGAGCAGCTCGCGTCGGTACCCGACCGGTGGCCGCGACGCGAGCGGGCGGTGGATGAGACGTTCGACCTCCGCCCCTGCCGGCGACCGCCAGTCGGAGGATTCCGCGGCCTCGGTCGCCGCCGTCCCGGAATTCCCTCCTCGCGGCCTGGCCGATCCCATGTAGCGGCGTGCGGGCCCCCGGCCGGTGGCACGCAGCCGTCCTGCCTCGACGAGCCGAGCGAGATGGCGTTGCAGTGTACGGCGCGGAGTGCCCGGGTTGGCCATGGCGACCTGCTCGATGGCGAGCCCTGCGGGGTGGCGCTCGATCTGCGAGACCAGCTCGTCGAGTAGGGCCTCTGGAACGCGACGAGGCATAGGCTCTCCTAAAGTGGCGCGTACATCTATTGCGCCACATAAAGTGGCGCAAGCCTTCCGTTGGCCATCTTAAGTGGCGCGATCGCAATGGGTGACGAGGGCGGCATTGGAGGCATCCCCGGACGTCCCTCCCCGCGGACCGCACCGAACAGGTGGATCGCGCTGACGGGCCCTGGAACCGGCGCTCAGCAATACCGCCTGCATTGCTCCTTGGCATCTTGGCTCCCCCACCCGCCCTCGCCCGCAGCACATCCTTGTCGTTCGGCGGTCGTGCCTCCCCGATCGGTGTGCTACTGCGAGCGTGGTCGAAGATTGGGGTGCTTGAAGCGCTCCCGATGAGTTCGCCGGAGGGACCTGCTGAACTGCTCTTCGGTGATCTCGTTTTCGTTGTTCATCTTTCACCTTCCATATAGCGTGGGAAGAGAACGGACTCCCGCGCTGTGGCTCTTCGCGCGCTGATGTTCCTGACCACATCGGGCTCGACCTCGGTCTGGACAACAACGGTGATGAAGCTACTTACCGGCCCGATGGCGATGAAGCGCTCCTCGCCGATCGAATGCTCGTCATCGAATATCTCGAGGTAGTCATTGCCAGACTCGAAGAGCTCCGGAACCTCGGAGAACGAAAGGCCGTCCTGCCCCATCAGGCGGGTTCTACTGAATCCGCCCGGCCTGTCCGGTTCGGCCGCTTCAGGCCTCAGGCGGGAGCGCAGCCGCTCGTCCGTGCCAAGCGTGCGAAGTCGATGGTCCGTTGTGGCGGCGGCCCAGGGCAAGATAGAGTCCATCTCGCTTGCACTCGTCACGCGGAGCTTCCGTGGTCCTTTCGCTCGCCGTCCTGCTCACCACGCTCAGCGTCGCCTGGGCCGATTGCCTGAGCAGGGCCGAACTCGACGCCCAGGCAGCCGAGCTGGGCCGGGCCTTCGACGCCGCGGTTCAGCAGGCGCTGGCAGCGCGCGGGCTGACGCTGGCACGGCCGACACTGCACGTCCAGCGCAATCCGGGGGGGCTGGTCGTGCCTATCGGTCCCACCGGGGTGCGGGATCTGGGTGAGATCATAGGCAGCGGGGAGGGCGCCGGCCGTGTGGTGGGCCAGCGACAGACCATGGTCGCCGCGGGTTTTCCCTCGTCGGGCCCCACCAGCGTCGTCCTGAGCGGTCAGCCCTGGCAGGACGTCGCCATCCTCGCCACCGACGCCGATGGGACCTACCACCTGCTGAAGGTCGAGCGCCCCACGCACAAGGCGCACTCCTGCGGCTGCCACGGCATGGGCGTGTCCACGCAGCGCTCGCAGACCCTCTACCTGCTGCCATCCGAGCTGCCCTGGGGCGGGGTGGTGGAGCTGGCGCTCGACACGCCGCTGCTGGAACCCGTGGAGCCGGCGACCTGCGGCGGCGTTCCCTGAAGGGGCCCTGGTCGGGCCAGCCCCCACCTACTCCTTCAACTCCTCACAGCGCTTGTCGCTGTCGGCCTCGAGGATCTGCTCCACCTGCAGATCCACGGCGGCAGCGGAGAAGCGGTCGGCGGCGGTGGTCACGCACCAGGGTTCGTCGTCGCTGGGGCAGGCCTCGCAGGGGCTGCCGCTCAGCTCCAGCAGATCGCAGAGTTCCTCCTCGTCCACCTCCACGGCGTCGGCCACGGTCCGCGTGTCCACGGTGGCCGAGACCTCCAGGCCGCCGATGGACGAGGCGTCTGCGGCCAGGGTGCCGGCGACGATCATGTCGTGGACGGTGATGGTGCCCACGTAGGCGTCGAAGGAGAGCTCGGCGGGGCCGAACTGGAAGTAGGGCGAGTCGCTGGTGTCCACCTCCGGGATGTCCACGGTGCGCGAGCAGAAGTCCTGGGTGGGGGGATCGTCGTCGGTGGCGACGGCCAGGCGCACCGCCACGTTGTCCTCGCTGACCTCGCGGATGTGGATCAGGCCCAGTCGCTCGCCGAAGGTCTGCAGCAGGTCGCCCAGGTGGCTGGCCTGGTAGAAGCGGGCATCGCGCAGGTCGTAGACCCAGGTGCTGCCGGCCAGGGCGTCGGGGTCCTTCAGGGGCAGCCCGTAGGCCGAGGTGGTGAACTCGATCTCGGGCTCCCCGAAGCAGTACTCCAGCCCCACCGTGTAGCTGGTGAGCGGCTCCAGCGGCGCCGCGGGCGTGTAGACGACGGTGAGTCCGTCGTCACGCGTGCTCTGCTCTCCCTCGAAGTCGGCGAAGACCACGGCCGTGGCGTCGGGCTCGCTCAGCGTGAACTCCACCGCGGCGCGTTGGTAGGCATCGGTGGCGCCGTCCATTGGCCAGGTGTCCTCGATGGTCACCGTGCAAGGTTCGGTGGTGGTGGCGCTGTCCTGCGCGTCGCAAGCGATGCACAGCGCCAGAGCGGCGATGGGGAAGGGGCAACGCATATGGACTCCGCGGTGGTGATGGAAGAAATCCGGAAAGCGGCCAGTCAGCCGCTTCCAGTGTACCCTATCGCCGCTGCGGCGGGTGTTTGGGTATGGGTCGCGGCTACTCCGCGCCCAGGGTCACATCGCCGTTGCAGATGTCCATCAGGCGCTCCGAGGAGTCCAGGTTCTTGCCCACGCCCGCGACCTTGACCACGTCCGAGTCGTGGTCGAAGGTGCCTTCGATCTGCAGCCAGCTGGCCATCAGGCGCAGGGTCTTGCCGTTGGGCCGCGAGATGTCCAGCTCCAGGCTGTAGCTCTGCTCGATGCTGTTGTCGCCGTCGTCCTCCACCGCTCGTTGGGGCATCCAGGTCAGGATCAGGAACGCGGCGACGTCTTCTTCCTGCACCTCATAGATGCCGTGCCGCAGGTTCAAGAGCAGCTGGAACTCCATGGTGACGCCCACCTCGGTGGAGCTGACGTCGTTGTCGGTGAACAGGAAGGTGCTGTCCAGGTCTCCCAGGTCCAGGCTGTCGGAGTAGGGCTTGGTCAGGGTCTCGTCCACCTCGGCGAACTCTTCCTCGTCGGTGGCGTTCTCGTAGGCCGAGCGGGAGCTGACGAAGCTGCGCGCGTAGGTGTCGAACGCGCCGAAGACCTCGTCCTGGTCGGTGCGCACCAAGTAGGCCTCTGCCTTGTCCCACGAGCAGGTGAGCTCGGACAGCGCCACGGTGCCCGGCGCGTATTCCAGGTTGTAGGAGCCCTGGATGGGCAGGTAGGCCACATCCTCTTCGGAGAGGTAGTCCAGCGTGAACTCCCCGACGTTCTCCATGTCGGCGCGCTCGCCCAGCAGCTCGTCGCCGTCGGCGTCGAACCAGTCCATGAAGCCGGTCAGCCCGGCTCCGATGGTGGCGTCGTCACTGTAGAACTCTTGGAACAGATAGGTCAGGGAGTTCTGCAGACCTTCCGGAGCTGGGGGAGGAGGCCTGCAGCCTGCCAGCATGGGGAGCAGGCTTGCGGTGAGCAAGGAAGCCATCAGGGCAGTGTTGCGCGACATGACTCCTCCTCGGATGGGGCTGAGGGAGGGTGGCCTGCAGAGCGAAGACTGTCAAGGTCCTTCCCGCTGGTTCGGCCCCTTGCGTGGAGCGTTGGTCTTGAAAGCTCGGGGGAACGAGCTAGGGATGGCCCGCCCGTCCAGCTGCCCCGAAAGGAGACCGCCATGCGGCTCATCCCCATCCTCTTGCCGCTCCTGACGCTGCTGGCCTGCAAGGAAGACGCGCTGGGTCCCGACCCGGAAGGGCTGCCTCCCATCGGCGACACGGGCGCCGAGACGGGTGCGGCAGGGGACAGCGCGGACACGGCGGACAGCGCTGCACCTGCGGCCGAGGGCTGCCGCGCCGAGCAGCAGGCCGCAGACCGCGATCGCCTGGTGGTGGCTTCCTTCCCCTACACCGCTGCAGGGGGGCAGTCCGACAGCTGGGGGGCCTTCACCCTCGACGAAGCGGGTCAGCTGCAGGAAGGGGCGCGCTTCGAGCTGGGGCGCACCGGCTGGGGCCAGGTGTCCTTCACGCCGGATGGCGAGGTGGGCCTGGTGGCCCAGGAAGACGGCTCCCTGGGGGTCTTCAGGGCCTTGGGCCCGGGAGAGGTGGAGGTGGTCCACGCCGCCTATACCGGCGATTTCTACGCCTCGGCCGCACTGACCGACGCCAGCGGCGAGTGGGTCTGGATCGTGGACGGCAACTGGGCCGAGAACGGCGGCGGGATCTACCGGGCCGCCATCGACTGCGACGACGGCAGCCTGGGCCTTGCCGAACGCCTGCTGGAAGCCAAGCTGCCCGCCGACCTGCTCTTCCTGCGCCAGCGCCTGGACCGGGCCGTGCTGGCGGGTCGCGAAGCGGACGGCGCGCCGGCCGGCGATGACGCCAGCTTGCTGGAGCTGGGCGAGTCGCTCGGCGTCCTGGGCGGGGCCGACGCCTTCGGGGACGACGAGGCCACGGTCTCCGACGCCGCCATCACCTGGGACGATCGCTATGCGCTGATCGGCGACTACTCGGGGTTCTCAGGCATACCCAACCGCGTGGCGGTGGTCGCGGTGGCCGATGACGGCCTGCAGGCCGTGCAGCAGATCGAGGCGGACGATCCCGTGGCCCTGGTGGCCTCGCCCCACAATGACCTGGTGCTGGTGGTGAGCGGCTACTCCAATGCGCTCTTCGTGCTGGCCTACGATCCCGACAGCGCCACGCCCTTCAGCCTGCAGGGCGAGCCCGCCTACCAGGGCGCGGATCCCCAGCTGCCCTCGGCGGCCTCCCTGCTGGCGCGCGGCTCCCTGAAGGGCCTGGTGATCCTGGCCGAGAACCAGGGCCTGCGGCGCGTGCAGCTGGAGGGCGACGGTGTGGTCAACGACCTGGGGCTGAGCAGCTTCGGCTCAGGCTACGACCGGATTCCGGGCGCGGTGGGCGTGCAGCCCTGATCCTTCAGGGCGAGCGGCCGCCCTCCAGCGCCTGCACCGCCTTCTGATAGTAGGCCCCCTCCTCCTCCAGGCCGTGTTCCAGGCAGAAGTCCAGCAGGGCCCGGGTGCGCTCCAGCGGCTTCGCGCCAGTGGCGTAGCAGAGCTTGGCCGTGCACTGCGGGCAGAGCCAGGCGGGCTGCCCGTCGGCCTCCTCCAGGTGGTTCGATCCGTTCATATTGCACGCATGAGCCGTGCAATGCCCCATGGAGAGCATGTGGCCGGTCTCGTGGGTGGCCAGCTTGAGCGCCCGCTGCAGCACCAGCTCGTCCCGCTTCTTTCCGCCCCCCAGCCGACCGAATCGGTAGGTGGACCAGACCCCTGCGCGCCCGAAGAGCAGGGCCTGGCCAAAGACGAAGTTCCAGTCCTCGGCGGGGTAGAGGTCCACCGGCGTGAAGGCCAGCAGGGCCAGGGCGTCTTCGGGCACGCGACGAGCCAGCACCTGCTCCAGGATGTAGCGGCTGTTCAGCTGCAGCTGCCCGCTGTAGGGGTTGTTACGGCGGGCGCGCTCGGGGATCAGGCTCAAGGGCAGGCGCTCCAGCACCTCGGCGTCCAGCCCGAAGAAGCGGCTCATCCAGTCGGCGGCCAGCTCCACCACGCGCCGCTGCGCGTCGTTGGTCGTGCCCAGGGGCTGCACGCAGAGCCGGCGGCGTGCGCCCCAGGCCGTGATGGGATCCGAGGCGGCGTACTGCTCGAAGCTCTGCCCCGGCTCGTGGTGCTGGCTCAGCCAGTCGTGCGGACCTGGCTCGGGCATGGGCTGGGCCAGGGGCTGCAGGGCGGGGATCAGGGCCGCGGCCTGCAGCTGCCTGGATCGGGGGGCCGCCTCCTGGCTGGTCTGCGCCCCGGCTCGGCTGCGCGCGATGCCGAGGCCCGTCAGCAGGCCGCAGCCCAGCAGGCCGCCCAGGAGCAAGTGGCGCATGCGAGGCGGGAGAGGGGTCACGGCTGCGTTCCTCCTGTGGGCTGTGCCTATCAGACCACAGACTCGCGGATTGGTTTCCTGCTCGTTTTTGACCCTTTCGCAAGCGTCTCACAAGCCTTCGGCAAACTGGGCTCAAGAAAATCGTAAGGTTTGAAAAAACATGTTCTAATTACCATATCGAGCTTGGTGTCTGCAGGTTCCGCGACTACGCTCCAGTACGGATCGAGTGCGCCGCGCCTAGGCAGGTCAGCGTGAGCGGGGCGTCAAGACAAGCGAGGAGAGAGTCCGATGATGCTGAAAGCCCCCTATCCCTGGTTCGCCCTGATCGCCTGCGTCGCCTGTCGCAACCCCCTGCTGGAGGACAGCGGCCGCGCTGGGCCCCTGGCCGATCCCGACACCGGCGCCGCGGTCATGGACAGCGCCGTGGAGGAGCCGGACCAGGTCCAGCCCGAGGAGCAGGCCGATGAGGCCGACCCCCTCTACGCCCTGGACGACATCTACTTCGGCGAGCTGCACGCCCACACAGCCTTTTCCGCCGATGCCTTCCTCGGCATGACCGCCTTCTACCACGGTCACCTGTCCGAGTACGGCGAAGAGACGCGCGACGCCACCTACGCCTACGACCACGCCCTGGAGGTGACGGAGCTGGACTTCCTCTCCCTCAACGACCACGCCGAGGGCCAGACCCCCAGCGAGCTGATCTATCCCCGCGGCTACGGCGACTACCGCGTCTGGCAGCTGCCCGAGAACTGGGATCTCTACCTGGAGCAGACCCGCAACTACGAGCACAGCTGCGAGGCCACCGGTGGGCAGGAGCCCTGCTTGGTGCTCTTCGCCGGCTTCGAGTACACCGGCGAGACCTACGGCCACAAGAACGTGGTCTGGAAGCACCCCGATCTGGTGCCCGACGGCCGCTTCGCGGCCTGGGACGACGTGGGCAGCCTCAACATCCAGGACATCATCCACGACGGCGTGGACGCCATCCTCTACGACGTGGAGGACTGCACCAACCCCGACGATCTCTGGGCCTGGGGCGAGCAGTGGGTCCAGGACCTGAAGGCCACCAACCCGGAGCGCGCGGACGACGTGGACTACCTGACCATCGTGCACACGCCCGGCGAGGCGCCCGTGCACGACACCGACTGGGACTACACCAACGCCGAGCGCCTGCGCCTGGTGGAGGTCTACTCCAAGCACGGCAACTCCATGGGCCCCGACGACGTCTACGAGCCCGTCCCTGAGCAGGATCCCTCCAAGACCTACCTGACCAAGCTCGAGGAGTGGGTGCGCACCGGCGACGAGGATCTGCAGCTGGGCGTGGTGGCCGCCACCGACACCCACGCCGGCAAGCCCGGCAACGACACCATCGACCCCGACGCCGTGGAGTACATCAGCGACCAGATGTTCTTCGGCGGCGGCCTGACCGGCGTTGTGGCGCCCGAAAAGTGCCGCGACGCCATCTGGGGCGCGCTGCAGGCGCGCCGCAGCTTCGGAACCACCGGCCCCAAGATCCGGCTGCTGCTGGAGGCCCGCAGCGGCGAGCGCAGCGCCTGGCAGGGCGAGGTGGTCGAGGCCGGGGCCGACAGCGAGTGGGAGCTGCGCATCGCCGCCCGCAGCGACCTGCAGCCCCGCAGCGGCAGCTACCAGCCCCTGGATCGCGTCGAGATCTGGCGCGACGGCGAGTCCGGTGTGCCCTTGTGCGTCGTGGACATGGAGGGCCAGGAGGAGGGCGCGGCCAGCTGCGAGCTGGAGCTCGACGAGGGAGAGCGCAGCGCCGTGCTGGCCGTGGCCGTGCTGGTCGATGGCGAGCGGGCCTGGACCTCGCCCATCTTCTTCGAGTAGGTCACCTGGGCCGCAGCGCGAAGGAGCCGAAGGCCAGGCCCGCCAAGGCGAGGCGGGCCAGGTCCGCCGGGCGCCAGGCGCGCAGCAGGGTGCGGGCGATGCGCCCGGGCTGCAGGTAGAAGCGGCGCACGGCGATGCGGTGGTGGCGCGTGAGCGTCTCGCGGTCCAGCTGGTCGGACTCGACGATGGCCTCGCCGTAGCGCGAGTAGTCGTCCCAGTCGGTGGCCAGGCTGCGCAGGGCCTCGCCCCGCTGGACCATGTCCCAGATCTCGGTGCCGGGCAGGGGCACCAGCAGGGCGAATTGGGCGTAGTCCAGCTGGGAGCGGCGGGCGAAGTCGATGGTCTGCAGCAGGGTCTCCGGGCTCTCGCCTGGCAGGCCCAGGATGAAATCCCCCGAGACGCGGATGCCGTGCCCATGGGCCCAGCGGGTGACCTGGGCGACCTTGTCGAGGGTGATGCGCTTGCGGGCCCAGCGCCGCACGCGGGGGCTGGCCGACTCGACGCCGATCTCGATCAGGCTGCAGCCCGCCGCCCGCATGGCGCCCAGCAGCGCGTCGTCCAGGCTCTGCACCGTGGTGGTGCAACACCAGGTGATGCCCAGTTGGCGGGCCCGGATCTCGTCGCAGATGCGCAGCACGCGCTGGGCGTCCAGGCAGAAGGTCTCGTCCACGAAGCGGAAGCGCCGTACGCCGCGCTTCCAGCGCAGGTGCTCCAGCTCATCCACGAAGTTGCTGGCCGAGCGCTGGCGAGCCCGCCGCTTGTTGATGACACCCGAGGCGCAGTAGGCGCAGCGATGCGGGCAGCCGCGGCTGCTGATGACCACCAGGGACGGCCCCATGTGGGGGTAGCAGTACTTCTCGAGGGGGAGCTGATCCACCAGCGGGAAGGGCAGGGCGTCCAGGTCCTCCAGCAGGGGCCGATCTTCGGTGCTGCGGGCTTGGCCCTGCTCGCTCCAGTTCAGGCCGCGGATCTCCTCCCAGGGGCGGCCCTCGGCCAGCTCTGCCATGGTGCGCTCTCCCTCGCCGCGCACCACCAGGTCGATGCCCGGAGCCCTGGCCGCTTCTTCGGGCAGGGCCGAGACATGGCTGCCACCGGCCACCACCTGGGCCTGGGGGCGTGCCTGCTTGGCCACCTGGGCCAGGGCCAGGGCCTGGTTCCACTGTGGAGTGGTGGAGGTGAGGCCCACGAAGTCCGGGGCCTCTTGCGTCACGATGCGCTCGACCTCGGCACGGGGATCCCGGAAGAACTGGGCGTCGTGCATGCCCACGCGGTGGCCCTGGTTGGCCAGAACAGCCGCCACGTAGGCCAATCCCAGCGGGGGCTGGGCCATGCTCGCCATGGAGAGGTTGATGCCGCCGTAGACCGACTGGTAGGGGGGCGAGATCAGCGTGATGCGGGCCATCGCAGGACCTATAGAAGGAGAGCTGGGCCCTGTCAACGGGGCGAAGACGGCTGATGGTCGGGCAAATTACCTTTTCTTTGATTGGAGAGAGTCTGCGGCCAGGGTTGGCGGATTGATGTTGACAGCCTTACGTAAAGGTGTCAAATTGCTGATGAGAACTGCCATCAGGTGACTCCATGGTACTCGCAATCAACGGACCGGAGACCACGGCGCGCAAGATGCGCGTCTCTCTGCCCCTGCTCATCGCCTCGCCCCAAGGCCTCCTCGAGGGGGAGCTATGGTGGCTGGAGGGCGAAGAGGTGATCGTGTGGTGCGTCTGCAAGCTGCGCATCGGTTGCAGCTATCGAGCGCAGCTCGACCTGAGGCAGGTCGGAGGCATGGTGGATCTGGAGTTGGTGTTCACCCAGGCCTACGAGCGAGGGGTGTTGGGTGCGGGCCGCGGACACATCCACGAGGGCAACTGGTCGCTCGTACGCTGGGAGGATCGCAAGCGCCTGCTGCGCAGGGTGCGGGAGCTGGGCGCGACCCGATCCAGGCGCCTGGCCGCCGACACCAACCTCTTCCCGGGGGCCCCTCCGACACGAAGCATGCGGCGCGGAAGCGGTGGCGGTCGGTCAGCCGGTCAGCCGGTCAAGTCCCGTCGCGGACCGCAGGCGCCTCCCCGACAGCCCCGGCCCCGCCGCCGGGTCGGTAGTCCGGATCGGGTCCGTGTCGATGTCGCCCTGGGCACTCCGCCTCCGGTGCTGGTGAGCTTCGCGAGAAAGGTCGAGGTGAAAGCCTTCGTCACCCTGGCGCAGAAGCGGGCGCGCCTGGATGTCGAGCCCCACCCGGCCCTGGCCAGCGGCATGCGCATCCACGCCCTGGTTCGGTTTCCCGGTGGATTCGTGGAGTTCGATGCGCACGTGGTGCAGGCCAATTCCGAGCGCACCCTGATCCGCAGCGTGCCGCTCTCTTCCTCCGAGCTCGTGGCGCTCAAGCGGGCGCGGGGCTGAGCGCCCTCAGTTGCCGGCTTCAGGCTCCGCCAGCAGGCTCGCCACCTGCCGCTCCAGCTCCTCGTACTGCTCGTCGGTGTAGCCGTAGTGCACGGCGGCGATGTTGCCGTCGCGACCCACGAGCACCGAGGTGGGCATCTTCTCGACCTGGTAGGAGGCCACGGTGGCCTGGGCCGAGTCGTCCAGGATGGTCAGCTCCAGGGGGTGCTTGGACAGGTACTTGTCGCGGTCCTTGGCGCGCTCGTCCACGTTGACGGCCAGCACCACCAGCCCGGCCTCGGCGTGCTGCTTCTGCAGCACCACCAGCCGGGGCAGCTCTGCGCGGCAGGGGACGCACCAGCTGGCCCAGAAGTCCACCAGCACCAACTTGCCCCGCAGACCCTCCAGCGAGACCGGCTGGCCCTGCAGGTCGTTCAGCTGTACGGGGGGAGGGGGTTGACCGGGCTGCAGCAGCGGCTCGGAAGCCAGGGAAAGAGGTGCCATCAGCAGCAGGCAGAGAGTGAGGATTCGGAGCATGATGGCCATCCTTGAGGGGCGTCAACCGACGTCGTACGTTCTCATGACACGTAACGTGTCGTAGGATGACGCCATGCGGATCGCCACAGCTTTCTCTTCGCCGCTCATCGTCTCCACGCTCGTGGCCGGCTGCGGCCTCGACGGTCACCACGCGGACCTGACCGCGGTGCACCAGGGCACGCCGGGCTGCCTGGACGCCGCTTGCCATCCCGGCTTCACCGCCGCAGGCACCGTCTTCCTCGATCTGGAGGGCCAGGAGCCCGTGGAGGACGTGGAGATCACCCTGTTGGACGCGGCCGGGGGCGAGACCCGCGTCGCCACCAGCGGTCCTGCCGGGCTGTTCTACGCCGAGCACTACCTGCCTGCGGGTCGAGTGAGCTTCCGGGTCGGGGATCAGCTCTCGCTGGACCACCAGATGCCCGACCACGCGGAGTGCAACCTGTGCCACGTGGCTGGTGGCGAAGAGGGAGCCCAGGGCACGCTGGTGGGCCAGGACGTGTTTCCGCCTCAGCTGAGCAGCAGCAGCCCGGCCAGCGGCTCCGAGGCGGTGGATCCCGAGACCGAGCTGGTGTTGGTCTTCAGCGAGCCCCTGGCCTCGTCATCGGTCGATGCCGCCTCCCTGCGCCTGCTGGGCCCCGACGGCAGCGAGGCTGCGGAGATCCTCTTCTCCGAGGGCGCGGACACGGTGGTGCTGCGTCCGGAGAGCGCGCTGCGCGAGGGCAGCAGCTACCAGGTGGTGCTGGAGCGCAGCATCAGCGACGAGGCGGGCAACGGCCTGGCTGCGCAGCAGGTGGTGGAGCTGAGCACGGCCAGCGAGGGCTCGCCGCGCGTGACCGCCAGCCAGCCCGAGGCCGGCGCGCGCGAGGTGGATCCTGCCACCAGCATCACCCTGTGGGTGGAACCCGGCCTGGACGCCTCCAGCGTCGGCACCGGGAGCGTCTGGCTCTCTGCGGCCTGCGCCCCGCTCGGCAGCCAGGTCTCCTACAACGCCGAGGAGCGGGCCGTGCTGCTGCAGCCGCTGCAGGAGCTGCCCGGAGGGACCACCTGCGCTGTGACGGTCGATGGTTTGCTGAGCGCCGAGGGCGTGCCCCAGGATGGCGCCTGGACCATGGCCTTCAGCACCTGGGCCGACGGCAGCGCGCCCCAGGCCCAGGCCCGCGTGCCCGCCCCGGGCCGCCAGGCGGTCTCGCCGGATGCTTGCGTGCAGATCGCCTGGAGCGAGCCCCTGGCCGCGGAATCGGTCCCCTCCGACGCCCTGCGCGTCAGCGACCTCGACGGCAAGGAGGTCGAGGGGAGCACCGTAGCGGAGGACGAAGGCCGCGTGCTGCGCTGGACCGCCGCCACCGAGCTGCCCGCAGGCAGCACCGTGCTGGCGGAGCTGAGCGCGGCTCCGGCGGACGCGGCCGGGAACCAGGTCGTGCAGCCGGCACCCTGGTCGTTTGTGGTGGGCGCGGCCTACGACCGGTCCGGCCCCACGGTCCAAGGCATGGATCCCGCCGAGGGCACGGTGGACGTGCCCCTGGACCGCAGCTTCAGCCTGCGGCTCTCCGAGGACCCCGACCTTTCCACGCTGGACGCCGGCGTGACCTTGAGCTCGGAGGCGGGCGAGGTCCCCGTTCTGCGCAGCTGGAATGCGGCCGAGAGCGAGCTGGAGCTCCAGCCCCTGGCGGACTTGAGCGCCAGCACCCTCTACGAGGTGACGGTGAGCGCCGCCCTGCTGGATCTCTCGGGCAACGGGGCCCAGGAGCGCTCGCTGCGCCTCACCACCGTCTCCAGCGGCGACGCGGGCGCGCCCATCTTCGACGGCATCCAGTCGCTGGAGGGATACGACTCCAGCACGCTGCTGGCCGGCTGGAACCCGGCCACCGACTTCGAGACGCCGGCCAGCCAGATCGTCTACCACGCCTACCTGGCCACCGAGAGCGGCGGCCAGGACTTGGAGCAGCCCACGGCCAGCAGCGAGCCTGGCGACAGCGAGCTCGAGCTGGGCGGCCTGGTCTACGGTACCACCTACTACGTGGTCGTGCGGGCCGAGGACGAGGACGGCAACCAGGACGAAAACACGGTGGAGCTGGCGGGCGCCACGGCCATCGGCTTCGCCGGGGTGGTCCATCCCATCATCCTCGATGGCTGCTACGACTGCCACGGCGGCAACTACACCTACGCCGACCTGGACGTGTCCACCTACGACTCGCTGATGTCTTCGGGCACGGTGGTGCCCTACGACAGCGCGAGCTCCACCTTCCTGACCGTAGGCAGCCACCACGGTAGCGGCTGGTTCACCCCATCCGATGAGGCCCTGATCGCCGACTGGATCGACGAAGGCGCGCTGGACAACTAGCGCGCGGGAGATTTTCATGATCCGCCTGTTACTTTCCTTTTCCCTTGTCGCCGTGGCGGTTTTCGCCAGCGCCTGCGCCACGGTGCGCCCCTGGGAGCGCGGTACGCTCTCGGATCCGGTCATGCAGGGCGAGCTGATCCCCGAGACCGTCTTCTTGGAGCAGCACTTCCTGGGCACCCGCGAGGCCAGCGCGGGCGGCTACGCCATCGCGGGCGGAGGCTGCGGGTGCAACTGACACGCCGTTTTCTTGGGGGGGAGACAGATTCTTCCCCCCCTATCCGAGGCGGACACCGCCTCTCCCCCCCATCTTCGCCGCTTGGTGAGCGGCGCGGGGCTGCGTACGCAGCCCTGAAACAGCGCTGCGGAAGCTCCTCGAATCATCGGCTGGCTCGGCGTTTTCTATTTGGTGCCTGCCTGTCGCTGCTGGCGGCCTTGCTGCTCTGGGCCCCGCGGGTCCGGGCCGACGATCGCGCCATGCTCAGCGGCCATATGTACGTCGACACCATGGGTGTGCTGGTGGCCACGCCCGTGGGCTCGGTCACCAAGCAGGTCTCGGAGACGGTCAACGTGACGGGGCGTTTCTTCGTGGACGGCATCTCCTCGGCCTCGCGGCGCGTGGACGGCGTCAGCAGCGCCAGCCCCGAGGTGGCCACCGAGGTGCGCAAGGCGGGCTCGGCCAGCGTGGCATGGGAGCGCGGCGGGCAGCGGGCCTCGGGCCTTGTGGAACGCAGCGTCGAGGACGACTACGAGTCCAGCACCCTGGCCCTGACCACCTCGCGGGACTTCGCCCAGCGCTGCACCACCGTGGAGCTGGCCTGGTCGCGCACCCACGATCTGATCGCGCCCGAGCGCATCGGCCTGGTGGACGGCGAGTGGCCCAAGAGCAAGGACACGGACTCCTGGCGCGTCAGCCTGGTGCAGGTGCTGAGCAAGGGCACCCTGGCGACCTTGACCTACAACGCCATGTGGGTGCGCGGCTACCAGCGCAATGGCTACTACGCCGACATCATCGCCTACTACGACGACACCACCGAGGCCATCGCCGACGCGATGCCCGACCGGCGCCTGCGGCACGTGGCCTCGCTGCGGCTGGACCAGTGGGTCCCCATCCGGGGCGCCTTCCACCCCTTCGTGCGGGTCTACCAGGACAGCTGGGGCGTGCGCTCCCTGACGGGTGAGATGGCCTACGCCCAGCACCTGGGGGAGCAGCTGATGGCGGGCCTGCGCTACCGCCACTACGTGCAGGGCCGGGCCGACTGGTATCGGGACGCCTACGACCTGGAGTGGGTGGCGGCCGAGGACTACCACAGCCTGGACTACAAGTTCGACCAGATGGTCTCGCAGCTCTGGGGCGCGCAGCTGGTGCTCGACCTGGAGCCCTTGCGGCGCCGGCTGGGCCTCGACGGCCTCGAGAGCCTCAGTGCGCACGTCGCCTACGACTACTACCGCCAGTACCACGACGACTGGGCCTTCGTGGCCCATGTCGGGCGCTTCGGCCTGCTCACCGAGTTCTGAGATGCAAGCACACGGCCTCTCTCCCTTCTCTCTCCACGCATCTGCGATCCCGCTGCTGTTGGCGGCTGCGCTGGCCTGTGAGCCGCCGGACGACGACAGCGCGGACACGGCCGCTGAGATCGAGCCCTTGCTCGAGCTGGATCTCTCGCCCGCCGAGCCCTTCACCGGCGACGCGCTGCTGGTCGCCGTCGAGCACGACGAGGGCGTCTACGACCTGAGCTACGCCTGGTATCGGGACAACCTGCAGGTCACCGAGCTGGCCGGAGCGCTGGTGGCCTCCGAGCACACGGCCAGGGACCAGGTCTGGCGCGTGGTGGTCACCCCGGAGCGCGCCCAGGCCGCGGACCAGGCCGTCTCGGCCAAGGTCACCATCCTCAACACGCCCCCAGCGGTCAGCTCCCTGGCCCTGAGCGCCTCGCCCACGGTCACCACGGACATCATCGCCGAGGTGGAGGCCGAGGACGACGATGGGGACGGTATCGAGTACACCTGGGCCTGGTCCGTCGATGGTGCGGTCATCGAGGGCGCCTGGGGCGGCTCCCTGCCGGCGGGCCTCTTCCTGCGCGACCAGGTGGTCAGCGTGCAGGTCACGCCCTCGGACGGCACCGACGATGGCCAGCCCGCCAGCGCCGAGGTCACGGTGGGCAACAGCCCGCCCTCGCTGGCTTCGGCCAGCCTGGGCGTCAGCAGCGCGGCGGTCGGAACGACGCTGCAGGTCAGCACCAGCGGCTGGTACGACGCTGACGGCGACGCCGAGGGCTACCGCTACGCCTGGTATGTGGACGAGGTGGAGGTCGCCAAGGGCAGCGACAGCTACAATCTGGACGGGGCTGTTCCCGGATCGGTCTGCTGGTGCCAGGTCACGCCCTGGGATGGGCAGGACGAGGGTCAGCCGGTGCTCACCGAGCTGGTCGTCGTGGTGGAGGACTCGCCATGAACCGCGCTTCTCTCTTCCTGCTGCCTGGCTGCTTGCTGGCCTGCGATCCCGATGGCATGGGGCGGCCGGCCACGGATCCCACGGGCACCGATCAGCTCGGCTATCCCATCGTGGCCATCGATCCCGCTTCGCCCACCTCTGCGGATGCGCTGCTGGCCCTGATCCAGGTGCCCGCCGAGTCCACGCGTAGCGGTACCATCAGCTACGAGAACACCTGGCTGCTGGACGGAGCCGAGGTCGCCGAGCTGGCGGGAGAGGACGTGGTGCCTGCGGACTGGACCGCGGTGGGCGATGAGTGGACGCTGCAGGTGGTGGCAGTGCTCGACGAGCTGCAGAGCGAGGCGGCCAGCGACGCGGTCACCGTCGGCAACAGCGATCCCGAAGTGTCGGTGGCGCTGGAGCCCAGCCAGCCTGGCACGGAGGACGATATCGTCGCCACAGTGGAGGCCGAGGACGCGGACGGGGAAGATCCGGACCTGAGCTACGCTTGGTACGTGGACGGGCTGGCCAGCTCCCACGCCGAGGCGGTCCTGCCGGCCGAGGCCACGGCCCGGGACGAGACCTGGCTGCTGCAGGTGCTGGCCAGCGATGCGGCCGGTGCCATGGCCGAGGCTTGGGCCGAGGTGGAGATCGCAAACACGGCGCCCTCGCTGGCGGGCGCGGTGATCGCGCCCCAGCCCTTCAGCGTGTCCGACACCCCGGTCTGCACGGAGGCGGGCTTCGAGGATGCGGACGGTGACGAGGCCGCCAACCTCTACGCCTGGTTCATCGACGGCGCGCTGGTGGAAGGGGCCGAGGAGTCCGCCCTGGATACCAGCCTCGTGCAGCGGGGCGACCTGGTCAGCTGCCAGATCACGGCCAGCGACGGCGACGCCGTGGGCAACACCGTCAGCAGCGCGGAGGTGGAGGTGGGCAACGCCCCGCCCTCGGCTCCCGTGGTCGATATCATGCCTTTCAAGCCCGTGGCTGGCCAGGGGCTCGTCGTGGTCATCTCGGAGGAGGGCGTGGATCCGGACGGGGACGAGGTCTCCTACACCACCGAGTGGACCGTGGATGGGGTCTACTACGGCGACACGAACGCCGTGCAAGGCGAAGATGTGTCGGCCGGCCAGACCTGGGAGGTCGCGGTCACCCCCAGCGACGGAGAGGCCGAGGGAGAGGCCGGCACGGCCAGCGTGACGGTGTCGGGCTGAGGATCACCCAGGAGCCATCTTCACCAGCCGCGGGTGGAAGCGGGCCAGGGGCTGCACCAGGTCGCGCTGGGCGGCCATGACCTGCTCGATGTCCTTGTAGGCCATGGGCACCTCGTCCAGGCCGGCGGAGATCAGCTCCACGCCCGCCTTCTTCAGGAAGCGGCGCGCGTCGGCCCAGCGGAAGGCGCGCTTGGCCGCCTTGCGGCTCATGGCCCGACCCGCCCCGTGGGAGGCGGAGTCCAGTGAGAGCGGTTCTCCGAGACCCCTGACCAGGAAGGCCGGCGTGCCCATGGAGCCCGGGATGATGCCCAGGGCGCCCTCGCTGGCCGGGGTGGCGCCCTTGCGGTGGACGGCCAGGCGCTGGCCCTCGTGCTCTTCGATCCAGGCGAAGTTGTGGTGGTTCTCCACGTCGAGCAGCACGTCGGCCCGCAGGCCGCGGGCCACGCCGCCGTGGATCAGCTCGTGGTTGGCGGCCGCATAGCGGCCCATCAGCTCCATGGCGGCCCAGTACTCGCGGCCCGGCTCGTCATCCAGCTCCAGCCAGGCCAGCTGCTTGAGCTGGCGCGGCAGCTCGGGGTGCTGTTCCATGGCCAGGCGGGAGTAGTGCTGCGCCACCTGGGAGCCGATGCCGCGGCTGCCCGAGTGGGTCAGCAGGGCCAGGTAGGTCCCGGGCTCCAGGCCCAGGGCCCCCTCGTCCAGCACCAGCTCGCCGTACTCGGCGAAGTGGTTGCCAGAACCGCTGGTCCCCAGCTGGGCCCAGGCCTTGTCCTTGCCGCGCTTCAGCACCGGACAGAAGCTCCAGTCCTCGTCCATCACCGCGTGTTCATGCCGGTTCGCCCCCTGAAAGCTGGCGCCGACACCGAAGGCGGTCTCGCGCTCCAGGACCTTGACGAGCCGGTCGCGCTGGCCGCGCAGTGCGCTGACCGGCAGGTCGAGCACGGTCATCTTCATGCGGCAGGCGATGTCCATGCCCACGGCGTAGGGGATCACCGCGCCGCGCGTGGCCAGCACGCCTCCGATGGGCAGGCCGTAGCCCAGGTGGGCGTCGGGCATCAGGGCGCCCCGCACCGAGATGGGGAGCTGGCAGGCGTTGCGCATCTGCTGGATGGCCTGTTCTTCGAGATCCTGGCCCCACTGCCGCCAGGGCGCTGGCTGCTCCCTGGGCTGCCAGCGGGCCGCGGCCTGCTGGTGCTCCAGCAGGGCCTGGGCCAGCGCACCGAAGTGCCCGTGGGCCAGGAAGCGGCTCGGGTCGGCGGTCACATCCGCCACGATGCGCTTGATCTCGCGCTTGTTCACCTTGGCCCTGGCCGCCTCTCGGCAGGCGCGCTGCGCCAGCTTCATGCAGGTCTTCGGGATGCCCGCCTTGGTGAGGTCCTTGGTCTTCACGTTCCTACTCGTCAGGCCTGGGGGGACTGCCCATGCAGTCGGCGATCCACTGCTGGCCCACGCGGTACTTTTCCTGTTGTTGGCTGCGCTGACCGTCGATGTCTTCGTAATCTCGGTTCAGCAACGCGACGATGTCGCCGTCCAGGGCGTCATTCGTAGCCATGTTGTCCAGGATGCCCAGCGCCTTCTGGCGTGGCATGCCCGCCCGGTAGGGCCTGTCTTCGGCCAGCGCGGTGGAGACATCGGCCACCGCCATGATGCGCGAGCCCAGCGTCAGGTCGCCTCGGCGGTGCCTGAAGGGATAGCCGCGACCATCCAGCCGCTCGTGGTGGAACGAGGCCCACTCGTTCACCTGGGCCATGCCGCCGATGGAGTCCAGGATGCGGAAGCTGTGGTAGGTGTGGGCTCGCATATGGGCCCGGTCCTGGCGGTCCAGCCCTCCCTGCTTGTCCAGGATCTCGGCTGGCACCGTGAGCTTCCCGATGTCGTGGAAGTACCCGGCGGCCTTCATCAAGGCCAGCTCGCGGCTCGCGAAGTCCATGCGCTGGGCCAGGGCGGCCGCGGTGGCGGCCACTCCGGCCGAGTGCACGGCCGTCCAGGGGCTGGCGGCGTCGACGATGCGGGCGAAGACCCGTGCGATGGGGACCAGCGTGTCCTCGTCGATGATGATGATGGGCCAGTCCACCTGCTGCAGCAGCACACCGTAGATGCGGATGTTCACCACGTCCAGCCAGAAGGCCTCCGACACGGCGATGTCGCAGAACGCGTTCACGGCGTCGGGGTGGAAGAGCGAGCCCGCCTTGGCCCGGACGCCGTCGACGATGCCCCTAGTCTGCAGCAGGACGGGCTCGTCGCGACGGATGCGCTGCTCGATGTGGTCGGCCAGGGCGATGATATGCGTGGCCTCCGGAACGGCCTCTCCATCCTTTTCGCGGCCCTCGCCGTCGCGCCAGGAGATGTGGTGGTGGCGGATCAGCTCGGCGGCGTCGGCGAACATGGGGTGCCGGCCCAGCAGCGCCGCGCCCACCTCGCCATGCCACGAGACGGTCTCGAGCTTGCCCACCTTCAGCGCCAGCAGGCGGTTTTCCACGCCCACCAGCCCTATGTCGTGCAGGGCTCCGGCGATGAAGACGTCCAGCAGCGCCGTTCCCCGGTATCCCATGACGCGGGCGATGTTGGTGGCCAGGTAGGCCACCCTGCGTTGGTGGTCGAACACGTCCTTGTGCACGTGGTCCAACGCCTCCGACAGCGAGAGGACCAGGCGGTGGAGGGGAATCTGCGGGTTGATGATCATGGGGGCCCCAACTTCTTCTCTCGTGGAGGAGATCTTTGAAGCATACCCGGCAGCGACCGACAGGTCGAACTGCCGGGATTTCAGGGCCCCTGGAGCTCGAAGCGAAGCTGTGGAGAGCCCCTCTTCAGCGCGGGCCGCCCATGAACAGCCTGGCTCGGAGCCAGAAGGCCACGTTCACCAGGCCGATCAACACCGGCACCTCCACCAGGGGCCCGATGACCGCGGCGAAGGCGGCGCCGTGGTCGATGCCGAAGGTGGCGATGGCCACGGCGATGGCCAGCTCGAAGTTGTTGGAGGCCGCCGTGAAGGAGAGCGTGGCGGTCTTCGAGTAGTCGGCCCCCAGCTTCCAGCTCATCAGGAAGGAAGCGGCGAACATCAGCACGAAGTAGATCAGCAGCGGGAGGGCCACTCGCACCACGTCCAGGGGCAGGGCCACCACCAGCTCGCCCTTGAGCGAGAACATCACCACGATGGTGAAGAGCAGCGCCACCAGGGTCAGCGGGCTGATGCGCGGCACGAACTCGCGGTGATACCAGTCCTTGTCCTTGAGCTTGATGAGCAGGGCGCGGGTGAGGAAGCCGGCCAGGAAGGGCGCCCCCAGGTAGATGCCTACGCTCTTGGCGATCTCGCCGATGGTGACGTGCACCTCCATGCCCTGCAGGCCCAGCAGCGGGGGCAGCACGGTGATGAAGAGCCAGGCGAAGAGCGAGTAGAAGACCACCTGGAAGATGGAGTTGAAGGCCACCAGGCCAGCGCAGTACTCCGTGTCGCCGCGCGCCAGGTCGTTCCAGACGATGACCATGGCGATGCAGCGCGCCAGGCCGATCATGATCAGGCCCACCATGTACTCGGGCATGTCGTGCAGGAAGACCACGGCCAGCAGGAACATCAGGATGGGGCCCACGATCCAGTTCTGCACCAGCGACAGGGCCAGGATGCGTCAGTCTCTGAACACCCGGCCCAGCTCCTCATAGCGCACCTTGGCCAGGGGCGGGTACATCATCAGGATAAGCCCGGCGGCGATGGGGATGGACGTGGTTCCTACGGAGAGCTCGTCCAGCAGGGGTACGATCTGCGGAAAGAGGTGGCCGCCGCCCACGCCTGCACCCATGGCCAGGAAGATCCAGAGCGTGAGGTAGCGGTCCAGGAAGGAGAGGCGCTTCTTGGCGTGGGGTGAGACGGACGGCCTTGGTCATCGTTCGGGCCAGTCGGCCCGAACAAAGACCACGGCCGCATTTCTTGGCGGGGGGAGGCTGCCTCCCCCCGCATCGCTAACGCTCCCCCCTCCCCGCGCCTTATGGGCGCGCCGGGGCATCCGAGATGCCCCGGAAATCGAAAGGGCCTGCAACCTTGTTTTTCCGTCGAATGGCCGCGACGTTGACCGGGGCCAGACGGACAAGGCCTGTTCTCCTTCCTGAGAGGCTGGCGGGGCAGCCATCGCCTAGGAAACGCCTAGCGCCCAGGGGGCGGTAGGGCGTGCTACGATCCTGCAGTCATGTGCCCCCTGATACGAAGGCCGTTCCTTTTCCGGTATCTGTCCGCGTGCGCGGCGTTGTTCGGCGCCTGTCAGCCCTACGGGGGCCTGCTGCCGGACAGCCACGACTCGGGAGGTTCGACAGGGGAAGAAGAGCCGGTGGAACGAATCGGCTCGGCCGAAGACGACGACAGCGGCATGCCCACGTCCACGCTCCCGGGCGCCGAGGGCGTGGCCGTGGCCAGCCAGCTCTGGGACGAGAGCGCCGTGCCCGAGTTCGCCATCGAGCTGTCCGAAGCCTCCATGGAGGCCTTGCGCAGGGCGCCCACCACCTACGCCGAGGGTCGCTTCATCTACCAGGACCAGGTCTTCGAGCCTGTGGGCGTGCGCACCAAGGGCAGCAGCACCTGGCAGTCCATCGACGACAAGCCCTCGCTGAAGATCAAGTTCGACGAGTACGACGAAGACATGGAGTTCATCGAGCTGACCGAGCTGACCTTCAACAATATGGTCTCGGACTACTCCATGATGCACGAGCGGGTGGCCTACCTCGTCTTCCGGGAAGCCGGCGTGCCCTCTTGCCGGGCCCACCACGCCCACATCACGCTGAACGGCGAGGACTACGGGCTCTACGTCAACGTGGAGAGTGCCACGCGCAAGCTGATGATCCCCTGGTTCGAGGACATCCAGGGCACCATGTGGGAGTTCTGGGGCGCCGACTTCGAGAGCGCCTACATCTCGGGCTTCGAGAACAAGTTCGGCAAGGACGAGCGCCTGATCCTGTACGAGACCGCCGCGGCCCTGGAAGGGAACGGTCCCATCGACATGGAGGCGGTGGATTCCACCCTGGACATGGCCACCTACCTCAGCTACTGGGCGGTCTGCGCGGTAGTGGGCCAGTACGACGGCTACCCCTACCGCTACCCCTCCGACGACGCCTACATCTACCACGACCCGGAGAGCGACCAGCTCAAGTTCATGCCCCACGGCGTGGACGAGAGCTTCTACTACCCGGACTGGAATCCGGCCGACGATGTCATCTCGCGCGTGGGTTGGAAGTGCCTGGCCTCACCCGAGTGCACGGAAGCGTGGAAGACGCGCATCGACGAGGTGCTGGACATCGTGGACGGTCTGGATGCGCTGGCCTACGTGGACGAGGTGCAGGCTCAGATCCAGCCCTACGTGCTCTCGGATCCCAAGCGGCCCTACACGCCCGCGCAGGTCACCGACTACCAGGCCAGCATGCGCCACATGATCGAGTACCGGCGGACCCAGCTGGAGGCGCTGCTGGGGCCCTGAGCAGCGCTCCTGGCGGTGGGGCGCGCCTTCCGCAGGCGGCCTCCTTGTTCTACACTGGCCTTGATCGGCCATTTCTTTCGGAGGCACCCATGCGTCGCTTCGTCCGCTTGCTCATCTTGGGCCTGGTCCTGCCGTCTCCGGCTCTCGCCGCCAGCTGGGTGGTGGACCGCTACGGATCGGGGGACTTCACCACCATCCAGGACGCCATCGACGCCGCCAGCGACGGCGACGACATCACGGTTCTGGCCGCCACCTACGCCGAGGCCATCGACTTTGGCGGCAAGGCCATCGAGGTGGTCTCGGACAGCGGCTCCAACAGCACGGTCATCAACGGCTCGGGCGCTCTCAACGCCGTGACCTTCGACGATGGCGAGGGCGCCGCCAGCCTGCTGCAGGGCTTCTCCATCCGCAACAGCGGCTATCGGGGCATGCACGTGGCTGGCGCCAGCCCCAGCCTGCAGGACCTGGTCTTCGAGAACCTGGGCAGCACCTCCTTGAGTGGAACGGCCGTGCTGGTGGAGGGGGGCGCGCCCAGCTTCACGGACTGCGATTTCGACAGCAACACCTCGTACTACGGAGGCCATGTCTACGTGGAGTCCGGCGGCACGCCCAGCTTCGACCAGTGCTGGTTCGAGGCGGGCTGGGCCTACTACGGCGGCGCCATCTTCGTGGCCGACGGCGGCGTGACCCTGAGCGACAGCACCTTCAGCGACAACTACAGCTACTACCACGGCACCGGCGTCTACCTGGCGGCCAGCACCACGCTCAGCTCCACAGACACCCACTTCGTGGACAACGTGGGCAGCTACTCCCACGGATCGGCCATCTACGCCACTACGGCCGCGCAGCTGACCATCGACGGTGGCAACTTCGACAGCAACTACGGCAACTACTGGTACTACGGCTACGACGGCGCCATCCACCTGGCGGACCTCTCCTCGTTGGTGGTCTCCAATGCCAACTTCGACACCAACTACGCCTACCGAGGCGGCGCCATCTACGGCACCGGGGGCAGCACGGTCGCCGTGGACGGCTGCGCATTTTTGGACAACTACGCCTACTACGGCGGAGCGGTCTACGTCACTGACGCCTCGTCGTTGGAGATCGCCGACAGCAGCTTCACCGACAACATCGCTTACTACGACGGCGGCGCCGTGGACGGCTACGACGACTTCGCCATCGGCATCGAGGGCAGCAGCTTCGAGGGCAACAGCGCCTACCGCGGCTACGGCGGCGCATTGCGGTTCAACACGGATGGCAGCGTCCTGATCGACGACTGCAGCTTCGAGGGCAACAGCGCCTACTACAACGGCGGCGCCGTCCACGCCTCGTACCTGTACGACGAGCTGGTCATCAGCGACTCCACGCTGAGCGACGGCGAGGCCATCTACGGCTCGGGCGGCGCGCTCTACGCCACCTACTACAGCGACGTGGACCTGGACGGGCTGGAGCTGGAGGGCAACCAGGCCTACTACCACGGTGGCGCCCTGGCTCTGTACTACTACAGCGAGGGGGCCCTGAACGACGTCGCCTTCGACGCCAACCTGGCCGGCTCGCACGGCGGCGCCATCTGGGCCCAATACGTGTACGGCGATCTGGACATCACGGACAGCAGCTTCGACGCCAACGACGCCTCGGGCGGCAGCGGGGGCGCGCTCTACGCCTATTATTACAGCGATCTGGACATCTCCGGGACCAGCTTCGACGGCAACGCCGCCGCCACCCATGGCGGCGCGCTCTACGCCGACTACTACTCCAGCGTCGATGTGGCCGATTCCACGCTGGACAACAACAGCGCCAGCGCCGGCTAC
Organism: uncultured Enterobacterales bacterium; assembly: GCA_964454135.1. GTDB lineage: Bacteria > Myxococcota_A > UBA796 > UBA796 > JAFGLY01 > CAYVQL01. The sequence goes on along the minus strand of CAYVQL010000101.1, from coordinate 4,316 downwards.
GGTGGCGCCATCTACTTCTACCCGCGCAGCGCCAACTACGACGACCTGCTTGTCGACCAGAGCAGCTTCACCACGAATGAGGCCGCCTACGGCGGCGGCGCGGTCTACGCGGTCTACGCCGATGACCTGGAGATCAGCGGAAACGCCTTCGTACAGAACAGCGTGCTCACCGCCGGCTACTCCGGTGGCGCGCTCTACTCCTACCAGAGCGGCGACCGCAGCATCAGCGCCAATACCTTCTGCGGCAACCAGGCCAGCTACGGCGGTGCCGTCTACAGCTACAACACCACCGGCAACGACGACTGGAGGAACAACATCTTCCAGGAGAATGTCGCGCTCATCGATGGCGGCGGCGTCTACGCCTACCTGGACTACTACACCGACTTCGTCAACAACACCATCGTCGGCTCCCAGGCCTCCAGCTACGGCGGTGGCGTTCTGCTGCGCAGCAGCTACTGGGACTTCGCCAACAACATCGTGGCCTACACCCAGGCCGGCGATGGCGTCTACGCCTACGACAGCTACAGCGCCAGCTACTCCAACCTCTCCTACAACGACTGGTTCGACAACACCGACGCCGATGTCTCGGGCTACCTCGACGCCAGCGACATCAGCGGCTCCGGCAACCTGACCGACGATCCGCTGTTGGCCGGCTACAGCCTGGACGGGGATTGCGGCAACGACGACCTGGGATTGGACTCCGCCAGCACGTTGATCGACGCCGGCGATCCATCGCTGCTGGATATGGACGGCTCGCGCAGCGACATCGGCGCCACGGGCGGCGAGGGCGCGCCGGCCGTAGACGCCGACGGAGACGGCTACGACGCCGAGTCCTCGGGGGGCGATGACTGCGACGACGGCGACGCCGCCATCTACCCCGGGGCCAGCGAGACGGCCTACGACGGCATCGACCAGGACTGCGACGGCCAGGACCTGGCCGACGTGGACGGCGACGGCTTCGACGCCACCGTGGCGGGCGGCCAGGACTGCGACGACGACGATGCCTCCATCAACCCGGCCGCCAGCGAGACCTGGTACGACGGCACAGACAGCGACTGCGACGGCGCCGACGACTACGACCAGGACGCCGACGGTGATCAGGCGCTGGCCCATGGCGGCGGCGACTGCGACGACACGGACGCGACGGTCCACTCAGGTGCCGCCGAGACCTGGTACGATGGCATCGACAGCGACTGCGACGGCGCCGACGACTACGACCAGGACGCGGACGGCGACGGCGCCGACGGCGACGGCGGGACCGACTGCGACGAAACCGACCCCTCCATCAACCCGGCCGCCAGCGAGACCTGGTACGACGGCATCGACAGCGACTGCGACGGAGCCAACGACTACGACGCCGACGGTGACGGCCACAACGCCAGCGGCTACGGCGGCAGCGACTGCGACGATAGCGACGCCGCTGTCAGCCCCGACGCCAGCGAGACCTGGTACGACGGCGTGGACAGCGACTGCGACGGCGGCGACGACTACGACGCGGACGGCGATGGCTACGCGTCCGACGCCCACAGCGGCGATGACTGCGACGACACGGACGCCGCGGTCAACCCCGGCGCCGCCGACGCCTGGTACGACGGCGTCGATCAGGACTGCGACGGCGGCAGCGACTACGACGCGGATGGCGACGGCTTCGACAGCGACGCCCACGGCGGCAGCGACTGCGACGACGGCGACGCTGCCATCAATCCCGACGCCAGCGAGACCTGGTACGACGGCACGGACAGCGACTGCGACGGCGCCAACGACTACGATGCCGACGCGGATGGCCACGTTTCCGACGCCCACGGCGGAGGCGACTGCGACGACGAGGATCCCCTCGCGCACCCGGACGCGAAAGAGGTCTGGTACGACGGCGCGGACCAGGACTGCGACGGGGGCGACGACTACGACGCCGACGGCGACGGCTTCCAGTCCAGCTCATACGGTGGCGACGACTGCGACGACGGCGACGCCAGCGTCTATCCTGGGGCGGTGGACGACCCCTACGACGGCCGGATCACCGACTGCGACAACGCCAACGAGTACGACGCCGACGCCGACGGCCACCTGTCCGACGCCTACGGCGGCGACGACTGCGACGACACCAACACCGACATCTACCCGCTGCCCGAGGAGACCTGGTACGACGGCCAGGACACCCACTGCGACGGCGCCAGCGACTACGACCAGTATGGGGACGGCTACGACAGCGATTCCTACGGCGGCAGCGACTGCGACGACGACGACGCCTCCGTCAATCCTGACGCCGCCGATAGCTGGTACGACGGCGTGGACAGCGACTGCGACGGCGCCAACGACTACGACCAGGACCACGACGGCGAGCTGGCGGACGCCTACGGCGGCACGGACTGCGACGACGAGGATCCGCTGGTGAACAGCGCCGCCAAGGAGATCTGGTACGACGGCACGGACCAGGACTGCGACGGCAACGACGACGACCAGGACGAGGACGGCTGGCCCCTGCCGACCGACTGCGACGACACCGACCCCGAGGTCTACCCCGGCGCGCCGGGCTGGAGCGAGGACTGCGAGCCCATCGAGGACACGGGCGAGCCCGGCGACAGCGGCGAGGAGCCTGGCGACAGCGGCGAGGAGCCCGGCGACAGCGAGGGCGACAGCGGCGATCCCGACGCGAGCGTTCCGGCGGACACGGCCGATGGTTCCATGAAGGGCGGCGGCGGCTGCAGCTGCGGCTCAGGCGGCGTGGCCGGGGGGCTGGGTTGGCTGTTGCTGGGGGTGGTGGCGTTGGTGGGGAGGAGGCGGGATTGAGGGGGCACACCTCAGCGGGTGATCACTTCTGTGGGGCACACCCCCCTCCCGAGTTGACCGTGGGGCTCCTTCTCCCAGCAGTACCGCTCGGTCCTGGGCTCGTGCGAGTCACGGTGCACGGCCGCTGCTGCGGGGCGTTGTTGCATGGCTCAAATTGAGGCCGGATCCGCCCATCACCATCCTGCTCTCACGGCGCGACCGGCACCGACACAGGCATTCCAAGGGCGGTCATGCGATTGATCACCAGCACGCCGACCTTCGCCTCCCTTGTTTGCGTTGCCGAATTCCTGCCACGGAGCGCATCCCCTATGATGCGTTTATACCGAAACATGCCGTTTTCGGCGCGCGCTTGCTGATGGGCGCCCGCCTCCTTTCGCCATCGACGCCGGCCCACTTCTGCGATTTTCGCGATCGCCGCATCTCGCTGCCGGAAGACGTCCTCCGATGGCTTCGAAGGAGATGCGGTCTTGCGTGGAGGGATCACGACAGTGGGTATCAACACGCCATCGGAAACGAGCGCCTCGTAGATCGCCCTCGTGTCGTAGGCTCCATCAGCCGTGAAGCGCTCGATGGGCGCTTCGATCCGCCTGATCATCGCGGCGCCGACGGACGCGTCGTCGACGGAGCTGTCGGTCAATTCGGAGGCGACGATGAAGCCCTCGGCGTCCACGCCCAGATAGAGTTTGCGCCAGCGGCGTCGTTTGTTCGAGGTTCCGTGCTTGTGGGCATGCCACTCGCCGTCGCCCATGATCTTCAGCCCCGTCGAGTCGATGGCGAGGTGGAACGGGCCATCGTGCTGTCGAATGAACTCAGGGACCTCGACCGTGGCTCCACGGCGCGAGAGCGTGGTGTGGTCCGGCGTCGCGAGGTCCAGGCTCATCAACCGGATCAGCGACGCGATGAAGCCTTCCGTCTGCCTCAGCGGTAGGCGAAAAACGGCGCGCAAGGTCAAGGCGGTCACGATGGCGAGATCGGAGTAGCGGCGCTGGCCGCCGGGGCGCCCGCTCGTCGGCGCATTCCAGGCATCGATGGCGTCCTCATCGAACCACAACGTGACATCTCCGCGCTTTCTGAGGGCAGCCTCGTATACCGCCCAGTTCTTCACCCGGTACTTCGTCTTGTACTTCGGCGTCACTTTGCTCTTCGTGCGGGCGGCCATGGGTGGATCTCCTCAGGCGGTCAATCGGAGGAGCATCTTGGTCCGAAGCCTGGTTGGCGTCAACGGGAGCCATGCACCAACGCCTGGTATCAATGGAGCAAACCGCTGTTCGAGTTTTCGCACAGGACGGGGTAGCCGTGGAAGGTGTTCATGGTGAGCTCCAAGCACGGGATCCGTAGCCCGTCCTGCTGGGGGCAGGACCGCGGCGAGGTGGCGCCCTCGACGTAGCCTCCCCGATCTGCCATTCTCTGAAGGGCCTTTTCGTCAGATAGCCAACGAGGTCGTTGAAGTTGCGCCGTTCCCTCCCCCCCCCCCGGGCCCGCCGCCCGCGCCCGGGGGGGCACGACCCCGGCGGGCAGCCCCCCCGCGC
>CAYVQL010000100.1:0-31990 GCA_964454135.1 uncultured Enterobacterales bacterium | reverse complement strand
AGCTGGGCGCCCGCTACGTGGTGCTGCTCTCGGACAGCCTGACCGACGTGGACGGGCTGTCCCTACAGAGCCCCGACGTCTTCGTGGCCCTGCGCGACGGCATCCCGACCGATGACGAGGTCGTGGAGGGAATGCGGCCGCGCTTCGACGCTTTCTTCGAAGTGGCCGAGAAAGCCGGCTGGACCCGAGAGGACCTGCTGCTGGCCTGGGACTTTCAGGTCGCCTCCGAGGAATTCTCGCTGGGGCCCATCCGCTCCATGCGCGCCCAGACCCTGGAGCTGATCGAGAAGCAGGGCGTGGACTACGTCATCGAGTCGGTCGAAGCGGATCCCAACGAGCACGTGGCCTGGCTGGTGAAGGGTACGTTCACGCCGCCCGGCTTCCTGACCGCCGACAACGACCTGCAGCGCGACGAAGAGGGCGGCATCCTGCTGCAGAAAGACTGGTTCGACTACGACTTCACCATGGTGATCCCGCCGCAGGCCAAAAAGCAGGGCGGCCTGCCCCTGGTGCTGATCGGGCATGGCCTCTTTGGGACCGGGGAGTGGATGCTGGACAGCGGCACCGCCGAGTCCCTGATCCACCCCATGGCCTCCGAGACGGGCGCGGTGCTGGTAGCCACCGACTGGATCGGCCTGTCCAGCGGCGACATCGACCTGATCATCTCAGAGGTCATCACCGATATGAGTCGCATCACCGTCGTCACCGATCGGCTGGTGCAGTCGCACATCAACAACATCGCCCTGGTGGAGCTGACCCTGGGCGAGCTGCCCGACGATCCGGCCATCGGCCGCGGCGTGAAGGAATCCCTGGTGGATCCCTACAATATCTGGTACTACGGCATCAGCCTGGGGGGCATCCAGGGTGCGTCGCAGGTCTCGGTGTCGCCGCGCATCTCGCGGGCCACCCTGGCGGTTCCAGGATCGGGCTGGTCCCATATGATCCAACGTTCGGTGCACTTCTCCTACCTGGACAAGCTGATCGACGTGCTCTACCCGGATCCGCTGACCCAGAACCTCTTCATCGCCGCCATCCAGACCTACTTCGACTTCTCGGATCCGGCGGTGCTGGGCAGCCTGCTGAACAACGATCCCGAGCTGCCCGAAGCGCCTCAGAAGACCGTGTTGCTGCAGGAGGGCATCGGCGACTGCCAGGTGCCCAATATCGCCACCGACCTGCTCTCGCGCACGCTGGGGGCGGCGCACCTGGAGTACGCCACGGATCCGGTCTACGGGCTGGAGACGATCAAGGGGCCTACCACGGCCACCTCCCTGACCCAGATCCGCGTGCCCGACGACCTGAAGGCCTACTGGCCCCCGGACCAGAACACCATCCCCGAGACGGACAACGGCGTGCACGACGACGCGGTCCTGCAGGAAGTGGCGTTCGAACAGGTCAAGTGGCTCTTCCTGCAGGGAGAGAACATCCACACCTGCGACGGGGAGTGCGATCCGGATTGAGGGCGGCTCAGGGTCCGCCCACGGGCACCGGCGTCCAGTCCAGGCGCCCGTCGGCCCGGTCCACGCCCAGCCCGAAGTTGCGCACGCCCCAGTTGGGATCCTCGGGTGCGTCGAGCCACTGCTGGTCGTCGATCAGCTCGCCCCAATACGTATCATCACCCCCTGCATCCAAGAAGAGCGCCAGGGAGCTTGTGTCGGTCCAGTAGCTGTGCACGCCGTCCCGCACCAGGAAGCGTTCGTCGAACAGGGCCTGCCCGGGGCGCGCCAGCTCTTCCGTCTCGTAGACGTCGTCGCCCGCACCATCCGCCAGCACGGCGATGCTGCGGTTGATGGCCTTGGCCAGGCCATTGCGACCCACGCGATATGTGTCGTCTCCCTCCTGGTCCGCCAGCAGGGCCACGGTGAAGTCGTGCCCCCAGGCCAGGCTCGAGGTGGAGTTCTCCTCGGCCAGGTGCTGGTCGTCGCCCGCATCGTCCACCAGGGCGCCGATGCAGAAGTGGGCCCCGCTGCCCTGGGAGTAGGCCACGCCGTGGTAGGCGTCGTCACCCGCGCCGTCGTGCAGCAGGCCCACGCCGAACCAGTAGCCCGTGCCCATGGCCCAGTTGCCGGCCGTGTAGACGTCGTCGCCCTCTCCATCCAGCAGAGCCCCCAGGCCGCCGGCCCAGGAGTGGCCGTCGCTGCCGTCGCCGCGGCGACCCATGCCCACGCCCTGGGCGTTGGACACGGCCACGTCCAGCTCCGGGGAGTGGTAGGAGGGGCGGCCAGTGATGCTGTGTTGGCGTATCGCCGTGTATCGGTCATCGCCCGTGCGATCCGCCAGCAGTCCCACGCCGCGCGGCCCGCCGAAGCCCTGGCCGTCGGCGTGCAGCTGGTAGGCGTCCTGGCCCTCGAGATCGAAGAGCAGGCCTGCGCCGAAGCAGCCGAAGCCCTGGCCGCTCTTGAGCAGCTCGTATCGGTCGTCGCCCTGCAGATCCGCCAGCAGACCCAGGCCCACCTGGCCGGCCCCCTGGCCGTGGATAGCGGCCTGGTAGCGGTCGTCGCCCTGCGCATCCAACAGGATGCCGACCCCGGCCAGGCCGGCGCCCTGGGCGGGCCCTTGCGAGTGATATGTGTCATCGCCTTCCAGGTCCAGCAGCAGGCTGATGGGCTGCAGCGCGGAGCTGGCGGCCACCGGGCCATGGTACGTGTCGTCGCCGCCCAGGTCCACGATCAGCAGGCTCTCGTGGCCGTCCACCTCGTCCTTGCCCCCGCCGCGGATGCGGATCCAGCCGTGGGGCGTGCGCCAGTCGAAGGCGAAGCTGCCCGGCTTGCGCAGGTCCAGGGCCTGCAGGGCCACGCGCGCCTCGTCCAGGGCCTGCACTGCGCGCTGGCTGGCGTACCACAGGCTGGGCTCGTCCAGGTCGCGCTGCAGGTCGTCGAAGGCCGGGGCGTAGTCGAAGGCGTCCACCAGCTCCTCGCCTATGTGGGTGGCGCGGGCCACGGCGATGCGGTCGGCGGCGTCCACGTTCCGAAAGGCAAGGTCCATCCAGCGCTGGCACTCGGCCACCTCCAGCACAAGGCGCCCCAGAATGGGGCTGGTGCCCGCGGGCAGCACGGTCACGGCCTCGGCCAGGGCTTCGGCGGGCTTGGGGTAGGGCAGATCCATGCCGAAGCTGTGGGCGCGGGCGGAACGGCCCGCGCGCCGGGTCAGCTCCAGGATGGCCTGGTCCAGGGGCGTGGGCTCCACCAGCAGGTTGGCGCTGTAGCTGCGGAAGCCCCCGTAGATGGGGTCGATGCCCAGGCGCTCCACGGCCTGCAACAGGTGGCCCGCCTGGGTGGGCTTGCGCTCGTCCAGGGTGGCGGGATCCAGCAGGGTCCAGGCGCTGCGCCCCATGCCGCGCGTGAAGGGCACCGTGTCCAGCGGATGAGCGAAGAGCCCGTCGAAGAGGGCCAGCCGGTAGGGGGCCTCGGGCCAGCGTGGCCACCAGCCCTTGGGGGTCCAGCCCAGGTCGGCGCGCTGCAGCCCGGCCAGGGCCAGGGCCTCGTCGATGGCGTCGGGATCGGGATCGGCGGCCAGCGTGCTGGCAACGAGCATGAGCGGCAGGATGGCGATCATGGCGGTGCTCCGGTTTTTTGTTCTTCGTTTGAACCTGGGGGAGGCAGGGCTGCCATAGCATCACGGCGCAGTCTTTGCGGAGCGCGCCATGCACATGCAGACACGACACGGAGCACTTCTCCTCGCACTGTCATCCGGGTGCTGGTGGGATTGGAGTGAGGTGGAAGGGGGAGACACGCTCTGGGCCGACCTGGAGGCTCCCTGCGAGGTGGAGATCGTGTCCACCTACCCGCTGGACGGCGCCGTCGATTTCTACTATCGGGCCGACCTGGAGGTGCAGCTGGATGGCGTCTTGGATCAGAGCGAGCTCGCCATCTCCCTGCACCAGCTCGGCTCCACGATCCCCGGCACCAGCCGCTACGACGAGGAGAGCGAGATCCTGCGCTTCGATCCGGACGATCCCCTGGAGCCTGCCACCAGCTACTCGGCCCTGGTCAGCAGCTGCCTGGGAGAGGAGGCCTTCGGATTTGCGACCTCGTGTCTGGGCTGCGAACCGGTCGAGAGCTACGAGGACCGTGTCTACCTGCTGGACATCGACTCTGCGCGCTTTCTCGAGCCGGAGAACCTCGGTCCGCTCCTGGTGGAGATCGTCGACTACCGGCTGGAGATCCTGTTGGGGATCCTGCGGGCGGACGAGGTGCTCTCCTTGCTGGTCGCTCTGCCCGAGCAGGGCAGCGATCCGGCGGTCCAGGACCTGTGCTGGCCCACCACCGTGCTGCCCCCTGCCGACTTCTCGTCGTCGCCCTACTTCGCGCTGCAGACCGAGCAGCTGGAGGTGGCCGTGGGCGACCAGACCCTGTTGGTGCACGATCTGCGCTTCTCGGCGACCTTCGCCGCGGACGGCAGCTACCTGGGGGGCGGACAGCTGCAGGGAGAGGCGGACGCCCGCGACATGATTGATTTCTCGGACAAGATCACCAGCGCGGATGAACTCTGCGAGCTGGCCATGAGCTTTGGCGTGGACTGCCAGACCTGCTCCTCGGATGGCCTGCCGTACTGCTTTCCGCTGCACCTGGACCAGATCGAGGGGGACGAGCTGCAGCTGGAGCTGGTGGAGGTGGGGCTCGGCGACTGCGAGGACTGAGGTTCACTCCCCCTCGAAGCGCCAGTCCAGCTCGTAGAGCGAGGGCGCCCAGTTCACGCGGTAATGCTCCGTGTCCACGTCGCATTCGATCTTCCTCAGCAGCTCCCCTTCGGGGTAGGAGACCTCGCCGATGAAGGCAGGTGGGTCGCTCTTGACGAAGTGCAGCCGGTCACCCTCCTCGGTCAGGTCCGCGTCGCCCGAGGGGGAGGAGTAGAACCAGTCCGGGGAGCTCTCGTCGGCGCTGCCGTAGCTGAAGAGCAGCTGGGCCCGCATGGAGGACTCGTCGATGAGGTATTCCACCACGCGGCTGTAGGGGTGCTCCTCGTAGTCCTCGATGCCCGGACGGATCACGCCGTTGTCCAGCATCACGAAGCGCGTGCGCCCGTCTTCGAAGGAGAGCTGCTCGGGGGCGTGGCCCTGGTAGAACCAGTCCCAGTCGTCCGCCGCCTGGGGTGTGTCGGCGTCGAGATCGTCCACCAGCGCGAAGTCGCCCTCGTAGCCCAGGCGCCAGACCACGTCGTCGGTCTCGACGTCGATCTTGATCATCCAGTCCTGGTGACGCATGTGCATCCAGAAGATCTGGCGCCCCTCTTCCAGGCGATGGAGCAGGGCGTTGGCGTGCAGCCAGCCGCCATGGCCGATGTAGAGGCCTACGCGATCCATGGAGAGGTCCTCGTCGATGGAGAGCCCGTCGGAGAGGTTCTTGCCGGTGGCGCTCCAGTCCCAGTGCACATCCCCCGTGGAGGGATCCATCACCACGATGCCGGCGCCCTTGATCAGGGTCTTGGGATCGGGCTCTTCGAAGCTCTGGGTCAGGAAGGCCACGGCCCCTGCCCAGGGACCTTCGGTCAGCTGGATGACCTCGTGGATGTCGATCCAGTGGTGCTCGAAGCGGGTGGCGCCCAGGAACCAACCGGGCGTGTAACTCGCCAGCGGCTCGCCCGAGGCCGCGCTGAAGGCCAGCATGGACTGGGTGTCCGAGGTCATGGCGAAGCTGCCGTCCTGCAGCACGCGGAAAGCGTGGATGCCCTCGCCCGCAGGATGGGGGATGGCCCAGACGATCTCGCCCTGGCCGTCGAGGCAGAAGTAGATGGCGCCGTCCTTCACGTCGGCGTTGCTGCAGATCACCTCGTCCTCACCCGGCTCTGCGCTGCCGTGGTGGGTCACGTGGCAGCTGGGCCAGTCCGCGGGCAGGGCCTGGGTCTCGAAGGGGATGGCCTGGCTGGTCCAGGTCCGCCCGTCGATGCTGCCCAGGGCGCGGATCCAGTGCTCGCGGGAGGCGCGCAGGCCCAGCACCAGGACCTGGGCGGACTCGTTCGCCGCCAGCTCCTGGGCGGGCGTCGGGTGGCCGAAGCTGCCGTCCTCCCCGTGCTCCAGCTGCAGCGTCACGTCCCGATCCGCGGTCACGGTGACGAAGGCGCTCAAGGGGTTGTAGGGGTTCTCCTCGGCCTCCAGCGTGACCTGGGGGCCGGGGTCGGTGCCGCTGTCACGGGCTGTGTCGCCACTTGTGTCGCTGCTTGTGTCGCCGCCCGCGTCGCTGTCCGACCCCGTTGGATCCCTGCAGGCCAGCAGCGCGATCAGCGCGAGGGCGCCCAGCGGATCAGAGCGTGTGGCCACCGATCACTTCGCCTTCCCAGGCCCTCCCCGGCTCGCCCACCACCACCTCGGCCACCACGGTGCCGATGTAGGGGTGGGGCTGGTAGATGGCCATCTCGTCCCAGCCCCCCCGCGCCACGCCCCACTCGATGCCGTGGCCGTAGTTCTGAAAGTCCCAGTCCAGCAGCACATCCACCGACAGGTCGGCGTTGACGCGACCCATATAGGTGCCGAAGACGCCGGTGAAGTAGATGTTGCCGCAGGCGCTGACGTTCAGGCTGTCGTGCCAGCCGCCGGTGTCGGCCACCAGCACCTCGGGCTCGCTGATGAGGTTCATGTCCTCGTCCAGCTCCACGCGGTGGATCTCGCCGTCGCTGTTCTGGGTGCCGAAGTACATCACGGACCAGTCGCGGCTGAAGTTCATGGCGCGCGGCTTGTAGTCCTTGCCCTTGATCAGGATCTCCTTCTCCCCCGTGTCGGGATCCACCCGCTTGATCCCCATGCGGGCGCTGCAGTAGACCATGCCGTCCTTGCCCACCACCACGCTGTAGCAGTGGGCATCCGCGACGATGACCGAGTCCACCCCGTCGGGGCTGACGCGGATGAGCTCGCCGGTGGACAGGGCGGTGACCAGGTCGCCGTCGTGCAGGTAGTCCATCTGGTAGACCTTCTGCACGCCGGGGGCCCAGACCTCGGCCTCGGTGGGCGAGGTGGCGCGCCACAGCACGTCGTTGTCGCTGCCGATCATGGCGCCTTCGGCGTCGAAGGCCACGTCGTCGCGGCCGCGCGGGGCCTCGAGGAAGACCTCTTTCAGCGGACCCTTGGACAGGACCGTGCTGCAGTCGAAGCTCGGCAGCTTCTTGGGTTCGCCGGTGTCGCCGGTGTGGCCGGAATCATGGCCGCTGTCGCCCGAGTCGCCCGAGTCGCCTGAGCCGGGCCCCGTGTCCTTGCTGCCCGTGTCGGCGGAAGCGGTGTCGATGGGGACGCAGTCCCTGCCGTCCTCCGTTGGCTCGTAGCCCTCGGGACAGTCGACGGTCCCATCGATGTCCTTCTTGCAAGCCGCTGTCGCGAGCCCTGTGGCCATGGTGAGCAGTGCCAGTTGCCGGGTCATTCGCAGATCTCCATCTCTTCATTGCACTCCTGCCCCTTGGGGCAGTCGCTGTCATCCGTGCAGGGGGTGTAGCCCGGGACCGAGACCGAGATCTCGCGCGGGGACGAGACGAAGAAGTCCATGCAGCCGCTGGCCGCGGCGTGTTGGTCCACGGTGCGACGGGACAGCTCGCCGGCGGGAAAGCCGGTCACGCCCTGGTTGATCAGCTGGTCGATCAGCGACGACGGCACGACCCCCTCGCCCGTATCGGGGAAGGCGCAGAGCAGCTTGGCGGGTGTCAGGCCGTGCTCGTCGATGCTGATCTTCAGCGCGACCTCGGCGCGTTGCAGCTCGCTTTCCGGGGGTGCCCAGCTCAGCGTGAGATCCTGGCCCGAGACCAGCTCGTGCAGGCCCTTGTCCGGGACCAGGGTCTCGACGCCCACGCCGTAGAGCTGGGCCGGGCCGTAGGTGCCGGCGGGCATGGACAGTTCGATCAGGGCGTCGGCCTCGAAGGGCGGGTTGGACAGCGAGGTCTCGAAGTAGACGTTCCCCGGCTGCAGGGCCTCCATGACCACCTCGTCGAGCAGGCCCAGCACCGACACCGTGCCCAGGTCCTGCCCCAGGGGGTAGGGGATGCACTCGCCGTCGAAGTCGCAGACCTCGTCGGACTCGCAGCTCGGCTTGCAGAAGGGGTTGTTCTGCCGCAGCAGCTGGCAGTGCTCGCTGGCGCCCAGCTCCTCCAGCACGCTGCTGGGCACGACCCCGTCGGTGACGCCCCCGTCAACCAGGGCGTAGTCCTCGCGCGCCTCGACGACGAAGCCGCCGTAGTCGACGTCCATGGCGCACTCGCCGCCCAGGGGGACCGTCTCGGCGGTCAGGGCGGTGTCGGTGGTGCCCGGGGTGTCGGTGGTGTCCGGAGGGGCGGAGTCCTGCGCGGTCTCGTCGGTGTCGGGATCGCAGCCGGCGAACAACAGGAGGGCCAGGGCCAACTGGGCGAACTTGGGCTGTGCATGCATGGCCGGAGTGTAGCAGCTTTCTCCCCAGGTGGTACGTCTGATGATGGGCCGGTCAGGCTGCAGCGCGGCATGCGGATCGCGGTTCGGGGGCAGTCCTGGCGCCCTGCCCGAAGAGCCTCCGCCAGTCTCTCCGTGTCAAAGCACGACTTGGCCTGATGTCGCTTTCCGGAGTGATTCTTGCAAGAAATTCCAGGTAGCTGAGGTTGAAGACCGAGCCCCGTGGAGCGACGATGCCGAGCCTGATGATGCTGAGCCTTGGAGCCGCCCTGCTGTCCGTCAGCAGCGCGCGGGCCGCCGCTGAGCTCTCCCTGCTGGGGGAGCTGCCCCTCATCCGCACCCCCATGGCCCGCTACACCTACGGGCGCGACCACGCGCTACCCATCGGTGCGGGCGGCAGGCTGGTGCTGGCCTGGCCCCTGAGCGAAGAGAAGGCGTTCTACGGCGACATGGCGCTGCGTGCGGGCAACACCGACGGAGGACTATTGCTGCACGGGCGCAGCGAGGGCGGATACCGGCGCCTCTACCAGGCCCGGCAGCGAACCCGTCCCTTCCTCGAGCTGGGCTTCGGAGTGGAGGCGGTGCGGCTGGGTTCGCTGGCGCATGACCGAGATGTGGACATCGGGCCCGGCCCCTCCGTGGGCCTGGGTTGGTTGCTGGGCGAGGAAGAGCGGGGCGTCTTCGGCGCGCGCATCACCGGCGCGCTGGTGCCCGGGGGCTACGAGACGGACTCGGATGACTTCGACAACGACGTGTTCTACGGCTTCCGCTACCTGCCCACCAACCTGACCCTGGCCCTCAATGGGGGGGTGGCGTTCTAGGTGCGGGGCGGGCGAACCCCTCGCGCCCAAGTCCGGCCGGGCGTGATACCCCTCCTGCTCCCGCTTGCCCCGGCCAGGAGCCCCACCATGCGTGCGCTGCAGCTCCGCTTCCTCCTGTCCAGCTTCATCGTGGCCTGCAGCCCGGAGCAGGACCGTGCCGCCGGCGGTGGCGGGAATCCTCCACCCGGCGACAGTGGCGTCCCTGGAACCGACACAGGCTCCGGCCCGGACGACACAGGCCCATGCCTGGACGACACCGCAGGCCACCAGGCCCCGGACTACGGCGCATTGGGCGCCTGGCGCGCAGGCATCACGACAGCGGCCACGCAGAACCAGGGTGGTGACGATCTCACCATCGAGGTCTGGTTTCCCTCCCTGGACCAGGGCGGCGAGCCCCACGTCTACGGCTGGGACTCCTGGAACCACACGGGTGCTTCCTTCGACGACGTCCAGCCCGATTGCAGCGAGCCTCGGCCTGTCATGGTGCATAGCCATGGAAACACCTCCATCCGCTGGGAGATGTTCTGGCTGGCCGAGTTCGCTGCGACCCATGGTTGGGTCGTCGTGGCGCCGGACCATCCGGGAAACACCTTCCTGGACAGCTCGGCCGGCTTCGAGGCCCTCGTCGTCCAACGACCCGCGGACGTGCAGGACGCCTTCGACTGGCTGCTGAGCGAGGCCGAAGGGACCGACAGCTCCCTGAACGGCTGTGTGGATCCCGACGCCGGCTACGTGGTCAGCGGCTACTCCTTCGGCGGCTACACCGCCTACGCCACCGGTGGAGCCGAGCTGATCGGAGGGTTCGAGTACGGTGATCCCCGCGTGACGGCTGCGGTGACCTACGCGCCGTGGGACGCCAACGCCATCGACGGGGGCACGGCAGCCATCGAACGGCCCGTTCTGACCCTGGGTGCCATGCGCGACGGCACCGTGGGCACCGACTTTCAGGCGCTGCACGCCCCGATCACGTCGGTGCCGCGGGCGCTGGGCAGCTTCGCCAACGCCGGCCACTACAGCTTCGTGCCCATCTACTGCGCAGCCGCCGGGGATGGCTGCGGCGACGCCTACGTGGAAAGCGAGCTCTTCACGAGCTTGGTGAGGACCGCAGTGCTGGCCTTCGTGGAGCACCTGCGCGGTCAGCAGGGGGCCATCGAGCAGCTCCCCGAGCACGAGTCGGAGCTGAACTGGGACCTGGTGCTGGAGTAGGGCGGGATCCCGCATCGAGCCTCGCATCCTGCTGCGGATTCCGGTACCCTCGATCCAGCCGGATCCGGAGGAAACATGCTCGAGCCAACCCATCTCGCCCTGTTGCGCCGCTCGCCCGTGCTGGCCGGGCTGGACGAAGAGGATTTCCACGTCCTGGCTGCCGCCTTGCAGGCGCGTCCCCTCAAGAAGGGGTGGACGCTCTTCCAACAGGGCGAGCGCGGCAGCTCCATGGCCTTCGTGCTGCAGGGTCGGCTGGCGGTCTTCATCGAGGAGGAGGGCGGAGGGAGCAGGTGCGTGCAACAGCTGCAGGCCGGCGACACCGTGGGGGAGATGTGCTGCATCGATCCCGCTCCGCGCTCGGCCACGGTGGTGGCGGCGACGGACTGCCTGGCGCTGGAGTTGGACCAATACGTATTGCAGGCCTTCACCAACCACGCCCCCGAGGCGGTGGCCACGGTGGTGGGGGGCGTGATCAGGTTCGTGACCACCCTCTTGGAAGAGACGGATCTCGAGATCGAGTGCGAGAGGCAGCGTCTCGAGTCGCAGGCGCGGCAAGAGACCGACGATTCGCGGGAAGCGAGACGCTCTGCGCTTGAGGGCATGCCGAAGCAGGATCCCGAGCCCACGGAGTTGCCACCGCTTCCCAGGTTCTCGGGGCTGCGGGGTGCCGATCTGGAACGCCTGGCTGAGATGACGGCCCCAATGCTCTACCCCGCGGGCAGCCAGCTCTGCCGGGAGGGGGAGCCTGGATATACCTGCTTTCTGATCCTGCAGGGTCAGGTGGAGGTGCTGGGGGGCCCGGGTGGTCGTGGTCGCCTGCTGGCGACGATGGGGCCCGGGTCGATCCTGGGGCAGATGGCGCTGGTCAGTTGGGCGCCGCGCACCGCCACGCTGCTCGCCGTCAGCCGTGTCGTGGCGTTGGTGGTGGGTAGGGAGCTCTTCGATGGGCTGCTAGATGGGGCCAGTCCGCTGGCGTTGAGGTTCCAGCGGCAGGTGGCCGTGTCCGGGATTCGGCAGCTGCGCCTGGCGAACGAGATCTTGGCGCAGGGGATTGGTTCCGAGGAGGATGGCGCGGCGGAGTTGGGCTATGCGCAGGCGGCATTGCGAGAGTGGGGCTTGCCCCCGGGGGAGGAGGAGCTAGGGGAATAGCTCGCCCAGGTTGGAGGCGGCCGCGGCTGGGAGGAGGCGCCCTACGTGGTAGCATCAGCTTCCCCTGGAGCGCCCATTCGTGCCCTGTCCCTTCTGCCAGATCCGCCCAGAACGCGTGCTGGCCTGCAACGACCAGGCCCTCGCCATTCGCGATCGCTTCCCGGTCAATCCTGGGCACAGCCTGATCATCCCGCGGCGACACATCGCCAGCTGGTTCGAGGCGTCGGCGGAGGAGCGGCTGGCCATGCTGGCGCTGGCGGACCAGGTCAAGGACGAGCTGGACGAGGCCGATCCCAGGCCAGATGGCTACAACATGGGATTCAACCTGGGTGAGGCCGCCGGGCAGACGGTGATGCACCTGCACCTGCACCTGATCCCCCGGTTCGCTGGAGATGTGGAGGATCCGCGGGGTGGCGTGCGGCACGTGGTGCCGGAGCGGGGGAACTACCTGGCGGGGAAGGGGTGATGCAAGGGCGATCCCCAGGGCCCCTTCTGCGCGCGGCGGCCTGGGGCCTGGGTGTCGGCTTGCTGGTCGCCCTGGCCGTCCTGCTGGCCAGCCTGCTGCAGCTGGGGGCCAGCGCGGGCCTGGTGGCCGGTTGGTTGAAGCTGTCGGGGCAGTGGTGGGTGTTGCAGGAGAGGGATTGAGCTACTCCCCCACCACCCCCAGGTCCACGAAGGCCTGGTCCTTCATGATCACGTAGGGTTGGCTTATTAGCGTCAAGCCCCCCTCGCCGTCGTGGTGCAGCACGTGCAGCGTGCCCATGCCGTAGCCCATGGGGCCTCGGCTGTAGTACTTGGCCTGCAGGGTGTAGGGGAAGGCGCGCGCGTCGCCCTCGATGGTGAAGCACTCCGGGCCGTAGCCGGTGGTGATGTCGGCGTAGAGCTGGCCTCCGGAGCGCAGCTCGCGATGGCCGTAGTAGGCGTGGTTGCGCTTGCCGTCGTAGATGTGGAAGTCGACGTCGTTGGCGTCGGTCTCCCAGACCAGCACGAAGCGGGTGGAGGGCTCCAGGGGCAGGGAGGCGCCCTGCTCCTCCAGCGCGGCCTCGATCTCGTCGGCGCGGGCGGGCTCGTCCCGCAGCCAGGCGGCGGCCACCAGGCCAAGATCCTCGCGCAAGATGCGGCGCACGCCGCCGAAGCGGTTCTCGGCGAAGCTGCTGTCCAGGCCCTGCAGCAGGGCCTCGAAGGCCTGCTCGGGTCCCTCGCTGCGCAGCAGGGCGTAGGCCAGCAGGCGGTGGCCCGAGGGGTGGTCGGGCCGCTGCCGCACGGCCGTGGCGAAGCTGTCGGCGGCCAGGGCCAGGCCGGCCGGCCCCAGGCGCTCCAGTCGCTCGCCCGCCATGCGCCGCAGGTCGGCCCGCGAGGGGAAGAGGTCGATGATCGAGCCGTAGGCACGGGCTGCGGCCGCCAGGTCGCCCAGCGCCTCCAGGGCCTCGCCCAGGGCCAGCAGCGCCAGCACGTCGCCGGGCGACTCGGCGAGCCAGAGTTGGGCCAGCTCCAGGGCCTCGGCCTTGCGCTCGGCCAGCAGGAGCTGCATCACCTCGGCGTAGCGCCCGGTCCAGGGATCGGCCTTCTCGGGGGCGGCCCGGCTGTCCTCGTCGCTGCGCCGCGACTCGCGCTCGCGGCGGACAGCGCGTTCGGCCATGGGCTCCGAAGCCGCGACCCTGCCGGTCACGCGCGTCTCGGGCCCGCTCGCCACGTCGGAGCGGGCGCTGCGCGCGGGGGGGGGAGCCGCGATCTCGGCGGGCTCGGGCTCGGCCGGGGGCGGGGCTTGCGCGGAAGATGCCAGCTCGTCGAGAGCGCCGCTCTGCTCTGGCCTGGCCTCCTCCTCCAGCTCGGGCTCCGCCCCTTCGGTCACCCCGAAGTCGTCGCTCCCTTCGGCATCGGCGTGGAAAGAGCGCTCGCCGTGATCGGCGCCGCCGTTCTTCTTCTTCTTGGCCTTGGCGACGGGTTCCTGGACCGGAAGGTCGAGCACCTCCGGTTCCTTGCGGCCAAGGTACTGCAAGCCATCCTCGCCGATGGTCAGGATGCGGGCCAGGGCGGTGCGCTCGATGCCGTAGCGCGCGTAGTCCAGCTCCGTCTCCAGCACGAGCAGGGCCGTGTAGTCGGAGAGCACGCGGTAGTAGGTGGAGAAGTGGACGATCTCGTCCACGATCTCCTGGCGTGCGTGCTCGTCCTCGATGCTGGCCTGGCTGTGGGTCAGGCGCTCGATGTTGGCCTGCACCGCGGCGCGCTCCAGCAGCGCGGGCTCGGCCGGAGCGAAGGCGATGGGCGCGGCCAGCTCGGCTCCCGTCAGCTGGACCTGCATGGCCTGGCCCTGGGGCAGGCGCGCGTAGACCAGCAGCTCGTCACCCGACTGCACGCCGTCCAGCACCGTGGGCCAGATCCACTCAGCGCCAGGCACCTGCACCTGGATGCCGGACCTGGTGGCGCGCTGCAGGCGCTGGGCCTGCTCGGCCGCGGCCTGGGAGGCCTCCAGCAGCACGCCGTCGCGGGGCAGACCGGCGCGGCATAGCTCGGCCAAGAGCAGCTCGTCGCGGATGCCACCGTCCACGAGCACGTCCAGGCGCTGCACGCCCTTGGCGCTCAGGGCCCGCACCTGCTCCTTCAGGCGCGTGGCTTCCTGGTCGCCGGCCGTGGCGATGCCGTCGGTGACCAGCAGGACGCGCGAGCTCTGGGTGTGCTCCGCGGCCCAGTCCAGCGCCGCGCCCAGATCGGAGGCGCCCAGCGCGCCCCGCTGCAGGATCTCGCGCTGCTGCTGCTGGCCGAAGCCAAGCAGGGGACCGGCGTAGGCCAGGCGGACCTCCTGGTCGAAGCAGACCAGCTGCAACGCCGTGCCCGGCAGGCTCTGGCTGGCCAGCTCCTGCAGCAGCTGGCCCAGGCGCTGCACCTTGGCCTCGAAGCCCAGGCTGCGCGAGGCGCTGGTGTCGAAGAGCAGCACCAGGCCGTTCAGGGCGTCGGCGCTCTCGTCCAGCAGGGGCTGGACGCGCGCCACGCCGTACTGGCCGCCGCGCAATCCCACGGCCCGCGGGCCGCCCTCGAAGCCGAGCAGCAGATCGGCCTGGGGCTGGAACATCTCTTTGTGCAGCGTGTGGCTGGCGCGGGGCGCGCGCCGCGACCAGGTGTCCGCCATCAGGTCTACGTCCAGGCGCTCCAGCTCGGGCAAGCCCTGCAGCATCACCTCGTAGGGATCGGCAGAGCCGTCCAGTTCCTGGGAGTAGGACAGGATCAGCTCTTTCTCCCCACCTGCGGGGATGGGGAAGACGCGGGCGCGGAACTGGTTGCCGGCGTCCTTCTCCAACAACGCCGGGTCCTGCCGGCGGTGCAGGAAGTCCTCGTAGGCGCGGCGGGCTTTCTGCTTCTCGACCACCTCGCCCTCCATCCAGCGCTCCTCGATCTTCATGGCGAAGCGGCTGATGGCGGCGCCCGGCGGCAAGGTGATCTCGAAGCGCCCCTCCACCACGCGATCCTCGGGGTTCTCGAAGACCATGTGCAGCTCGGTGAAGGCCAGGGGATCCTGCACCAGCCCGCGCACCTGCAGGCTGCGCATCCACAGACCCGAGCCGTCCGAGGCCGTCAGCGAGATGGGCGCGCCCCCTTCCTGGTCCTGCGGCCCCCAGTCCATCGTGGCCACCAGGGGAGCGCGTTGGCTTGCGAGCTCGGCGGCGACCTCAGGGATCATTGAGCCCGCGCTCCGGGCGCTGGAGCTGCCGCAGAACAGGAGCGCCGCGAGGGCGGGGAGCTGGGACCACTTCATCAAGGACTCCGTCGTCGGTACATGGCCTGAACGAGGCCGTGACCGAGAGCTTACATGCTCACGCCGGATTGGCGCCTCAGAGTCCGGCAGCTCTGCGGAATCCGGCGCTCAGTCGTCCAGGGCATCTTCCCAGCCGCGCTTGCGGCGCGGCACGATGATGAACACCACGAATGCCGGGAAGAGGAAGGCCAGGGTCGTGCAGCCACCGAACTTCATGGGGATGGCGGCGAACCGTCGGCCCGCGGCCTCCATTTCTTCGCGGTACTCGGAGTCGGCGGCCTCGAGCGCTTCTTCCATGTTCGAGATGCCCTGAGACTTGCCGCACAGGCCGGCGCAGAGCGGGATCAGGCAGCCGAAAAGGGCCAAGAAGGTCAGGAAACGGGCGAAGCCTACCAGCTTGCCCTTCACCCGCGCGTAGATCGCCAGCACAAAGGCCAGCAGCAGCACGAGGATGCCGATGCAGGCCATTGCCAGGATGACGAACATCCAGGGGCCACCGTGTGTGAAGAACTCCGTCATGTCTGCCACCTGTTCTCTGTGAGCCTGTTCGAGGAGCGAGCGAGCCGCCGCATCGATCTCTCATCCTACCCATTCTCGGCCTCTCTCGCAGCAGGGCTCCGCGACCCTCGCGGCTTGTGCGACCGGTCGGGTCGGATCAACTGGCTCGCTGGTCGCCGAAGTCCTCCTGCGGGCTGCTGGGCAGCGCACCGGGGCGGCCGAGCAGGAAACCCTGCAGCAGGTCGCAGTCCAGCTCGGTCAGGACATCGCGCTCGGCTTCCGTCTCGATGCCTTCGGCCACCACCCTGATGTCCATCTTGCGGCAGAGTTCGGTCAGGGAACGCACCAGCTGACGCCGCAATGGCTCGCGGTCCACATGGCGCACCAGGGAGATGTCCAGCTTCACGATTTCGGGTTGCAATGCCACGAAGCTGGACAATCCGGCGTAGCCGGAGCCGAGATCGTCCACTGCGATGCGAAAGCCCATTTTCCGCAGCTGGGAGACTCGATCTGGCAGGTCCGAGACCTCTTCGAGTGAGGCCCGCTCGGTGATCTCCAGGACGACGTACGGGGCGAACTGCGAGAGCGGCGCCTCGGGATCGTAGAGCTGCGCGTCCATCAGGTCTCGAGGGTGGAGGTTGATGAACAAGGTGCCGATCCCGAGTCTGCTCCGCATTGGCGCAACCGCTCTCTCGCGGATGGCTTGTCCCAGCTCGTCGGTGCGACCCAGACGTTCTGCTGCTTGGAGCACGGCGTTGGGGTGGGGCATCAGGGGGGACTCGGAGCGTAGCAGCGCCTCGTGGCCGAAGATCTCTCCATTCTGAGCCCCAAAGATGGGTTGGAAGGCCAGCGTGAAGCTCTTGCGCATCCGCTCGAAGCTGGCTTGTAGCCCCTTCAGGTCCTGGGTCAAGCCGCCCTGCAGCCCGGAGAGGGCCAGGGCCTGCCGCTTGAGGGCGGCGAGCCGGCGCAGGTTGAGCGCCTGCTTGACCTTCTCGAACAGCTGCTGCGTGGAGAAAGGCTTGATCAGGTAGCAGAATGCCTGGTACTCGACGGCCTTGACGGCCGACTCCAGCGTCGGTCCGCCTGTCATCAGGATCACCGGCACGTCGGTGTTCCTGGCCGTGACCGTGCGCAAGAGCGCCAAGCCGTCGTAGTCGGGCATGTTGATGTCGGTGATGACGACATCGATGCGCTCGGGATCGAATGCGCGCATCGCCTCCCAACCACTCCGGGCCTCGAGCACGGTGAAGCCACGCAGCCGGAGGAAGCCCGCGACGACTCGCAGGATGGCGTCTTCGTCGTCTACCAGGAGTACCGTGCCTTTGTCCGGCTCTGTCTCGGCACCCCTGATCCGACGATCATCTGGCATGGGCTGGCCTTGTGCTCATTGCGTTGCGGAAAGTGCCTGCTGGTCGTGCATTCTCCTGTTGAGAAGGAGATCATACCATTTCTTGTCGCTCGCTGTCAAGGATGTGTCCAGATTGTCGCGAATGTCTCGAAATCGGAGTGTGTCGACGGATCACGCCCTGTGTTCGCCTGTCCGCCCCAGGGTTTGAGCCATGCGGGCTCGCAGGTCGCGTACGCGGCGCGAGTCGCTGTGGGCCTGGGCCAGCAGCCCGACGAGGTTGGCCAGATCCAGGACCTCGGCCGCGTGGCGCCAGCCTGCGTCCAGCTGGCCGCCGTGGTGCAGGTAGCTGGCCTCCATGGCCTGGCAGAAGGGCGGGGAGGGGGCCCAGCGCAGCAGCTGGCCCAGGTCCATCAGGGCGGGGCCGGCGTAGGCGAACTCCCAGTCCAGCACCAGCAGCGCGCCGTCCTCGGCCAGGTGCAGGTTGGAGGCCTTGAAATCGCCGTGCAGCAGTACGGGGGGCGGCAGGGGACCCAGCCGTGCCAGGCAGGCCTCGATGCGCCCCGCATCCTGCAGGGGGGCTGCGGGGCCCTCCGCCAGGGCGCGGACATGGGCCTGCAGGGCGGCGTTGAAGTCGGGCAGCGGCTGCGCCACGGCCAGCTGCGCGTCCAGAAAGCCCGTCGTGACGAAGCGCTGGGCGTGGATCTCGGCCAGGGCGCGCCCCACGGCTGCGCCCGTGTCCTCGTTGTCGGGCAGGGGCTGGTGGGGGACGTGCTCCAGGACCAGGAAATCGGGCCCGCGCTGCAGGACTGCGGGGATCCGAAAACTGCGCCACTGTCGCCGCAGCAGGGCGCATTCCTTGCCCAGGGAGGTCACGTCGCGTCGGTAGACGCGCAGCACACGCTCTCCCACGCGGATGTTCAGGTTGGCCAGACCCCCGGAGAGCAGGTGCGCTGGGCCGTCGATGCGACCCAGGCAGCGCTCCACCAAGGCCAGATCCGCCTGGCGGGTGGGCTGCGGACGGGCCCAGTGGCGCTCGGGGTTGGGGAGGAGGGGCTCCGGAGGGGCCATCAGAGCCCCCGCACGGCTGCAAAGGCGATCCACAGGACCACGAGGAGCACGAAGTAGAGCATGCCGGCCAGGACGATGGCGGCGGAGCGGGCGGGCCCCACGCCTCGCCGCCGGGCCGCCCAGAGCGCGCGGAACAGGGAGAGCAGGCCGACCTTGGGCGGGCCCTTGCCGGCCGGGGGCTCGATCACCTCGAGCATGTGCTTGAGGAACCAGGGGACAGGGATGAACAGCAGGGTCTGCAGCAGCAGGAAGAAGGCGGTGGGCGACAGGCCCCAGGGATCGAAATCCCCCAGGGCCTTCTTGTGGACCTCTTGCACCCCGGACTCGAAGGAGACGGCGACCAGCAGCAGGTAGAACAGGGCCGATGTGGAAATCAGGACCACGCGCTGCCGCTTGGCGGCGGGGAGGGGTTCCAGCCGTCCGCGGGCGTAGCGCAGCGTGCTGCGGGCCATGACCATGCCCAGGACCACGAAGAGCAAGCCGAAGGCGATGGGCATGGTGAAGGGCGAGACGTCGCCGGGCTCCAGGATGGCGCAGGCCGGGTGGCCGGCGTCGTAGTACACAGTGACCTGGGCTCCATTTGGGTAGCGCTCGACCCGTGAGGCTGCGCGCCCACGCCCGCCGGGCTTGTCGAAGATGTCGAAGCCCAGCTGGGAGGATTGGTAGATCCTACCGTCGACCGCGTACTCGTAGACCACCTTGGGGGTGGGTTCGCCGCGGTCTTCGAGCTGCGACTCCAGCACTCGCCCCTGGGTCGTTGGCCAGCCGGGGCTGTCGAGGGCGGTGGCGATCATGTCGGCGCACCACAGCAGGATCCAGACCCCGAAGCCCATGAAGGCGAGCGAGCCCAGGAATCCGACAACCAGCTGGAAGGGAGAGGTCTTCACGACGGCGCGCCGTCCTTTGGGGCAGGATGCGGCTATGCCGGATCGTGGGGCTCGTCGAGCCCCTCCCCGCGGCATCGGAAACGCACCTGGCAGCTACCTGAACACCGCCCAGGACAGGTTGCCGGCCAGGTCGGTGCAGAGCACGTCCCCCTGCCAGGACTCGTTGATCACCGCCATGGCCTGCAGCTCGTTGCCCGCCACGGTGACCGGGCCCGTGCTGTAGGGCGTCAACGAGGTGGCGTCATCGCCTTCGAAGAGGATCTCGGAGCGCAGCAGGGTGCCGCACTGGTCTTCGACCGTGCCCACTCCCTCGCCCGAGGAGACCACCAGATCCTCCAGGTCCTCGGGCACCAGGGCGGGGCCCCAGGTGCCGGACTCCAGGGCGGCCACCAGGCCGCTCTCGTCCTGGACCACGAAGCCGTTGGCCGCCCCGAACTGCTGCACCGAGCGGAAGCTCACGCTGACGGTGGCGCCTGGCGCCAGGTCCATCTCAGGGGTGGTGTCCTGGCCATCGGCGTCCTGCACGGCGTAGCCCAGGCGCCAGACCGTGCCCTCTCCGTCGTCCACTTCCAGGATGCGCGCCATGTCCCGGTAGCACTCCAGCGGGCTGTCGATGTCGTTTCCGGGGCCGTCAGAGACCACCGTGCCGCTGAAGTCGAAGGCGTAGGTGTCGAAATTGCCGGTGTCGAACTGGTCGACGTCGCCCTCGAGGCAGGTGGTGGCCCAGCCGGGCTCGGGTGGGGAATCGGGGACCATGTCCTCGCCGTCTTCGGTTTCGCAGGCCATCAGCAGGGGGAGCAGCAGGATGTGGGGGCAGCGCATGGTTTCTCCGGGCAGGTCGTTGCACATGGATGGGAATGCAGCAAGAGGCGTGCCTGGCTGATATTCACCTTGTGAGGACTGTTTGGGTGTGTGTTGCTTGGTGGGATCACGATCTGGCTGTCGTGGTGGGGGCTCCTGGCGTCCATCGCTCGGGTTCATTCGCGGAAACAGGGAGGTTCATTTTCCTGGGGAGTGCTCACATGCCTTCGCAGCAAGGGGTACAGTGCTCGAGACGCACTTGAGGTGTTGATGCGCTCGGTGATCCTCCTTCCGCTCCTGACGCTGCCCGGCCCGTCCTGGAGACGCCCGTGGTGGCGGACGTCGACAACGATGGCCAGGTGGAGATCGCGCTCGGCCACTGCGACTGGAAGCAGGCGCTGACGGTCTACGGCAACGCCGACGTCGCCCTGGACTGGCCCCCGGGGCCCATGGTCTGGAACCAACACGCCTTCTACATCAGCAACGTGGATGACCTCGGCACCATCCCCGCGCCCACCGGGGCCAACTACGCCCAGTACGACAGCTTCCGCTCCGGAAACACGGGCCTGCCACCCGGCGAGTGCTGGGACCTGTACGTGGAGGTGCTCGAGGTCTGCGAGGCTGACTGCGCGCTGGGCATGCTGCACATCGCGGTCCGACCCATCAACGCCGGGAACGCCGAGGCGCCGGCAGGGATTTCCATCAGCCTGCGGGCGGGAGAGGGGGGCGCCATCCTGGCCAAGGCCGAGACTGCCGAGGCCATCCCTGGCGGTCACACGGGCGAGTTGGTCCTGTTCGACGTGTTGGCCGCGGCTTTCCTGGACGTCCAGCCTGTTGTCACGGTCGACGAGAACGCCAGTGGGCTGGGAAAGATCTTCGAGTGCGACGAAGTCAACAACGTCGAGGTGTGGCCAGAGAGGGTCTGCGAGGGACTGGCAGGAGATCGCGCTTTCCACAGCTCGGACCAGGGCCGCTGCGGCTGTGGCGCCAGACCGGTGAGGAGCGGCGCTGTCGGCTGGCTGGCGCTGCTGGCGATGGCGTTGATCAGGCGCAGGTCCCATGCAGGTCGATGAACCGGTTGGAGGCCTGGCTGGCCCAGAGCCCGCCTGGCGGGCATATCCCTCTCGACGATTGTGGGCTGGCCGTCCGTGGGCTAGGAGATCGAACCCCTAGAGGTGCGTACCGGCATGAGCGTCGCGTCTGGCATTCACGGCACTAAGCGTCTGGCAGGGCTGATCGGGCAGGATGCGAAGCGCTCGATGAGCCCCAGGATGCACGACGCCGCCTTTGCCGCTGCAGGGCCGGATCGGGTGCATCTGCCGTTGCGGGGCTGGCTGTGAGGCGCCGCGCTTCCACCCCCCTGCGACCGGGACCCGATCGTCCCTGGCCCGATGCGAACGCGCTTCGAGCCGAGCTCAGCGAAGCCCTGGGGCGCGACCTCCCCCCGCTGGGCGCCCGTCCGCTCGGAGGCCGGAGCCTGGCCCTGCTCTGCGAGGGATCTCCGGAGTACGTGCTGCTGCGACGGCGCAACGAGGACGACAGGATCTGCGTCAGCCTCGACGAGGAGGCGGCGATGCTCAGCTTCCTCGAGAAGGAGGACGGGCTGGCATCCGCCCCCCTGGCCCTGCTTCCCGCGAGCGAGGACCGGGAGGCGCTGTTGGTCGTGCCTTGGCAGTCCGGCCAGACCCTTGGCGCGCACTACGTCGAGCACCCGGAGCGCGGGCGGGCCTTGCTGACCCGGACCGCGTGGCGGCTGCACAAGGCGGGAAAGCGAGCGAACGCGCCCCTGACCGGGCGGCAGTTCGATGCCCACGGGCTGTTGGCCGCGATGGCCGAGGGGGAGCCCCCCCTGGAGCTGGAGCCCGCCCGCTGGAGGGGTATGCTCGACCGCGCGCAGGCGGCCCTGGTGGGCGGGCGCAGCACCCTGCTTCACGGCGACCTGCACCTGAACAACGCCTTCGTCACCAGCGCCGGCGTGCAGCTGGTGGACCTGGAGCTGGCCCGCCACGGGCCCGCGGAAGCGGACTTCGCACGCTTGCGGCTGCTGGCGCACAGCCAGTTCGTGCCCACCGAGCCTTCAGCGTCCCTGCGACAGGTGGCCTGCGACCTGATCGTGGCCTACCATGCGTACCTGGTCGATCCGAGCGGCTTCGCCTCGGCCATGCTGCTGCGGTGGGCGGTGCAGGTGTTGGGGTGAGGTGTTGCAGGTGTGTCCGGAGCGAGCCGCGGCGCACTTGGTTGTCCTACCTGGGCTCATCTCTCCTCGGGGTAGTACCCGCCGCTGCGTGGGGCGCCCTCGAAACGGACCAGGCCGCGCTCCTTCAAGCGCTTGACAGCGTTGGCCACCGTGGAGCGGGATACGCCGAGCCGCTTGGCCAGCTCGGGGCTGCGGAGGCCTGGTTTGGTGCGGAGGACGCACAGCAGACGGATCGCGCTGGCCGGGAGGCCTTCGAGATCGGCCACCTCGGTGGCTTCGCGCGCCTTGGGGGTGGCGGGCTCGGTCCGTGCGGACCGCGGCATGGGCTCGTCTCCGAGATCGATGTCGACCCCGAAGATCGAGGAGAGGTCGTCGGCCTCCAGCGTGGGTGCCCGTGGCGCCTCACTGGGGGCTGCGCTCCGCGCGATGGCTTCCTCGACCAGCTCGGCCGGGTCGACGCCGCGCAAGGTGAAGAGCAGCGCTGGCTCGTGGTCCAGCCTTGCGCCGACGCCGTACAGGCTGGCCGCGACGTGCTTGCACATCGAGGCCCAGTCCGGGCAGCTGCAGTCGAGCTTGATCTCCCTCGGGCTGGGAAAGAGACCCTCGCCCGGTCGGGTCACGATCTCCATCACAGCGCTGGACAGCTCGCCGGAGAGCAGCTCCACCAGAGAGCCGACCTGACCGGCGCAGGCGCGGCGGATCGCTGCCCAGCGGGATGGCATCAGCGGCGTGATCTCGAGCCTCACCCGGTACGGGGTGGCGCGGCTGCCGGCGACCATGGCCTCGATGGCGCCTGGCGTGATCCCCAGGTCGAGGATGGAGCCGTTGCGGGCGTAGGTGCGGCCTCGGGGAAGGCGGTTGGCGTAGTCGCTGTAGGCCTCGAGGTTGCGGCACCAGGCCTTGCCCCAGAAGGTCTTGGCGATGGTGCGCCCCGCGATCTCCACCGGTTGTAGCTCGCGGCCGCCCTTGGCCAGCTTGCGGGCGGCGCGCTGGGCCTTGGCGCGGCGCTCGGCCGCGGTGACGTAGCGGGGATAGCGGCTGCGGCTGCTTCGGTATCGTCGTCGGCTCACGTGCTCACCGCGCGGTTCAGGTCGAGGGAGACCATATCCAGCAGCTCCCGGTTCGACAGCTCGGTGAGCTTGACCTCGGCGCCACTCGACAGCACCTGCTCGGCCAGCTCTCGCTTGCCCGCGATGAGCTCATCGATGCGCTCCTCCACGGTGCCCCGGCAGACGAACTTGTGCACCAGCACCTTGCGCTGCTGTCCGATGCGGAAGGCGCGGTCCGTGGCCTGGTTCTCCACCGCGGGGTTCCACCAGCGGTCGAAGTGCACGACGTGGTTGGCGGCGGTGAGGTTGAGCCCCGTGCCGCCGGCTTTCAGGGAGAGCGCCATGAAGGGCACCCGCTCGTCCTGCTGAAAGCGATCCACGAGGCCCTGGCGGCGCTTGACGCGCGTGCCCCCGTGCAGCACAAGGCCGGGGTGGCCGAAGCAGGCCTCGAGCTGGGCCCGCAGGGGCTCGATCATGGTTCGGAACTGAGTGAACACCAAGACCTTCTCCTGCCGGGCGGCGATGGGCTCGCACAGCTCGGCGAGCCGCACCAGCTTGCCGCTGGCCTCGGCGTCGAAGTCTCCGTCCCCTAACCAGAGCGAGGGGTGGTCGCAGATCTGCTTGAAGCGCATCAGGAAGGCCAGCACGACGCCGCGGCGCTCCATGCCCTCGCGTGTCTCCAGGGCCTCCGCCAGCTCGCGCACCGCACGCTCGTAGTGCGCGGCCTGGACCCGGGTGAGCAGGCAGTGGGCGGTGAGTTCGATCTTGTCCGGCAGGTCGGAGATGACGCGGCGGTCGGTCTTGAGTCTGCGCAGGACGTAGGGGCCCACCAGCGCGCGCAGGGGCGCGTAGCCGTCGGAGCGCTTCACCATGGACTTGCACAGCTTGCCGAAGGACGTGGCTGATCCGAGCAGGCCAGGGTTCAGGAAGTCGAAGAGGGACCACAGGTCGCCCAGGCGGTTCTCGACCGGGGTGCCGGTGAGCGCAAGCCGCCAGCGGGCTGGCAGCTTCTTGATGGCGCGGGTCTGCTTGGCGGCGGGATTCTTGATGGCCTGGGCCTCGTCCAGCACCACCATGCGCCATGGGTGCTCTTGCATCCAGGGCGTGCGCCGCGCGGTGCCGTAGGTGGTGATGACCAGGTGGTGGGCCTCGACCTCGCTGGCTTCGAGTGCCTTGATCCTGGGCGAGGGGAGCTGGGAGGGGTGGGCGATCAGCGCGCGCAGCCTCGGCGCGAAGCGCGCCAGCTCCAGCCGCCAGTTCTCCACCAGAGAGGCGGGCACCACCAGCAGGTCCACGCCCGGCTCGTCGCGGCTCTCGAGCATGGAGAGCAGGGCGATGACCTGGATCGTCTTGCCCAGGCCCATGTCGTCGGCCAGGCAGCCGCCCAGGCCCAGGCTCCACAGGGTCCAGAGCCACTGCACGCCGGCTTTCTGATAGGGCCGCAGCGTGCCGTCCAGGCCGGCGCCCGCCTGGATGTCCGCCATGACCTGGGGCGAGCGCAGCGCCTCGAGCTGCGCCTCGAGCCAGCCTCCTGCCACCACCTCGGACCATGCGGGACCTTCGTCGGGCTCATCGCTTTCGGGGACGTCCAGCTTTGCCCCGGAGAGCAGGCGCATGGCCTCGGCGAAGCTCACGCCGCCCGCCAAGGCCTGGGCCCGGACCTCGCGCCACTGGTCGAGCACCTGGCCGAGCTTGTCGGGGTCCGCCTCGACCCAGCGGCCCTTGATGAGCACCAGCCCTGCGCTGGCCCCCAGCAGGGCCTCCAGCTCAGCTTCGCTCAGGGGCTCGCCCCCCAGGGTGAGCTCGACGCGGAAGTCCAGCAGCGCGTCGAGGCCCAGCACCGAGGGCCGCTCGTCCCCCACCGTCACCGCCACCACCGGGCGGGGGCGTCGCCGGGCGCTCCACCAGTCGGGCAGGCGCAGCACCAGGCCCGCCCGCTCGAAGGCTTCGGCCTGGCACAGAAAGGCGTGGGCCTGGGCCGCGGTCCAGGCCAGGGGGTGGTAGATCTCGCCGGACTCCAGCATGTCCTGGATGAGCGGGCTGTGCTCGGCTGCGCGCTGCAGCGGGGTCAGCAGCGCCACCAGCTCGCGGCGCCTGCGCGCACCGGCGTACTCTCGCAGGGCGCGGCTCAGGGGCACGTGCTGGACCTGCTGCCGTCCAGGGACATGGCGGGCGTAGGTGGCGATGAAGGCGAAGGGGTGGCGGGGATCGCGCTTGTTCTCGGCCAGGTGCAGGCAGACGCGGCCCGCCAGGTGCCAGACCGCATCGCAGCGCGCCAGGAAGCGCTGGAGGTCGCCATCGCTCTCGGCGGCGCGCTCGGTCAGCGCCTCGCCCGTCTCCGTCCACAGCCGCTCGAGCAGCGACAGTGCGATGCGCTCGGCGCCGCGCATGGGGGGCGCCTTGGCCGCCAGCGACGCGAGCGCTGCGGTGTCGGGTTCGGGCAGGCACAGGGTCTGGGGGGCCAGGGGAACGGCCTGGGCGCAGGTGGCGGCCACCAGCAGTCGCCCCAGCTCGCGCCACCAGGACAGGCTCGGGTCCAGCGCCGTGCCCAGCTCGGCCGCGCCGAGGTGAAGCAGGCCATGGCCCGTGCCCCTTGCGAAGGCCTGCTCGATGCGGTCGGCGGCCTTGGCGGACAGCGGGAACGCGCCGTCGGGATCGTGGTCGAGCGTCACCCGTCCGCTGGGGGTCAGGGCGGTGACCAGATTGGGCGTCATGGGAGTGGGGGCTTCGGGCACGGCGGGGACGCTCTGGGTGGTCAAAGGCGCGCGTGGATATCACGATTGGGCCTGGGTGACGTGCGCGCAGTCGAACCAGGGAGCGTGTCCTCAGCCAGCGCCTCGATGGCCAGGGCCCGGTGCTTCGCGGCGCGCTCGCGCTGTCCACTCTTCCCCAGCAGCGACGCCAGCTCTGTGTGGGCGTAGCCGTTGTCGCGCCCCGGAGGCCTCGAGACGTGCTCTTCGAGCCGGAACCGGGCGATCCCTCGGTTACCGCGGCGCCGCTCCTCTTGGGCACGCTGCAGCGCAGGGTCGAGATGACCCGAGCGCTGGGCGCCGAGGTGCGCGCCGGAGAGGGCAGCGGCTACGACATCGGCTACGACGAGTACGCCATCTCCGCCACCGAGCTGATCATCTCCGAGGTCATGGCCAATCCCCTGGTGGAGGACAGCGACGAGTTCGTGGAGATCTACAACCCGGGTTCCGCCACGGCGGACCTGGCGGGGCTGGTGTTGTCCGACGGCGACTCCACCGACACGCTCCAGGCCTACGACGGCGGCAGCACCGAGCTGGCGCCGGAGTCCTGGGCCGTGATCCACGACGGGGAGTACGCTGGGGAGCACGGTATCGACCTTCCTGGCGTCGGTCAGCCGCAGCCAGCTGGCCAGCCGCAGCAGCTCCGTGATGCTCAGCATGGGCGGGAGGCGCTACTCTTCGACGAGCTGATTCGCCCGCTCGACGGCGGCTTCCGCCTGGCGCTCCACAATGCGGTACAGCATCTTCGAGCTGTTGATCTTCTCGATGAGCGCTGGGTTCTCCGCCATGACCCGGCTGGCGGTCTCGGAGAGGGTCTCGGATGCGGGCTCGGCTCGAGCCACCGCCGAGTCCATCGCTGCGAACAGCTTCCGCCACTCGTGGATCTCGGAGAGCTGCACCCTGAACACGATCTCGAGGGCGGGCATGGACGCATAGCTGTCCTGACTCACCAGCGCGGTGGTGAGTGCGGCGATTCCGGCAGCCTCGAGCAGAGGCCCTGGCAGCTCGGCGGCGGCCACCAGGGCGGTGGCGTCCCGCACGAGCGCTTGGACCAGGGCCGGCGTGCCGATGGACGGGGCGCAGGCGTCGAACAGCGCCGCGCTCTGGTCCGTCAGGGGATCCAGCCCGCTGTCGATGGCCTGCTGCACCGCTCGCTCGAGGAGGATCTCGTCGAATCGGAGATGGGCTAGGGGGCCTCCCTCGGCCAGCAGGTCGTGCAGGTCTTCGAAGGTCTCCAAGATGGAATCGAGGTCGCGAGCGTCGAGCATCCCGAGCACGCTGAGGGCGACCTGGGGCGGCCAGCCTCGCATCAGCCGCCGGACCTCGCGGTCCCGCTCCCTAGGCGCGTGGGCACGAGAGGTGCTTCCGTGGTTCGCCGATCCCGCGTCCTTGCGCAGGCAGCACCGTTTGTACTTCTTCCCGCTGCCGCAGGGACAGCTGTCGTTTCGTCCGATCTTCTTCCGAGCCATGGCTTCCTCGCTCACCGGAACCCGTGGTGAAGTGCTTCTGGGAGGCCTTGTCACCGACGGGTTCCGGGTTGGGTCAGGGGTGGTGTGGGCGCGATCTGGGCACGACTCTCATCGAGCCCCTCTGCCGCCCGTAGAGGCTATGGATCGTGCTCCTCTCAGCCTGAGGTGCTCGACGATGCCGCCAGGCGATGCCCAGCGCGTGTGGTTCCCAGCCATGCTCGAGGCGCTCAGCAGCACGTGGTCGAGCTCCATGAGCTGGGATGAGGTGATCGATTTCTGCGCCCGCATGACCGAGCTGCGGCGCGAGATCCGGCAGGCACGAGGTCTGCGTCCCCCACGTATGCGCTGCTCCCGCTGCGGGAGCGTGTCCAGATCGGACATCAAGGGGGTGTCGGTGCGCTCGGCCCTGTTCGCGCTGCGGAAGGAGGGGATCATCACCGAGGCGGAGCGCAAGGAGCTCGACAGGAGCTGGAAGCGCTACAGGGCCGAACACCGGCTCGACTACCTGGGCCAGCCGGTGGACACTCCAAACGACAGGAGCGAGTGATGGGCCGCAAGCGAGGAGGAACGGGAGCGAGTCGAGGCTGGGAGCGCCGTCGCCGCAAGAGGGCCGCCCGCAAGCGCGTGCCCGTCGAGGTGCCCATCACGGACGAGCTGCCCGGCTTCGAGGTGCTGTGGTCACTGCTGCCCGGTATCGCCGACCGCGAGACCCGGGTCATCACCCTCCCCGAGCCGATGCATAGGCTCCCGGCCGGCGAGTACGCCTTCAACGAGATGTACTGCCGCGATCAGGGCTGCGACTGCCGGCGGGTGATCTTCTCCGTGCTGTACCGAGCCCCCGAGGCCACCTCGAAGACCGCGGTCCGGCGCGTGTCGCTGATCGGCTTCGGCTGGGAGCCGCTGTCGTTCTACCAGGCCTGGTGCGAGGACGACGAGGCCGGCCGGATGATGAAGGGCCCGGCCATCGAGCCCAACAGCCCGGCCTTCGAGCACGAGGAGGCGCTGCTGGAGCTGTTTTCGAACACCTGCTTGTCCGATTCCGGGTACGTGGAGCGCCTCGTGCGGCATTACCGGCTGTACAAAGAGGCGCTGGAGTCGAAGAGGTGACAGCTCTCCCGTTCACCGTCCGTCGGTGACCCGCGGCCCGATGACGCGGACGGCCTGGACCTGCTCCAGGGGCACCTCGTCCTGCAGTTCGTCCACGAAGACCGCCAGCCCCCCGGTCCAGCCATGGTCGACGCTGGCGTGCTTGGCGCGCGCCCAGGGGTTCTTCCAGCCGGGTGCGTTGCCGATGACCACCTCGATGTCTTGGTCCCGCTTGGAGGCGTCGCGGAGGAATTCGTGGAGGCTCGGCTCGCCCGGGAGGCTCCACTCCACTGGCAGGCGCTCGTCGAGGAAGCCCCAGCGCAGGCGCACGTAGCGGTGGAGTCGACCGTAGCGGTAGTAGGCGTACAGCGCCTTGGCGTCCGCCTTGGCTCGCGTGCCGAGCCTGCGCGTGTCGCCCTCCTGGAGGTAGCGGGCGATCTTTGTCGGGTCGCCGAGGGAGAGCCCGGTCGATCCGCGCAGGAGCAACTCGGTGGTGATCCGGAGCTTGCGGCCGGCGCGGTTGAGCTTGCGGGTCTTGCGGGGTGGCGAGAGATCCACCAGGCGCCACCGCGCGGGCTCGCAGCCCACCGCAGCCAACAGATCCCGGATGCCTTCGCCGGTCAGCAGATCATAGGGCTCCAGGCGCTCCGGCAGGGTGTCCAGTGCGTCACCGTGGAACACGTCCAGGCTGCGCTCCTGGAGATCGAGGAGCACGGCCACCCGGGGACGGGTCGTCGATGGCAGAGCGTGGAGCAGTCCGCGCTTGAGCTTCGTCGCTTCCTGAGCCTGCTGCTCGCGGCGCTTCTGGGAGCGCGCCATCGCGGTTCGCGTCCGCGCAGCGAGCGCCTCGGACTCTGCCTGGCGGCGCAGGCGGGGCTGGAGGATGGCGCGGATGGCCCGCCGCATCCTCATCAGATCATCCGGCGCGTCTCCCAGTGCCAGCGCACCACCCTCGCGCAGCTCCACGATGGGGCTCCGCCAGCCGCGCAAGGTCTGCTCCGTGAGCCAGCGGGGTCCGACGCGTCCTGTGGCGAACGCCCGGTCGCGTACCTCTTCCATGCGCATCGCCCGACCCTCCACGTCGAGCACGGCGGCGCAGAGACGCAGGCTGGAGATCGAGGAAGGGAGGTTGCCGGTGAGGAGCAGCTCCAGTTCGTCTCGGTCGAGGGGCTCCGTGTCGGGTTTCGGCTCCGGAATGTCCGCCTCCGGGGGATCGGGGGTGCGGTACTCAAGCAGCCCTGTCCGCAGCGCGATGGAGCGGACCTTCCAGTCGTTCGCGTCCAGGACCATGGCCCCGTCGAGGGTCCTGCTGACAGGGTTGAGGCCGTGCCAGGCCTTCTTCAGCGAGTACACCATGTCGCCCGTGCGGCATCGGACGCCGAGCTTCTCGAGACGCTCGGCGATCTGCTCGAGGGTCGCGGGCTCGCCGCGTTCTAGGAGCGCCAGCACCATCCAGTGGAACAGGCTGATCTTCTTACGCTTGGCGAAGAGCGCTTCGAGAGAAGGGCGGGGGAGGTC
This sequence comes from uncultured Enterobacterales bacterium, assembly GCA_964454135.1. Lineage (GTDB taxonomy): Bacteria > Myxococcota_A > UBA796 > UBA796 > JAFGLY01 > CAYVQL01. Next base: position 2,054 of record CAYVQL010000100.1, on the reverse strand, counting down.
CGCCTGCTCGTGGTAGGGGATGGGATCGTGGGTCGCCATCGTGTGCTCCGGAGCGATGGAGGGAGGAGCTCAGCTGGTATCCGCGGCGGGAGGATCTGGCCCGGCCCCTTGTTCAACGCTTATTCTTCTTTCTCTTCCTCTTCCTCTTCTTGCCCCGAGCCTTCTTGCGTTGCTGTCGCTGGGCCTTGCGCTTCTTGCGCACCTTGTCATTCCGGCGTGCCTTCTTGGACCTGGGTGGGGAGCTTTCGCCGATGTCTCGCGCGGTGCGGGCCCTGGCAGTGAGCAGGTCCGCCCATCCATCGCGACGATGCGCATGCCCGGACTCGGCCTGCTCCACCAGCTCTCGCCAGCGCGGCTCGTGAGGATGGGAGACGCCGTTGATAGCGCAGAGGTCGAGCATCGCCTGAGCCCAGAGCTCATCCTCGAGCCCGCCGAAGCCCTCCTCTATCAGGAACTCGATGCTGCCGGCGCAGGCGAGGGAGACGATGCTGCTGCGGAGCTCCCGTGGCCCCTCTGGCTCCTCCAGCAGGAGGCCGTGCAGGATCTCGGCCGAGCGCGGGATCGGGTAGCAGGCCAGCACGTCGCTCAGCTCACCGTACTCGTCCTCGGTGCGCTGCAGCCTCCGCTCGATGGCGGGTGCTGCCTCGGGACCGAGCAGGCGCAGCGTCCGGTAGGCCGGCTCGTGGATGAAGTCGCCCTCGTCCCGGTCGATGGCATCCAGCAGATCCTGGATGGCCTCGATGCAGCGACCTGGGTGGTGCGCGGCGATCCGCTCGATGATCCGTGCCGCTCGGGCGGCGGCCCAGTATCGCTCTCGTTGGACCAGCTGCTCGCGCAGGGCAGGGAGGATGGAGGGCCCGAGGGAGGCCAACTCGCGCTCCACTTGGAGGGGGATGCGCTCCCGGGGGCTACCTAGCAGCTTGAGCAAGGCCTCGCGGCGGTCGTCGCCACAGCTGTCGAGGCAGGCCGGGTCGTCCTGGTCCGCCCCCATCCCAGCAAGGCCGGCGAGGGCGAGGGCCAGGAGGCTCCGAAGCTGGTCCGCCTCGAGCGTTTGTAGCTCTTCACCGATGGCGACGAGATGCTGGAGCAGGCCCAGCGTGGCCAGCACCTGCCAGCGGTAGCCAGCGGGCCGCTCGTCGCTGTCTCGCCAGGCCTCGACGGGGAGCTGGCGCTCCTCGACCAGGGATCGGGCCGTGGCGAGCAGGGTGCCGGGCCGGCCGCCCTCGCCAGCCCGCATGGCTCGCAGCACCTCGCCCAGCTCTGGCTCGGTGAGCGGGAGGCGAATCCGCTCCTCCTTCTCGATGCACTCGGCGACCGCACCGGCCCCCTCCATGAAGGCGTCGGATAGGGTCTGCGCGAGCCAGAACGGACCAATGGCGCTCCGCAGGGCCTCCAGGACGGGGTGGCCGATCCCCCCGTAGCGCGGCTCCTCGAGCCAGCGGTCCACCATCCAGGCGATGTCGTCCTGGAGGTGGCAGTCGGCCAGCCCATCGATCACCAGCTTCTGGCCGAGCATGCCCGCCTCGCCCTCGTCGAGCTGTTGCTTCGCCCAGAGGCTCATTCGCTCGGGCTCCAGCTGGCTGAAGGCGTGGCAGAGCCCGCTCAGCTCGTCCAGGTCGATGGAGTGGCCGCTCATGTGGGCGATCAGGGGATCGATGGCGTCCTCGCAGGCCCAGTCGGCCAGCAGCTGAGCGCGCTTCGCGAGCTCGTCGCCGCGGGCGGCCTCGAGGCCCGCGAGGATCCCCGATGCGAGGGATGCGTCGCCCCAGCGGTGCAGGATCTCGAAGGCGTGGTAGCGCACGCTGATGTCCGCGTCGCCCAGGGCCTCGACGGCTCGGTCGAGGGCGTGGAGGGGGTGCTGCTGCTGGAGTCGTTCCATGGCCCAGGCGCGCACCTTGGGGTGGGGAGCGCGGGTGCGCTCCAAGTAGTCTTCGACGGTCCGGAGCAGGATGGGTGGCTGGGTGGTCACGGGAATCACCGGCCTTGGTCATCGTTGCGGCCATTCGGCCGCAACGATGAGTCGGCCTGTTTTTTTGCGGGGGGAGGCTGCCTCC
>CAYVQL010000099.1:0-32319 GCA_964454135.1 uncultured Enterobacterales bacterium | reverse complement strand
CCGCCCCAGCTGCCTCCCGAAGCGGCGCCGGGCGAGGGACCGGTGGAGCGCGCGCCGGGGGATGAGGGGCAACATGCCGTCCCGGCCGTTCCCGCGCGGGACGCGCCCGCTGGCGTGACCGCACCAGGTGCCCCCCTGCACCAGCACATCCCCCTGGGGTCCGACGGCCTGCCCCTGCCCGGGCCGCTGGGCCCCGTGCCCGAGGGATTGCCCATGGCCCCTGTGCCGGGGCACGTGGAGCCCGAGCCGGGGGCGCCGTGAAGCGCCACCTGGCCGCCCTGGGGCTGCTCGCGGCGCTCTGCGTGGCGCTGCTCTGGCCCCTGCCGCTGAGCGACGCCGCCCTGGGGCATCCCCTCTCGGACCTGGCGGACCACTACTGGGGCGCCTGGTGGTGGGGATCGGAGTTGCTCGCCGGCCGCCTGCCCATGCACACCACCATCAGCCACCTGCCCGCCGGGCAGCAGCTCTGGTACGTGGATCCCATGGGCGCGGCCCTGGCACTGGTCTTCAGACCATTCGGCTATGTCGCTGCCTACAACCTGGCCCTGCTGGCGGAGCTGCTGCTGGCGGCGGGCGCTATGTACGCCCTGGCCTGGCGCCTGCTGCGCAAGCGGCGCGCGGCCCTGCTGGCGGGAGCGGCCCTGGTGAGCGCCCCATTCCTGCTGGGGCTGCTGCACAGCGGCCTCAACGAGTACCTGGGGCTGGTCTTTCCGGTCCTGCTGTTGGGGGCGGCCCTGGCTGCGGCCGAGGGACGGCCGCGGGCCTGGCTGCCGGCCGGCCTGGCCGTGGCGCTCTGCACGGCCCAGGCCTTCTACTACGGGGCCTTCGCCTGCCTGTTGCTGCTCTGCCTGGCCCTGGGGCCCCAGCCCTTGCGGCGCGCCAAGGGTCTGGGCCTGGCCCTGCTGGCGGGCATCTTGCTGGCCGCGCCCCTGCTCTGGTCGGCGGGCAGCACCGTCTTCGGCGGGCATGGAGCGGTGAGCGCGCAGAACGCGCCTGGCTGGCAGCAGCTGATGCTGCCAGCCACCGATCTCTCGCTCTTCCTGCGGCCCGGTCCGCACTACTTCCCGGACACCCCCGCCCTGGGCAACCCGGGCATCCTGCACGTGCACTACCTGGGCTGGGTGGTGCTGCTGCTGGCGGTGCAGGGCTTCCGCCGGCACCCGCGCCTGCGGTCCCATCGTTGGTCGGCGTTGCTCTTCGGCATCTGCGCCCTGGGGCCCGCCGCCGCCTGGCAGGGGCGCGTGCTGTCCTGGGGAGAGGGCGCCCTGCCGCTGCCCCTGGCCCTGCTCTACTGGCTGCCGGGCTCGCCCTGGGCGCTGGTGCACCATCCCTACCGCTTGACCGCCTTCCTGGTGCCCCTGCTGGCGCTGGGGGCTGCCGCGGCCATCAGCCGCCAGCCGCGCTGGGTGGCTGCCGTGGCGCTGCCGGCGTTGCTGATGGAGGCGTTGTTCATCTCACCCGCCGTCTGGCCCCTGCCCACGCTGGACGTGCGGCCTCCCGCCATCTACGAGCAGCTACCGGAGCCCGGGGGCGTGCTCGACTGGCCCCCGGACGCCACCACCTGGAACCGGCGCTACGAGGTCTGGCAGGTCAGCCATGGGCGGCCCATCCCCTACGGCGTCAACGCCTTCCTGTCAGAGCCCATCATGGTCGACCCGCTGGTGGCGGAGCTGCTGGGCAGCCTGGAGGATCCGCGGGCGCGCCTGCGCAACAGGGACGTGCCCCGCGAGCCGGACTTCCCGCCAGCCGATCCCTCGGACGTGAGCCGGCTGGACCAGCTGGGGATCCGCTACCTGGTGGTCCATCCCGCGGCTTGCAGCGTCGGCGAGCTGGAGGTGGCGAGCCGTATCGCGGAGCGGTGGCTGGGGGAGCCCGTGCTGACCTCGGACGAGGGTCTGGTCTGGCGGGTGGGCCGCTAGCCCTCGCAGCTGCCGTACAGGGCGTACTCGATCTCGATGGTGGAGCCCCCGTCGGGGATGTACTCGTGGTCGAAGACCACGGAGTTGATGTCCTCTTGGTAGGCCCAGCCCAGGGCGGACTGAACGCCGTCCACGCGCACCACCAGGGTCTCGGGGACCGGGGTGGCGCTGAGGGCGAAGCTGTCGAGCACGGCGGCCGAGCCCTCGGCCAGGGTCTCGAGGTGGGAGGCCCAGTCGGTGGCGCAGATGGAGAGGAACTCGCCGCCGGTGGCCACGGTGGCCTCGTACATGCCGGTGTAGGCCTGCGCCGTACCGCCGCAGCCGCTGGGGTAGTCGCCGCCGATGGCGTGGATGACCAGGTCGTCCGGGTCGTTCTTGTAGCTCTGGAAGAGGGCGATGTAGTAGCCGTAGTTGTTGCTCGATTGTTCGGGCTCGTCGGAGACGCCGATCAGGTTGAGGGCGGCGTCATCGCGCACCAATCCCTCGTTGCAGCCGCCGGTGCCGCTCTCGGCCAGGCAGGCTTCCATCAGCATGAAGGCGCGCTCGGTGTTGTTGCCGGCATTGCCGTTGAACATCTCCTGCACGGCGGCGACCGCCTCGGACTCGGAGAAGCTGTTGTCGATCCAGACGTTGGAGCCGTTGATGCAGCCGCTGTCCTGCACCGTGACCGCCACGTGGAAGTCGGCGTCCAGGCCGGCCATGGTCTCGACGAAGACGCCGAAGTTGTTCGCGACGTTGGCGTTGTTGTCGGACATGGAACCCGACTTGTCGGCGGCGAAGATGATGTCGGTGGAGCCCTGGATGGGCTGCTCGAAGACGTCCAGGTTGCTGCCGTAGTACAGGGCGGCGCCTTCCTGGCTGACCTGCACCTCAGGCGTGAGCGGGTCGTTGGAGACCACCTTGAGGTAGGCCACGTCGTCGTACTCGTCCAGCGGCAGGTAGGAGACGTAGACCTCTTCCTGATCGGATGGCGGCAGGGTCAGCACACCCTCTTCCTGCTCGCCGTTCTGATCCTCCACCTGGCCGAAGAGCAGGTCGTTGGATCCGGTGTTGTACTCGAAGTCGTAGACCACCAGGTCGGCGTTGCCTGCGTTGCTGATGGTGATGGGCAGCTCGGCCTCGCAGCCTACCCAGACGGTGCCGAAGTCGTAGGAGGCGGGATCCACCTCGATGACCGGGGCCAGGCCTTCGCCCAGCAGGCGCACCTGGGCCACAGGGGTGTCCGGGTCGTCGCTGTCGATCAACACGGTCGCCTCGGAGGTGGTCGCCGTTGTGGGCGAGTAGCTCACCTCGAACTGGGTCACGCCCTGAGGGGTGACCAGCACGGACTGGATGTTGGAGATGGTGAAGGGTGCGTCCTGGTTGTCCAGCTCGATGCCCTGGATGTGCAGATCAGCGTCGCCTGCGTTGGCGATCTCCACCACCTGCACGTGTTCGCCGCCCTCGGTGACGGCGGCTTGGCCGAAGTTCGCCTCGCCAGGGGTGACCACGATGTCGGGAACGGCGGTTTCGTTCAGGGGCGGGATGATTTGGGCGTCGGGAACGACGACGTACTCATTCGTGCAGGCGACTGAGAGGATCAGAGGAGTGATGAGTGGGGTTCGATGGCGCATTCTGGGCACTCCACGGGCATCGTGGGGACAGGGGCATGGCTTGTTTTCTCAGCCTTGCAGTGCCACCAGGCGCTGGAAAGGATCACTGGACAGGTCACTTGTCGGACATATTCTTGACAGGACGGGCGCCGGACGCAGAAGAGGCGGGCCGCATCCTCACGGGTGTGAGGAGGGGCCCGCCTCGAAAGCGCGGTGCTGGGTGCTCGTCTAGCCGTCGCAGTCGCCGTAGAGGGCGTACTCGATCTCGATGGTGGAGCCGCCGTCGGGGATGTACTCGTGGTCGAAGACCACGGAGTTGATGTCCTCTTCGTAGGCCCAGCCCAGGGTGGACTGCACGCCGTCCACGCGTACCACCAGGGTCTGGGGGACCGGGGTGGCGGTGAGGGCGAAGCTGTCGAGCACGGCGGCCGAGCCCTCGGCCAGGGTCTCGAGGTGGGAGGCCCAGTCGGTGGCGCAGATGGAGAGGAACTCGCCGCCGGTGGCCACGGTGGCCTCGTACATGCCAGTGTAGGCCGCGGCCGAGCCACCGCCGCAGCCGCCGGGGTAGTCGCCGCCGATGGCGTGGATGACCACGTCGTCCGGGTCGTCCTTGTAGCTCTGGAAGAGCGCGATGTAGTAGCTGTAGTCGTTGCTGGATTGCTCGGGCTCGTCGGAGACGCCGATCAGGTTGAGGGCGGCGTCGTCGCGTACCAGGCCCTCGTTGCAGCCGCCGGTGCCGGTCTCGGCCAGGCAGGCCTCCATCAGCATGAAGGCGCGCTCGGTATTGGAGCCGGAGGAGCCGTTGAACATCTCCTGCACCGTGGTCACGGCCTCGGACTCGGAGAAGCTGTTGTCGATCCAGACGCTGGAGCCGTTGATGCAGCCATTGTCCGAGACTGTGACCGCCACGTGGAAGTCGGCGTCCAGGCCGGCCATGGTCTCGACGAAGACGCCGAAGTTGTTCGCGACGTTGGCGTTGTTGTCGGACATGGAACCCGACTTGTCGGCGGCGAAGATGATGTCGGTGGAGCCCTGGATGGGCTGCTCGAAGACGTCCAGGTTGCTGCCGTAGTACAGGGCGGCGCCTTCCTGGCTGACCTGCACCTCAGGCGTGAGCGGGTCGTTGGAGACCACCTTGAGGTAGGCCACGTCGTCGTACTCGTCCAGCGGCAGGTAGGAGACGTAGACCTCCTCGTAGGCGGAGGCGCCGAGGGTCAGCACGCCCTCTTCCTTTTCGCCGTTGCTGTCCTCGACATCGCCGAAGATCAGGTCGTTGGAGCCGGTGTTGTACTCGAAATCGTAGACCACCAGATCGGCGTTGCCCACGTTGCTGATGGTGATGGGCAGCTCGTTCTCGCAGCCCACCCAGATGGTGCCGAAGTCGTAGGAGACCGGGTCCACCTCGATGACCGGGGCCAAGCCCTCGCCCAGCAGGTGCACCTGCTCCACGGGGGTGTCCGGATCGTCGCTGTCGATCAGCACGTAGGTGTCGGCTGTGGCAGCCGTGGCGGGCGTGTAGGTCACCTCGAACTGGGTGACGCCCTCGGGGGTGACCAGCACCGACTGGATGTTGGAGATGGCGAAGGGCGCGTCGATGTCCTGCAGCTCGATGTTCTGGATGTGCAGGTCGGCGTCGCCGACGTTGGAGATCTCCACCACCTCGACATGCTCGGAGGTGTCGTTGACGTCCACCGGGCCGAAGTTCACCTCGGTGGGGGTGACCACGATGTCGGGTACGGCGTTGCTGTTCAGGTCGTCGATGCCGCCGTCGTCCTCGTGGACTTCGTACTCGGTACATCCGAAGCTGAACACGCCGCAGAAGGCGAGAAGAGCTGCCGTTCGGTGCATGGTAGGGTCTCCGTTGAGAAAAATTGGGGAGGGTGGTCGCGCTTTCATTGTACCCCTGTGCCGCGAAAGGGGCGAAGCGATCACTCTCTTTGCATTTTTTTTTGCTTTTTCTGTCTTAGCAAGCACCGAGACGAATGGTGAGGCGCTGCACGCGTCGCGGGCCAGGGGGGAGCACGATGGAAACCACGGCGGCGCCATCACGATATGAGACCGTGACCCTTGCGTTTCCGAGCCTGTGCCGCAGCAGGACGCTGCGGGCCTCCCGCGCCAGGCGGCCTGCGGTCTGGGCGTTCCAGGGATCGCCTGCCAGGCTGTCGATCAGCGCGGCCTCGAGCTCGGCCTGCAGGTTCGCCATGGGTCGACTCCTTTCGCGTCACGACTGCGCCCTGGTGGCGCGCGCACCGCGACGCTCGGGACGTCTATCCGCTCGGACGGCGCCCGCCTGGGCCGTCCTCCGTCCGCCCGGGCGGTGTTAGGGGAGAGCCGACCGCCGGCGGGTGCCAGTGAAGGCTCCTCCCCGTGCGGCACAGCGGACCGGCATGGCCAGAGCTTTCCCCTCCAGCGATCACTACGAGGTGGTGGTGGTGGGCGCCGGCATCGGCGGCTTGGTGACGGCCGCCTGGCTGGCGCGGGCCGGTCGCAGGGTGCTGGTGCTCGACCAGCACTCGGTGGCCGGCGGCAGCGTCAGCGCTTTCAAGCGGCCCGGCTACCACTTCGACGTGGGGCTGCACTACGTGGGGGACTGCGGCCCGCGGGGCGTGCTGCCGCGGGTGCTGCGCAGGCTGGGCCTGGAGGAGGCGCTGGAGTGGATCGAGCTGGATCCGGAGGGCTTCGACAGCTTTTTCTGGCCGGACATGGCCTTCCGCATGCCCCGCGGTCTGGATCGCTACGAGGCGCGCCTACTGGAGCGCTTTCCTGAGCAGGCCCGCGGCGTACGCAGCTACGCGGGCTGGCTGCGCCAGACCTGGGAAGCGCTGGTGCGCTTCGAGGGGCTGCAGGACAGCGGCTGGCGGGGGCCCAGCGCCCTGCTGGGGCACCTGGGGGGCATGGCCTCCCTGGGGCTGCACTGTCCGCGCTTCGTGCGCCACCTGAACAGCAGCCTGGGCCAGGTGCTGGACAGCATCAACGCGGATGCGCGCCTGCGGGCCGTGCTCACGGCGCAATGCGGCACCTACGCGGTGGAGCCGGAGCGCGCCTCGGCCCTGATGCACGGCGCCCTGACCTGTCACTACCTGCAGGGCGCCTTCTACCCGCGGGGCGGGGGCCAGGCGCTGTCGGATCTGCTGCACGGCCTGATCGAGGACTGCGGCGGCGAGGTGGTGCTGAGCACGGCTGTGGAGCGCATCGCCCTGCGACGCGGCCGGGCCGTGGGCGTGCAGACGCGCCATCGCAGGCGGGGCGTGCGCTTCGTCAGCGCCGACGCCGTCGTCTCCAACGCGGATCTGCGCCGCACCTACCTGGAGCTGCTGGGGCCTGGCGCCCTGCCGGCTCGGCGCCTCGCCAGGGTGGCGGCCTACGAGATGTCCCTGCCCCTGCTGGTGGTCTACCTGGGAGCGCGGCTCGACGCGCAGGAGGCGAACCTGGGCAATGGGAACTTCTGGGTCTACCCCGGCCTGGACGTGGACCAGGCCTACCGCCAGGCCCGCGCCGGGGTCTTCGCCGAGCAGCCCCCGGTCTTCATCTCCATCGCCTCCACCAAGGACCCGCAGGATCCCGTGGCGCCGCCCGGGGTGACCAACCTGCAGCTGATGGGCGTCGTGCCTCCCCAACCCCAGGTCTGGGGCCTGACCCGGGCGCAGGTGGAAGACGGCAGCTACCGTCGCGTGGAGGCCTACCGCCTGCGTTGCCGCCAGCAGGCGGAGCGCCTGGTGGCCATGGCGGAGCGCGCCCTCCCCGGGCTGCGGCGGGCCATCGTGTTCCAGGAGGAAGCCAGCCCCTTCACCACGCGCCGCTTCACAGGTGCCAGTCAGGGCAGCCCCTACGGCCTGGCTGGCATCCCCAGCCAGTTCGGGCTGCGGCGCCCAGACTGCCGCACCGAGATCCCCAACCTCTTCCTGGTGGGGCACGACCTGCGTACGGGGCACGGCGTGGGAGGCGCGGTGGCTTCGGCCCTGGCCGCTGCCAGCGCGCTGCTGGAGCGGGACCTCTGGCGCGCCATGGGCCCCCGGCGGCCGTGAGACGGTTGGTGAGCCGGCCAGCGCTCAGCTCTCCAGCGCCTCCAGTTCCTCCCAGCGGCCGTAGGCCTGCTCGATCTCGGTGCTGAGCGCTTCCAGGCGGGCGCTGAGGGCGCCCGGATCCACTGCGGGATCGCGGTAGGTCCGAGGGTCGGCCAGCTGCTCGCCCAGCGCGGCGTGCTCATTCTCCAGGTCCTCGATGCGCTGGGGCAGGGCCTGCAGTTCTCTGCGCTGGGCGAAGCTCAATCTGGGCTTGCGCGAGGAGCGGGGACGGGGTGTGCGCTCGGACGCCGCGGGTGTGGGCTCGGCGGGCTTGGACGGCTGGGCGCGCCGAACCTGGAAGCGCGAGGCGTAGCGCACGACCTGGCCGTCGGGCTCGAAGGCCAGCACGCCGCTGCAGACGCGGTCCAGGAAGGCGCGGTCGTGGGTGGCCACCAGGGCGACGCCGTCAAAGCCCAGCAGGGCCTCCTCCAGGACCCGCAAGGTCTGCAGATCCAGGTCGTTGGTGGGCTCGTCGAGCAAGAGCACGTTGCAGCCCTGCAGCAGCAGGCGGGCCAGCAGCAGGCGGGCGCGCTCGCCGCCGGAGAGCGCGGCCACCGGCTGGTCCAGCATCTGGCGGCCGAAGAGGAAGCGCCGCAGCAGGGAGGCCACGTGGATGTGGCGCTCGCCGATCTTGACGTGGTCGTTGCCGCCCCCGGCGGCCTGGAAGACGGTGTCGCGCTCGTCCAGGCCGCTGCGCTCCTGGTCGAAGAGCGCCACCTTGACGCGGGGAGCGCGCCTGACGCGCCCCTGGTCGGGCGGCTCCCGCCCGGCCAGCAAGCGCAGCAGCGTGGATTTGCCAGCGCCGTTGGGGCCCAGCAGACCCAGCCGTTCGCCGCGCTGCAGGCTGAAGCTGACCCGGCGGAAGAGCGGTTGGGGGCCGTAGGCGTGTTCCAGCTCCTCGGCCTCCAGCAGCACGTGTCCCAGGCGCGCGCCGGTGCTCAGGTCCAGGGAGAAGACCTGCTCCTTCAGCAGGGGGCGCTTGGCGCGCAGCGCGTCCAAGCGCTGCAGCCGGGCCTTGGACTTGCCCGTGCGAGCCAGGGGCGACCGGGCCGCCCAGGCCGCCTCGCGGGCGATCAGGGCCAGGCGCACGTCGTCGGCGTGCCGCAGGGCGGCGTGGCGCTCGGCGCGGGCCACCAGGTAGTCGCCGTAGCTGCCCTGGTAGGACACGCAGAGGCCGTCCTCCAGCTCCACGATGCGGCGCGCCACGGCTTCGTTGAGGTAGCGGTCGTGGGTGACGAGCACCAGCGCGCCGCGGTACCCGTCCAGGAAGGACTGCAGCCACTCGGCGGTCTCGAGATCCAGGTGATTGGTGGGCTCGTCCAGCAGCAGCACGTCGGGGTGACCCAGCAAGGCGCGGGCCAGGGCCACGCGCCGGCGCTCCCCGCCAGAGAGCTGGCGGATGCGCGCGCTGCGTGCGGGCGCGCCGACCTGCTGCAGCAGGGCGTCGATGCGGTGCGAGAGATCCCAGCCCACGGTGTCTAGGCGGTCCTGCAGCGGCGCTACGCGCGCCATGTCCTGCAGCGCCAGGGCCTGGTGGTAGTCTTCCAGCAGCTCGGCGTGCCAGGCCAGGGCCGCCTCGGCCACCTCGCCCACGGTGCTGCCTTCGAGCTGGGGATCCTGCTCCAGGTAGCCTACGCTCCCGCGCCGCAGCACCTGGCCGTGATCCGGTCGATCCCGACCCGCCAGCACGCGCAGCAGGGTGGACTTGCCGCAGCCATTGGGGCCCACCAGGCCGATGCGGTCCCCCGGAGCCACCTGCAGATCGCAGCCCCGCAGCACCAGGCGGTCGCCGAAGGCCACCTCCACGCCGCGGGCATCGAGCAGCTGCACTGGCCTGCGCCCCTGCCTAACCTGCCACCTGCAGCGGAACTGCGGCGCTGGAGGAGCGCTCGGCATCCCGGATGGTCACCTCGAAGCGGTATGTCCCCGTGGGGTCGCCGGGGTCGAAGACCACGTCGTAGACCGGGTCCAGCACCACCACGTCGCCCAGCTCGGGATCCAGCTGCTGGGCGCTGGAGCCCTGGTTCTCGAAGAGCACGCTGCCGTCCGGACTCAGCAGGCGCAGCTGGGCCTGCAGCTGGACCGAGCCGTCGCTGTTGGGGATGTAGCCGGTCACCACGGAGGGCACGAAGATGCGCTGCCCGTAGACCACCTGGTCCAGCATCCCTTCGACGGCCGCGCGCTCCGCTGGTGCCGCCTTGGCCCAGCCCGCGATGCTGCGGTGGGAGTCGGCCAGCAACAGGTGCGCCTGGAAATCCGCTGGTTCCGCGCTGGCCTCGGAGGAGCCTGGCTGGGGACCGGAGAGGCCCGAGGTGCCGCGGCAGCCGGCCAGGGCCAGCAGAGCCCAGGGGAGGAGGCGGGGGTGTCGCTGCGGTTGGAGGGCCATGAGGGGCTCCTGGGCGGCGTGGAGGGGCAGCCTATCCCGCTGGGGTGGGGATGGAGACCTCCTGGTCCTTGGCTTGCAGCCCGAGCGCCTCGATGACCAGAGGCTCCAGCCGTAGCGCCAGGACGAGCTGCCCCTCGCGGCTCAGGTGCACTACGTCCATGAACCAGCGTGGGGGCGGGGCGCCGTTTTCTCGCTCGGCCTGCGCCTCGAGGTCCAACAGGTGGGCGCCAGTGAGGGCTGCGGCGTTGCGGACGGCGTCGGTCATGGCTCGGGTGGCCCGCAGTGGCAGCGAGTCAGCCTCCATGGCTGCTCGCAGATCCTCATAGGCCCCGGGGTCGCCGGCCAGCAGCCTTGTTCTGCCCCGTTCGTAGAGCAGCTCCGGACACTCGGGACGCTGGGCGAGGGCCGCTGCCAGCTCGGGTTCGCCCAGCAGGGGAATGCCGGAGGCGCGTTCTCTGGCTCGGGGCCCCGGCCTTCGGGGCAGCAGCTCCGGGCAGCTCTCACCCACGGGGCGTCGCTCGGCCCAGTTGGAGACAGGGGTGACCATCACGATCCCCGCGCCGGCCTCGGCCGCCAGGCCCGCCATTCCGACCAGGTTCGCCTCGAGGTCGCGGGCCGCCAGCTGTCGTCGTGGGTCGTCCGCCTGGCAGCTCCGCTTGGTGCCTTCGCGGACGCCCCGCCGCTGGGAGCTCACAGGCGGGTCCCGCGCGGCACCCCTGCTGGGCGTGTCAGCTCTCGGTCCGCGCAGCAGCTCCTGCAGCAGGACGTAGGTGGCCAGCCTGGAGAGCAAGAGCCGGGCGCGCAGGCCGATGGAGGCCGCCACGTTGCCGTACCGGTCTTCGAGAGCGGCGTTGCCGAGGTCGTTGTGGCCCATGTACAGCACGAACAGGTCAGGTCCGAATTCGAGCGACTGCTTCATGATCTCCAGGTGGTGATGGCTGTCCAGCGCTGGGCGCCCGAGGTTGATCACCTCGACCGAGAGTCCCTTGTTCTGCAGGGCGGCCTCGAGCCTGGCTGGCGCTTCGTCGGACGTGGGCAGCCGGCTGCCTCCTCGGATGGAGGAGCCTCCGAGCACGAACACGCGGGCCACCCCGGGCTCGGGTTGGGGTGCGAAGGGCGCGACCATGTCGCGATCCTGGAACACCGGTGCGATCTTCCCTCTCTCGATCTCGAAGGCGGGGCCTTCCATCTTCCAGACGGCGCGGACGAAGGGCTCGAGCGGGACCGGGGCGCCCCGCAGCAGGCGGAGGCCGAGCTCTCCGATCAGCAGCAGCCCCAAGGCGACAGCCAGGCCCATGGCGAGGCGGCGGAAGGGGCGCGCTCGGTAGGTGTCGGGCACTTACAGCCCCGCCCTGATCAACGCGCCTCCTGATCCGGACATCAGGGAGTCGGAACCGGCGAATACGCCTGAAACAGATCATCCAGGGTGACCACCTCCACGCCAGCGTGCTTCGCCCCCCCGCGGAGTCCGGCGGCTGCCACCGCTACCGGCACCAGGGTGTGCTGCAGCGGATTGGGGTAGAGAGCGCACTTGCGCTTCAACTCCGCCACGACGCCACGCCCCGCCGGCCTGCGGGACCACTTGCACTCCACCAGGTGGGTGATCCCATCGGTGCGCTCCAACACCAGGTCGATCTGCATACCCGGCCGGCGCCGGGTGGCCCGGTGCCAGTAGCTGCCCACCCGGGACAGGAGATCGCGCGCCTGCAGCCGGTCCAGCACAGGTCCCAGGTTGCGCTGGACGAACAGCTCGAAGCCCAGCCCGAGAAACGGTTGCCAGCGATCACCGGTGACGCTGTCGAAGCGGTATCCGTCCTGCTGCAGCCGGATGCGCTCCAGGTTCGGAGCCACGAAGCTGTAGTAGAAGCGCATGTACTCGTCGCGCAGGCGGAAGCGCACGGTCTTGGAGCTGGCCGGCTTGGTGATGGGGCGGTGCTTGTCGATGAATCCCAGCAGCTGGAGCCGTTCCAGGTAGAAGCTCAGCTGGCCTTTGTTCAGGCCCGTAGCCCTGTGGATGTCCGCCATGGAGGCCGGCGCCGCAGCCAACAGGCGGCAGATCTGGTGGTAGCGCTCCTTCTCCCGCAGCTGCTCCCCCAGCATGAACTCCAGCTCGTCCGCCAGGTAGCCGTCACGGTGGAAGGCCGCCTCGTCGATCACCTGGCGAACCGACCGGGAGGAGTGGAACAGCTCCAGGTAGGCCGGCACGCCTCCGAGGCAGATCAGCGCCTCGGCCACCTCGAAGAGTCCCCGGCGACCGAAGAAGCCGCGGGCATCGTGGGCGGTCATGGGTTCCAGGCGGATGGTCCCGGTGCGACGCCCGAACAAGGGGCTCTTCTGGGCCAACACCTCGCCCACCATGAAGCTGATGGCGGAGCCGCAGAGCACCAGGAAGACCTCGTCGCAGTCCCGCAACTGGTGGTCCCAGAGCCGCTGCAGGTCCGAGAGCACGCTGGAGGTGCCCCGGCACATCCATTGGAACTCGTCCAGCACGATCAAGGTCTTGCCGGGCCGACCGGTGGCGAAGCGCGCCAGGAGAGACAGGGCCTCTGACCAGGTGGCGGACCGGATCTTCTTCAGCAGAGGATCCTGGCTGTGGTCGGCCAACTCGGAGAGGAAGCGACGGATCTGGGCGCGGGATCCCTCCCGGCCACCGGTGAAGAAGAAGGCACTCTTGTCCCGGGCCAGCTGGGCCAGCAGGGCGGTCTTGCCCACCCGGCGGCGGCCGTAGACCACCCAGAGTTCGGAGCGCTGGCTGCGGAAGGCCCGCTCGAGGCGAGCCAGCTCTGCGGCGCGGCCGTGGAATCTTCTCTCGGGCATTTGATTTTGTTATAGTTTTTAAGAAGATGCAGTCTCTATAACAAACTTCTTCTTCCCCCGTGGCGTTTTTGTTAAAGTTGGCATGTGCGGCGCAGCTACTATAACAAAATCGGGCTCCGACCGGTGCATGCGACGCTCGTCAACCCGCACCCCCCCCCAGATGATATGACCCCCCCGTCCCCGGATCCCATCCATGCCCACCTGCCTCGCGCCCGCCGCTTTCCTGCTCGCAGCGACCGTGCTGCGGGCCGGGGAAGCCGAGGCTCCCGCGGAGACGGCCCTGCCGCACCCCGGCCTGCCCCTGATCCAGGGCCGGGACTCCCTGCCCGAGCCGGACCGAGCCTACGAGCTGCGCGCCCGGGATCTGCCCATCGAGATCCTCATGTTCCAGCGGGAGCTGGGCGACCCCTTGCTGGTGGCCGCGGCCGGCCCCGAGGCCGAGAAGGCCGCGGCGCGGGCCTTGCTGCTGCAGCCCGATCTGCCCCTCCGCATCGTGCGCATACCCTACGGCGGCTACGTGGAGCAGGAGATGGGCATGGCGCTGCGCCGGACGGACTGCCGCTGCGGCCTGCGCGTGTCCGCGGCGGGCCGGCGACGCTGGCAGGTCTCGGTGCACGGCGACTGCCTGGGACCAGACAGCTTGCCCTCCGGGCTGGCCGAGCACGAGCTGCAGCGGGAGGGGAGTGAGGCCGGGGCTGACACGGCCGAGGCCTCCGGAGAGCCACTGGATGCGCAGCTGCTGGAGGCGCCTCGCGCCGAGCTGCCACCGGGCGTGCTGCTGGCCACGGAGCGGGTGCGGCAGGAGCCAGCGGCGCAAGTCTACGCGCAGCTGAGCTTGCACCTGCGCGAGCTGGAAGATGACGAGCGCCAGCGACCAGCCGTGCCCTGGGTGGTGGAGGACGGCACGGGCGCTCGCTGCAGCAGCGAGCGCCTGGCCGGGCTGTTGGGCGACGAGGCCACCCGCGAGCGCCTCACGCGAGAGGGGCGGCGCCTGCGGCAGCGTCAGCTGATCCAGGGCGTGCTGGGGGGCGGCTTGCTGCTGAGCGCCCTGCCCCTCTGGATCGCCTCGCGCCAGGGCCTGCCCGCCCGCCGCGACTACGAGGACGGGGAGGCCTACCAGGCGGCGCTGGACGAGCTGCCGCGCGGCGTGCTGGCAGAGGCCGAGAGCGAGCTCTGGACAGGGGCGCTGCTGTTCTCTTCCGGCGCTCTGCTGCTGGGAACGCTGCCGCTGGCGCGTCGCGGAGTAGAGGCGCGTCGCGACCTGCCGGCCCTGCTCTACGAGCGCGACCTCCTGGCCTTGAGGATCGAGGAGTACAATCGTCAGCTGAACCAGGAGCTGGGCATAGGGGAGGAGCCAGTGCCGCCAGAGCCGGCTGGCGAGAACGAGCCGTCGCAGGCTGAGGGCTCCAGCCAGCTGCGGCTGCGCCTGGCCCCGACGGCCATCTCCCTGGAGCTGCGCCTCTGATGAGGGATCTGCTGCGGTGCGTCCTGCTGGGCCTGCTGGTGCCCGGTGCGGCCTGGGCCCAGGGCAGTTCCCTGGACATCGAGCTCATGCGACCCGCTTATTCGGCCGATGGCCTGCCGGGCATCGACCATCCCGGCATCGAGCGCGGCCTTCTGCGGGTCGGCGTCCTGGGGCAGTACGCCCACGACCCGCTGTTGCTATACGTGCTGGACGAGGAATCGGGGGTGGTGGTCAGCAACCGCAGCAGCCTCGGCCTGGGTGTCTCCTACGACCTGCGAGCCCGGGTGTCGCTGCGCGCGCTGCTGCCCCTGGCCTGGCAGTGGGGCAGCGAAGAGCCGGATGTGGCGGCCGACGGCGTGGGCCTGGGCGATCCTTTCGCAGGAGCGCGCTTCCAGCTGGTGAAAGGCCGGATCTTCGACCTGGGGATCAAGACCGACCTGGGGCTGCCCCTGGGTACGCAGCAGGCCTACCTGGGCGAGGCCGTGCCCCGCTTCGTCCTGGGCCTGCTGCCCGCCCTGGAGCTGGGCGAGCGCGTTGGCCTGCAGGCCGACGCGGCCCTGACCCTGCGAACGGCGCGCGAGACCAACGCGCATCTGACCGTGGGACAGGAGTTGCTGTTGTCGGGCGCTTTGCGCTACGGGCTCTGGCCGGAGCGGGCCAACCTCTACCTGGGGGCGCTGTCCCGCTGGCCCGTGCTCCCCCTGCGGGGCAACCACGCCAACCGCTCCGTCGAGCTGCTGATAGGGGCGCGCCTGCGAGACGGCTTTCGCTTTCAATACGACCTGGGTGTAGGTCGCGGCCTGAACGCCGGCTACGGCACCACCGAGTTTCGCGGCTGGTTGGGCTTGGTCTGGCAATGGCGCAAGCAGGAGGCCCACCCCGACGCCTTGGATGGCCTGGACGCGGTCTGGCGCGAGCCACCCAAAGAGCTGCCCGCCCAGCGGGCAGCACCGTGGCCCGAGAAGCCCTGGGCCGAGAACCAACTGGCGCGCATCAGCCTGCGACGCATCGAGATTCGCGAACCGATACAGTTCTTCTACGACACATACGAAGTGCGTCCTTCGTCTCGCTCCACGCTGGGGGCGGTGGCGCGCATCTTGCGAGACAAGCCCCAGATCACCCATGTCGTCATCGAGGGGCACGCCAGCGAGGAGGGCAGCCACCGCTACAACTACGAGCTGTCCATCCAGCGGGCGCAGGCCATCCTGCGCGCCCTGGTGGAGGCGGGGGTGCATCCTGACCGGCTCTCTTGTCGCGGCTTGGGCGAGGTCTCGCCCCAGGCCCTGGGCAGCGACGAGGCCAGCCTCTCCCACAACCGGCGCGTGGTCTTCTCCATCGTGAAACAGCTCGACCCGCTGGAGCCCATCCCGGAGCAGGCGCCGCGCGTGATACCCTGGGCTCCGGTGGTCCCGGCGCCGCCAGCTGCCGAGGACGACGTCAGCGAAGATCCGTCCGTGGAGAACGAGTGAGCGCCCATGTGACCATCCCCGCAGCCGCGCTGCCCCTGTTGCTGTGGGCCGAGCCAGCGCAGTCCGCCTGCTTCACCGAGCTGACACAGGATCTGAACTGCAACACCATCGACGTCGCCGAGGAGCCCCCCGTGGACCTGGACGATGAGCTCTGCGCGGCCACGCTGGATGAGCAGGGCGAGCCTTTCTCCAACAACGACTACTACTACGACTACCACGTCTACGGCTGCCAGCTCCCGGTCATCAGCCTGGACGGCGATGGAGATGGCTTCAGCGCGGGCAGCTTGAGCCTGCCGGACGCCGAGGCCATCCAGGTGCGGTTGAGCTGCGACAACTGCCCCGACGATTCGAACCCGGACCAGGCGGACGTCGACTGCGACGACGCTGGCGATGTCTGCGACAACTGCCTGGAGCTCTACAACCCCGACCAGGAGGATCAGGACTTCGACGCATTCGGCGATCTGTGCGACAACTGTCCCCAGCACGCCAACGAGGAACAGGCCGATGGCGATGGGGACGGTATCGGCGATAGCTGTGATCTCTGCCCGGGGCTGGCCAGCTCTGACAACTCCGACACCGATCTGGATGGCGTAGGCGACGAGTGCGACAACTGCCCGCTGGACGACAACGACAGGCAGAGCGACGCGGACGGCGACGGCGTGGGCGACGACTGCGACAACTGCGCGGACATCTACGATCCCAGCCAGCCCGACGGCGACGGCGACGGCGTGGGCGATGGCTGCGACAACTGCGCCGACCGCTGGAATGGCGACCAGGAGGACGGCGACGACGACGGCGTGGGCGATGTCTGCGACATCTGCTTCACCACGCCCGATCCCAAGCAGCTCGACACGGACCGCGACGGCATCGGCGACGCGTGCGACAACTGCCCCGAGTTCGACAACATCTACCAGCCCGACATAGACGGCGACGGCGTGGGCGACGAGTGCGATACATGCCCCGAGCTGTCGGATCCCAGCCAGCTGGACAGCGATGAGGATGGTGTGGGCGATGCATGTGACAACTGCGTCGAGCTGCCCAACTCCGGCCAGCGCGACAGCGACCAGGACGGCGTGGGTGACACCTGCGAGCGCGCACGGCGCCTGAAGGGGGGCGGCAGCCGCTGCAGCGTCCGGCCGGATCGACGAGGCTGGGGGATGCTCTTGTCGGGCCTGCTCGTCCTCTTGCTGAGGCGGCGTCCATGAACCCCCGCCCATGTTCACGCTGGACGCCTGTGATGGCCGGCCTCGGGCTGCTGCTGAGCTCGCTCGCCAGCCCAGCGGTGTCCGCCCTTGAGCGCTCCGTCGATACGCAGCTGGTGCACCCCGTGTTGAGCCCGGAGGGGGGCATCACCGTGGACAGCCCGCGCGGGAGCGAGCCCTGGCGCCTGCTGTCCGGCTTGGCGCTGCAGTACGAAGACGCGCCCCTGGAGGTCTACGCCAATGCCCAGCCCATGGGCGACGCCGTCCAGTGGCGGGGTACGGCGCACCTGCTGGCCGCCATGCCCGTCACAGACTCCACGACTCTATACCTAAGGGGATCCGCCATCGCCCAGCAGGCCGGCGATCTGACCGAGCTCAGCCCCAGACGCAGCTTCGCACTGGGCGATCTGGCCCTTGGATGCAAGAGCGCCCTGCTAAGGCGTGAGCGCTTGGCGCTGGGCCCTCGCCTGGACCTGTGGTTGCCCGTGGGCAGCGACGACAGCTGGGTGGCCGAGCAGGGGCTGCGGTTGGCTCCGGCGCTGCTCTTCAGCCTGGATGGCGAGCGGGTCGGTCTGTTGGCCCAGGTTGGCGTGTACGCCCGACGCAGCACAGACAGCCAGGCGGATTTCCTGGCCGGCAGCGAGCTCAATACCGGCCTGACGGCCAAGCTGAGGTTGGTGTCTGACGTGGCTGCGCTGGCCGAGCTGAGCTCGCGCCACGGCTTCGCCAACTTCATGCAGGCCGGAGCTGAGAACCCAGTGGAAGTCAAGGGCGGGCTGCGCCTCAAGCTGGGCGAGGCAGGGCAGCTGGACTTGGCGCTGGGGACAGCCCTGAACCACGGGTATGGCGCCTCCCGCCTGCGAGGACTGCTGGCCTTCGTCAAGCTGCCAGGCCGCAGGCCGCAGCGAGAAGAAGAACCCGTGGTGGCGCCGTCCGTCCCCATGACCATAGAGGCCAGCGTGGAAACGGCAGCTGCACCGCCGCAGGAGGTGCTGGTCCCTCTGCAGCTGGCGGCCCGGGTGGAGCACGGGCGCATCGTCATGGACAGCCCGGTGTTCTTCGCCTCGGGCAGTGCGGAGCTGCAGCCGGGGGCCCTGGCGGCCTTGCGCGGGGTGGCCGTGGTACTGAACGAGTACCCGCAGATCGAGCACCTGGTGGTGGAGGGGCACGCCTGCGAGGGGGGGAGCGCGGCCGAGGCCTACGGCTTGTCGCTGGCCCGCGCACGCGTGGTCTTCGAGGCGCTGGTGAGCGCCGGCGTGCGTCCCGAGCGCCTGAGCTACCGTGGCATGGGGCTTTCCCAGCCGCTGGCTGCAGGCCAGCCCGGTGCGCTGGGCCGCCGGGTGGAGCTGGACATCACCGCGGTGCGCGCCCTGCAGGACGGCCCCCCCGCCGAGAACGTCCAGCCGCTGATCCTGCCCTGGAGCGGCGAGCGGCGAGCGGCGCCCGTGATGGGGGACAAGCTGCTGTCGGCCGACGCCCATCCCCTGTTGCTCAAGGAGTTCGAGAGCACGCGCAAGGAGGAGCCCGTGCCCTACCGCGACCTCTTTCGCGAGGCCTTGGACGAGGACGCTGCGACGCCGGCCCAAGAGACGAGCGAGCCCGACGCGCAGCCCGCGGGCGAGGAGGCACCATGAGCCTTGCCCTGTGGCTGCTGATGATGGGCCCGGCCTGGACCGCGCCTTGCTACGCCGACCTGACGCAGGATCTCAACTGCAATGGCATCGACGTGGCAGCCGAGCCCAGCGTCGATGCGCTGGATCCCATCTGCGCGCTGCGCCGGGACGAGCAGGGCCAGGTCATCGAGAGCGCCGACTACTACTACGACTACCACTCCTTCGGCTGCGCCTTCTACCTGCCGGACCTGGGGCTGGACGAGGACGGAGACGGCTTCGGCTACGGCACGCTGAAGCTGGCCGGTGAGGACGGCTGGCCAGACCGCGTCTTGGTCTTCAGCTGCGACACATGCCCCGACGACAGCGATCCCGATCAACTGGACTCGGACTGCGACGGCCTGGGCGACGCCTGCGACAACTGCCCGCAGGTGGAGAACCCCGAGCAGCAGGACGACGACGACGACGGGGTCGGCACTCCATGCGACATCTGCCCCATCGACGCCGATCCCGAGCAGGAGGAGCGCGATGGCGACGGGCTGGGCGACGCCTGCGACAACTGCCCAGGCGTGGCCAACGAGGGCCAGGAAGACGGCGACTACGACCAGGTGGGAGATGTCTGCGACAACTGCCCTGACGACATCAACCTGGGCCAGTTGGACGGCGATTTCGACGAGGTGGGGGACGAGTGCGACAACTGCCCCGACGACGCCAACGAGGACCAGGCCGACGGAGACGGGGACAGCTGGGGAGATGTCTGCGACAACTGCCCCGAGAGGGCGAACCTGCCCCAGGAGGACTTCGACGGCGACGGTGTGGGCACGCACTGCGACGGCTGCCCGCTGGCCTACGATCCCCTGCAGGAGGACGCCGACGGCGACCTGGTCGGTGATGCATGCGACAACTGCCCTGTCCTGTCCAATATGTTTCAGTCCGACCTGGACGGCGACGGCCTGGGGGACCTCTGCGATGGCTGCCCTGAGCACGCGGACGCGAAGCAGGAGGACGGCGATCTGGATGGGACCGGCGACGCCTGCGACAACTGCCCCCTGGATCCCAACGCGGACCAGGCGGACGCGGACGGGGACGGTGTGGGTGATGCATGCGACGTGGAGCTGGCCCTGCGCGGCTCGGGGCCGCCCTGCGGTTGCAGCGAGCCGCGAGAGCTGCCCAGGCCGCCGGATGCGGCGCTCATCTTCGTGCTGGGTCTGTGGGGTTGGCGCAGGCGCTTGGGCTGAGCCATATGCCAGCTGAGATCACCATCCGCGGCGCCCGCCAGCACAACCTGCGCGATCTGGACCTGGATCTGCCGCGGGATGCCCTGGTCGTGGTGACGGGGGTGTCGGGCTCGGGCAAGTCATCGCTGGCCTTCGATACGCTCTTCCGCGAGGGGCAGCGTCGCTTTCTGGGCTCTTTCTCGGCCCACGCCCGCCAGGCCATGGGCCGGCTGAGCCGGCCTCGGATCGGGAGCCTGGGCGGGATCTCGCCACCCGTGGCCCTGCGCCAGGCGCGGGCCCTGCGCAACCCGCGCTCCACGGTGGGCACGGTCAGCGGCCTGTTGGACGGCCTGCGCCTGCTGCTGGCGCGCATGGGCGAGACGCCGCCCGGTTTCCAGGGCGAGCTGCCCCTGCGCGCTTCGCTCTTCTCCTTCAACACGGCCCAGGGAGCCTGTCCCGACTGCGGGGGCCTGGGCAGCTGCGTGCGTGCGGATCCGCAGCTCTTGGTGGCCGATCCCGCGCTCAGTCTGCGCGCGGGCGCGCTCGTGCCCACCACGCCCAGCGGCTACGTCGTCTACTCCCAGGTGACCATGGACGTGCTGGACCAGGTCTGCCAGGCCCATGGTTTCTCGGTGGATATCCCCTGGAAGGACCTGAGCGAGGAGCAGCGGTGGGTGGTGCTCTACGGTTCGGATCGCATCCAGGTGCCCTTTGGCAAGCATCCTCTGTCGTCACGCATGCGTTGGTCGGGGATCACGGCCAGGCCGCGCAAGCTGGGCACCTACAAGGGACTTGTCCCCGTGATCGAGGGCATCCTGGCGCGGGGTCCCAATCGCAACGCCATGCGCTTCGCCCGCTCCATGTCCTGCGAGGCCTGCGCGGGCTCGCGCTTCGGCCCCCAGGCGCGGGCTGTGCGCCTGCGGGGTAGGGGTGTCGCCGAGCTCTGCGCCCTTTCCCTGTCCGACCTGGGTGCGTTCCTGCAGCGACTGGAGTCCTCCGCAGGCAGGCCTGCCCTGGTCGGGCCCATCGCCAGCGCGGCGTTGAAGCGCATCGCGGTACTGACGGGGCTGGGGCTGGAGCACCTGGCCCTGGAACGTCCGGCGGCCGAGCTCTCCTCGGGCGAGGCGCGCCGCCTGCTGCTGGGCCGCTGCCTGGGCGGCGGCTTGCAGGGCATGCTCTACGTGCTCGACGAGCCCTCGGTGGGCCTGCACGCCCAGGAGATCGCCGGGCTGACGGAGCTCTTGCGTGCCCTGCGCGATGACGGCAACAGCGTCGTGGTGGTGGAGCACGACGCTCAGATCATCGCGGCGGCGGACTGGCTGACGGATCTGGGCCCCGGAGGGGGCGCGGAGGGGGGGGCGCTGCTCTTCAATGGTCCGCCCGCTGCGGCCGGTCCGCCCGCCGCGCAGAGCGCTCTGCAGATCGGACCCGCCTGCCGCCCCATCCAGGCGGCGTGGGGAGAGCTCACCATCCGCGGAGCTCGAGCCCGCAACCTGGCGGGGCTGGACGTGTCCTTCGCCCTGGGCGCCCTCAACCTGGTGGCCGGCGTGTCGGGAGCGGGCAAGACCAGCCTGGTGGGCTTGACCCTGGGCAGAGCCATGCGCGCCCGGCTGCACGGCGGGCGCGACATCCCCGGAGAGCATGACGCCCTGGAGGGCTGGGAGCCCATCCGCAAGCTGATCGAGGTGGACCAGGCGCCCATCGGGCGCACGCCGCGCAGCAACCCCGCCACCTACACCAAGCTCTGGGACGTGGTGCGCGGGCTCTTCGCCCAGCTGCCCGAGGCCCGCAGCCGAGGCTGGGGCCGGGGGCGCTTCTCCTTCAACGTCAAGGGCGGACGCTGCGCGGCCTGCGAGGGTGCCGGCGTACAGCTGGTGGGCATGCGCTTCCTGGGCGAGCTGGCCATGCCCTGCGAGCGCTGCCACGGCAGGCGCTTCAACCAGGAGACGCTCCAGCTGCGCTACCGCGGGCACGACGTGTCGCAGCTGCTGGAGCTGACCGTCAGCCAGGCGGCGGAGCTGCTGGCCGACCAGCCGCGAGCGCGGCGCATGCTGGCCGCCCTGGAGGATGTGGGCCTGGGCTACATCCGGCTGGGCCAGCCCGCCACCACGCTCTCGGGAGGGGAGGCGCAGCGCGTCAAGCTGGCGGCCGAGCTGGGGCGAGCCGGCCGCGGCCATACGCTCTACCTGCTCGACGAACCCACGGCCGGCCTGCACGATCGCGACGTGGGGGCCTTGCTGCGGGTGCTGCGCCGGCTGGCGGACGAGGGAAACACGGTGGTGGCCGTGGAGCACCACCTGGATTTTCTGGCCGCTGCGGACCGCGTGGTCGAGCTGGGGCCCGGGGGCGGCCAGAGGGGAGGGGAACTCGTCTGCTGCGGATCTCCCCAGGAGCTGATGGAGGCTGCGACGCCGACGGGCCGCGCCTGGCGGGCGGCGCAGCGCGACGCAGCTGCGCGTCGCGCGGAAGCTCTGCGGGAGCAGCGCAGCGCGGCGCCATCCGCGCCGGGCAGCTTACGGCTGGAGGGCGTGCGTACGCACAACCTGAAGGCCATCGACGTGGAGATCCCCCGGCAGCGGCTTTCTGTTGTCACGGGGCCCTCGGGCTCGGGCAAGTCCTCGCTGGTCTACGACACGCTGCACGCCGAGGCCCGCCTGCGCTACGCCGAGCGGCTCTCGGCCTACGCCCGCGGCCGGCTGCGCAGGATGAAGCGCCCGCTGCTGGAGCGCGCCAGCGGCCTGACCCCCACGGTGGCCGTCGGGCAGGAGGTTGGCGGGAGAAACCCGCGCTCCACCGTAGGAACGGCCAGCGAGGTCCTGGATCTGTTGCGCCTGCTCTACGCCCGCGCAGCAGAGCAGCGCTGCCCCGACTGCGGCCAGATCCTGGATGCTGTGCGCTGCGGAGGCTGCGGAACCGAGCTTCAATGGCCGCCCAGGGCGAGCCTGTTCTCCTTCAACCAGGCCACGGGTGCCTGCCCAGCCTGTCGCGGCCTGGGATGGAGCCCGGTCTGCGATCCGCAGCGCCTGGTGAGCCACCCGCAGCGCTCGCTGCTGGCCGGGGCCATGGATGGTAGCGCCACGGGGCGTTTCTATGGGGAGCGCGACGGGCAGTACCTGGCCATCCTGGGGGTGGCGGGCCAGGCGCTGGGCCTGGACTTCAGCCGCCCCTGGCAGGAGCTGGACGCGCAGGCGCGGCAGGTGGCCATGCGGGGCAGCGCTGAGCGCAGCTTTCTGGTGAGCTGGCGCTACAAGCGCGGACGCAGGCGTGGGGTGCATCGCTTCGAAGGGCGCTGGCTGGGCTTCGCCACGTTGGTGGAGCAGGAGTACGCGCGCAAGCACGCCGACCGGCGGGGTGCGGCCATGGAGGCGTTGATGGTGCGCGCGCCCTGCTCTCCCTGCGGCGGCGCACGCCTGGGGCCGCAGGCCCGCGCGGCCCGCTTCGCGGGGCTGGGTCTGGCCCGCATCTGCGATTTGAGCGTGGAGCGGCTGGCCGCATTTCTGCGGGATCTGCGCCCTGGCGAGGAAGCGGGTCAGCTCTCGGCGCGCAGCTGGCGCTTGAGCGCCGGCCTGCGCAGCGAGCTGGCGCAGCGCCTGGAGGACCTGCGACAGCTGGGGCTGGGCTACCTGCAGCTGGCGCGCGCCACCGACAGCCTCTCGGCCGGCGAGGCGCGGCGGCTGAAGCTGGCCAGGCAGCTGCGAGCCGGCCTCTGCGATGTCACCTACGTCCTGGACGAGCCGACCCTGGGCCTGCACGCGCGCGATACCGCGCAGCTCCTGAGGGCTCTGCGTCGCTTGACGGACGCTGGGAACACGGTGGTCGTAGTGGAGCACGACGACGAGGTGATCCGCGCGGCGGACCACGTGCTGGAGCTGGGACCGGGGGCGGGGACGCGAGGCGGCGAGCTCCTGGCTGCGGGCAGCCCGGAGCAGCTGGCCGAGCAGGAGCGCTCGCTCACGGGGCGCTACCTGCGCGCAGGCGGACTGCCATTGCCCACGACGCGCCGCCCGCCCCAGGAGGGCGTGCGCATCCACGGGGCCAGCGCCAACAACCTGGCGCAGCTGGACCTGCACCTGCCCAGCGGCGTGCTGCTGGCGGTGACGGGGGTGTCCGGCAGCGGCAAGAGCAGCCTGGTCTTCGAGGTGCTGGCGGCCTCCGCGCGCGCTGGCGCTGCGCGTGGCTGTCGGCGAATCGAGGGTCTGCAACGCTTCTCCAAGCTCAGCGAGATCGACGGTCGGCCCATCGGACGCTCCCCGCGCAGCACGCCCGCCAGCTTCACGGGCCTCTTCGATGGCATCCGAGCCTGCTTCGCCCGCAGCCCGGCCGCCAGAGAGAGGGGATTCGGCAAAGCGCACTTTTCTTTTCTGGATCCCAGGGCTCGCTGCGAGGCCTGCCAGGGCATGGGGGCCGTCAAGACCGAGATGGGCTTTCTTGCGGACGCCTGGTTGCCCTGCGAACGCTGCGGCGGACAGCGCTACCAGCCAGAGATCCTCTCGGTCAGGCTGGCGGGGCGCAACATCGCCCAGGTGCTGGAGATGAACGCCGGGCGGGCCATGGACTTCTTCGCCGAGGAGCCCGGGATCGCCCCCCAGCTGCGGCTGCTCTGCGACGTGGGCCTGGGCTACCTGCGGCTGGGCCAGCCCGCCGACAGCCTGTCGCGTGGCGAGGCGCAGCGCCTGAAGCTGGCGCGGCAGCTCGCGGCGGGCGGAAAGGGCGCCCGGAACCTCTACCTGCTGGACGAGCCCACGACCGGGCTGCACACCAGCGACGTGGAGCTGCTTATCGTCCTGTTGGGAGGGCTGGTGGAGCGCGGACACAGTGTCGTTTTGGTGGAGCACAACCTGGATGTGATCGCCAGCGCCGACCAGGTGCTGGACCTGGGTCCCGGCGCCGGGCCCGCCGGAGGGCGGATCGTGGGTCAGGGAACTCCGGAGCAGCTGGCCGAGAGCCCGTTTTCAGCGACCGGAGCGGCTCTGCGTAGCCGCCTGGGGCGTGCCTGAGGAATCCTGTCCGGCTCTGTCCTGCATCATGGCGGGGTTTGGTCCGCATGGGTAAGCTGCCACGCCTTACGCCCCACGCCTTGCCCTGGAGTTTGACCATGGACGAAACGATCTATCTTGACAACGCCGCCACCTCTTTTCCCAAGCCCGAGGTCGTGCGCGATTCCATGAGCCTGTTCTGTCGGCGTTCAGGGGTCAACCCCGGGCGCTCCGGCTGCGATCTGGGCCTGCGGGCCGAGGCCATGGTCTTCGGCACGCGCAAGAAGCTCAGCGCGTTCTTCAACCGCAGTCTGGTCGAGGCCGGGATCAGCAAGGAACCCCTGCGGCTCTGCTTCAGCCCCAACGCCACGGCCAGCCTGAACCTGATCGTGAATGGCACCTTGAATGCCGGAGACCACGTCGTCACCACCATCATGGAGCATAACTCCGTGATCCGGCCGGTGAACCACGCCGTGCTGCGCGGCGCCGAGTCCACCTACGTGGGCGCGGATCCCGAGGGCTACGTCGATCCCGAAGACATCCGCAAGGCCATCAAGAGCAACACCAAGCTGGTGATCGTCAACCACGGCTCCAATGTGATCGGCGTGGTGCAGGACATCGAGGCCATCGGCGCGGTCTGCAAGCAAGAGGGCGTGCCCTTCGCCATCGACGCCGCCCAGACCGCCGGCCTGATCCCCATCGACATGCCCACCTGCAATATCAGCTTCCTGGCCTTCACTGGCCATAAGGGGCTGTTCGGGCCCACGGGCATCGGGGGCATCTGCGTGGCCGACGACGCCGAGATCGGTCTCTCCATCTACGGCGGCACGGGCGTGCGCTCCTCCCACCCCTACCACATCGAGGACTGGCCCCATCACCTGGAGGCCGGCACCCAGAACCTGGGCGGCATCGCGGGCCTGAACGCGGCCCAGGGTTGGCTGGCCGAAAAGGGCGTCGACAACATCCGCCAGCACGAGCTGGGTCTATTGCAGATCCTGTTGGATGGGCTGGACGAGATCCCCGGCGTCACCATCTACGGCCACAAGCGCACCGACCGCCGCACGGCGGTCTGCTCTTTCAACATCGAGGGCCGCAACCCGGCCGAGGTGGGCACCTTCCTGGATGTGGACTACGGCATCCTGACCCGCACGGGCCTGGAATGCGCGCCCCTGGTGCACAAGCACATCGGCTCCTACCCCAAGGGCACCGTGCGCTTCTCCATCGGTCCCTTCAACACCCAGGCCCATATCGAGCACGCCATCAGGGCGGTGTACGAGATCTCCAAGCAGTAGGGCGAGCGGCCCTCAGGGGCCGAAGCGCCCCTGCGCACCCAGCGAGAAGAGCAGCAGCGTGCTGTGGTCCTGGGTGTCGACGCCGTCGCCGTAGACCTGGCGCAGCAGCTCCAGGCTCTCGCCGCCTCGGTGGCGGAAGACGAGGTAGGGGAAGCCTAGCTGCAGCTGCAGGGCCGCCGGCTGCAGCCCGGCGAGCTCCAGGGAGAAATCCAGGGCGGGCAGCAGCTCGATCCAGGTCCAGGCGTGTTCGGCGCGCAGCAGCTGTTCGTCCGAAGGATCGTCGGCCAGCTGTTCTTCTGTCAGCTCCGAGAAGCTCAGGGCGGCCTGCCTGCTCAGGCGCAGGTCCAGCCGTGGACCCAGGCGCATGCCGTTCCGCAGCTCCAGCTCCAGCACGCCGCCCAGCTGCGCGCCCAGCCGCCCGCTGCTGCCCAGCGGGCTGACGCGGTACTCATCCTCGAGCCGCTCCGTCAAGCGGCGCGAGCTGCGGCTGTACTGCAGCAGTGGGCCCAGGTGCAGCCGGGCCTCGCCCTGGGGCAGCAGGAAGCGTAAGCCCGGTCCCCCGGTGGTGCGGATCTCCAGGGCGCGCAGGGGCGCCCGCGGGTCGTCGGCGGAGGCCTCGCTGTAGAAATCCCGCGCCCAGTGGGCCGCGTCCATGTCCGTGTCGTAGTCCAGGCCCAGGCGGCCGTCCCAGTGGAAGCTGAGCGGGCCGCGACCCCGGGTCAGGCCCTGCAGCACCAGCTGGGCGGTGCCCTGGCAGTTCTTTCCCTCGTAGGCGCCATAGGCGAAGTCTTCGCAGGAGGGCAGCTGCAGCTGCAGCAGCGCGCTCAGCGCCAGGTCCTCCCAGTCCTCGGCTGGGCTGTGCCAGGGCTCCACCGGGATGGGGGCGGGGGGAGGACACCAATCCAGGCTGTCCAGCAGGCCCTCCAGCGAGGCCGGCGGAGCCTGGCCCTCCAGGTACCAGTTGCGGAAGCCGGCTTCGCCCTCGAAGCGCTGCAGCAGGGCGTGGCGCGCTGCGGGCACTTCCTTGGCGCCGCCCAGGCCATCCACGAACCAGGTGCCCGGCTGCAGGCGCGCTCCGGCGCCGGTGCCGGTGGCGCGGGCCTGGGCCAAGCCCTGGACGAGCATGGGTTCTCGCGCCTGCAGCCAGTCCGGCAGCTGGTAGTCCTCCTGGATGGCCAGCACTCCGCGCATGGCCGAGGCCACGCCGGCGTCGTCCGCCCGCTGCGCCGCGTGCAGGGCGAAGAGCAGGTGCACCCGCTGCGTCTCCGCTGCAGACAGCACTTCGGATAGGCAAGCCAGGTCGCTGCGCAGGTCGAGGATGCCCCTGTTCAGGGCGCTGGCATCCTGCAGCGCGGCGGCGTCCAGCGTGGCCGTCGTCAGCCCGGACAGGGCGGCCGCCGACGAGGGGCAGGACGCAGCGGCTTCTCCGACTCCCAGAGCCATCAGAGCCGGAACCAGCGTTGTCAGCATCGGCCAACCTCCTGCTGACTGAGAGCGTACAGCGGGTGCTGCTGGCGGTCCAGCGGCAGCTGGGCGCCGGGGCGGTTGGACTCTAGGGCTGGCGCTAGCGCTCGAGCCCGTCGCCGCCGATGCCTTCGATCAAGAACGAGGGATCATTGCGGAAGCTGGAGAAGATGGCGGACATGGCCAGCGCTATCAGGGCCATCATGGACTTGTTGCGGTAGAGCTCGGCCAGGCGGGTGCCGAGCAGCTTGCGGTCGCTGTGGGCGAAGTAGCTGTCGAAGAGGCCGTCAAGGCGGTGGGGATCGTTTATCGGCGTGAGGCTGCGGATGCGCCCCTGCTGGCAGTAGTCCATGGCCTCGTGGAGGATGGCGCGCTGCTCGGCGATATCGCAGATGTGGTAGACGAAGATGTGGACCAGCACGCTGCGTGCCTGCTCCAGGCTGTGGGCGGCCAGCGCGTCGAAGAGTCGGAAGGCGGCCTGGTCGATGCCGTCCAGGGAGCGGCGCCGCAGGACAGAGAGGAAGACCACGTTCTTGTAGAGCTGGTAGAGCCGCCGGGAGCCGTTGATCTTTCCGGGGATGGGGTGGTGGAAGGTGCGCCGCTGAGCGACGTGGCAGCCGGTGAACAGGGTGTCGAAGATCATGTCCATGCAGTCGATGTCGGCCGTCTCGCTCTGCAGGTCGATGCTGAGATCCAGCGTGTTGTCGAGACGATCGGCCAGCTTGACGCGCACCAGCTCGGGGATCTCCTGGGCGCAGTCGAGCACTCGATCCAGGTAGGTGAAGTAGTCTTCGTGGGGCTGGCGGGTGAGGGCCGCGATGCGATCGTGCATGCGCCAGCTGGGATCCATCTCGCCCAGCAGCTTCTGGTAGCGCTGCTCCAGGGCGTCCCAGTCCTGGGCAGCCGGCTTGCCCCGCGGCAGATCTTCCAGCTTGTCGTGCAGCATCGCCGTCGCCAGATCCGAGTTGGGGCAGCCCCGCACCGAGCGGAAGAGCAGCGAGGCCGATCGGATGGGGTGGATGATGGCCAGCGGACCGAGGCGGCGCGTGCTGCCGCCGTAGGCTTCGTTCAGCCAGGCCAGCAGCTCCAGCAGCTGCGAGTCTCCAGGGTAGGAGTGCCGGCGATCCCTGGCCAAGGCCAGGATGCCCCGCCAGTTCACCGGCTTTCCCGACAGCTGGTAGTGGATCGAGGCCGACAGGATCAAGAACTGCTGCTTGTCGATGACCGGGTACACGGGTCCTCCGGTGCGGCGAGGGGCGGATGCGGTGAACAGCCCCTCAGCAACAGAACCTGTTCGGCGCTTTTTTTCATCTCCGGAATTTGACAGCATCTGGTGAAGGGGGGCGCCGCGCGCCGCTGCGGAGCCGGCTGCAGCGATGTGGGGGCCTGGGCTGTGTTATGGCGATGGCTGGTTCAACAGGCGATCCCCGCCCGCCAGGGAGTGGAACTTGCTCGGCATCCTGCTCCTCCTCGCCATGCTCCCCCGGGAGTCCGAACAGCGCATCGGGCCCCCAGCGCCCCACCTGAGCCACCGAGCCAGCGCGCAGTGGCGTCTCTCCGCCCGGCCGGCCTGGAGGGCTTTTCGCCAGCGCTGGGGGGGGCGCTGGGCGGTCCGCTGGGACGAGCGCAACGGCACGCCGCGCTTCATCCACGCACCCGGTCCGCCCGTGAGCGCTGCCCAGGAGCTGGCGGACGACCTGGCGCGGCTGGCGGGGGTGGATCCGGGCGAGCTGCGCCTGCGGGCCAGCCGCTCTCGCGGCGACCGCCAGCTGCTGAGCTGGTCTCGCCACTGGCGCGGCGCCGAGGTGCTGGGGGATCGCATCGCCTTGCTGGCGGTGAAGGGGCGCGTGGCCGGGGCCTGGCTGCAGCTGACCCCCGTGCGCCTGACTGAGCAGCCCCTCCCTGGCGAGCTGGTGCTGCCCCTGCCCACCTGGAGAGGCGAGCCTTGGCTCGGCCCAGCCAGCGGCGTGCAACCGCACCTGGTGCGCCGCGAGGAGCGAGGCTCGCTGGTGAGCTTCCACACCAGGGACGGGCGTCTGCTGCATGGCTACGACCAGCGGCGCTTCGCCACGGTCACGGTCAGCCACGAGGAGCGCACCGTGGGCGATCCCATGGTGGAGCACGCCGCGCGCCAGGTCACGGTGAGCGACAGCCAGGGCGTGTCCGAGACCACGGCCGATGACGGCAGCCACGGCCTGTCGGGCGAGCTCGAGGTGCTGCTGGACGGCCCGACCCTGGCCGTGCTCGAGGACGGCGCCGAGATCCGCGTGGCCGGCAGCGACGACATGCTGCTGGAGGGAGGCGCGGACCTGCCGCTGTCAGCGGCCTCTGTGCAGCACCACTTCCACGTGCTCTGGGACTGGCTGGCGCTGCGCTGGCCCGAGCATCGCTGGCTGGGCTCCCACGTGCCGGCCGACGTGGAGATCACCCGCGGCGCCTGCAACGCCTACTACACCTCGGGCACCATCAACTTCTTCGTGGAGTCCGAGGGCTTCTGCAACAACCTGGGCCAAATAGCCGATGTCATCTACCACGAGCTGGGGCACGGCGTACACCACTACATCCTGGCCACGGGCAGCTTTGCCGGCGATGTCTCCGAGGGCTCGGCCGACTTCGTCTCGGCCACCATCCTGGGCGATCCCACCCTGGCGCCCAACGCCTACCCCGACGGCTCGGCCGTGCGCGAGCTGGAGACGGATCGCGTCTACCCCGACGACGCCAACGGCGAGGTGCACAACGACGGCCTGATCTGGGGCAGCTTCCTGTGGAACCTGCGCGAGCGCTGGATCAAGACCTACGGCGAAGAGACGGGCGTGGAGATGACCGACCTGCTCTTCTTGGGCGCGCTGGAGCAGGGCCCCACCATGACCGACCTCTACGAGGCGGTGGTGCTGGCCGACGACGACGACGGCGACCTGAGCAACGGCACGCCCCACGGCTGCGAGCTGGTGGGCCTGCTGGACCAGCACGGCCTGGGGCCGGGGCCCATCGGCGTGGTGCTCTTCGACCACGAAGCCCTGGGGCCCCAGCCCTCTTCGGCCGAGGGCTACGAAGTGGTCTTCGACCTGCACGCCTTGACGCCGGAATGCGGCGACCTGGACGAGAGCTCCATCCAGCTCTGGTACAGCCTGGAGGCCGAGGCCATCCCGGGGGTGGAGGAGGAACCCGAGGAGGAGCCGAGGGACGACACCGGGGAGCCCGACACAGGGGAGCGCGACAGCGCGCCGCAGGACAGCGCGCCTGGGGACACGGGCGCCCCGGAGGACCCCTACCTGGGCTGGGAGCTGGTGGAGGTGCAGGCCTCCGGCGACAGCTGGAGCGCAACCATCCCGCGCCAGCCCGCCACCAGCCACCTGCGCTACTTCATGCAGGCCTCCTCTGCGGACGGCAGCCAGACCGTCTACACCCACGGCGGCCTGGAGCACGCGCTGTACGAGTTCCGGATCGGGGATCGGGAAGAGGTCTGGTGCGAGGGCTTCGAGGACGACGCCGAGGGCTGGGAGCACGGAGCGGGCAGCCCCTGGCAGCCGGACCAGTCCGGCGAGCTGACGGACCAGTGGGAGCTGGGCGCCCCTGGCGGGGGCAGCTTCCTGCCCGACGCCCCCTGGCAGGGCGGCGCCATCGCCGCCACCGATCTGGACGGCTTCTACCTGCCGAACAACCTGCAGTACCTGCGCAGCCCGCCCCAGCAGCTGGCGGATCTGGGGCCCATGCCCTTGCTCAGCTACCAGCGCTGGCTGACCGTGGAGGACGCGCGCTACGACCACGCCACGATCCTGATCGAGCAGGAGCGCCTGTGGCGCAACCCGGGCACGCGCGACGGCATCCAGCACCTGCTGGACATGGAGTGGACCCACTGCGACCTCTCGCTGGAGGGCTGGCTGGAGCGCGAGAAGGAATCCCACCTCACGTGGATCCTGGAGTCGGACGGCGGCCTGGAGTACGGCGGCTGGGCCCTGGACCAGGTCTGCCTGGTGCAGCTGGCCGACGTGGCGGGCCACTACCGGGTCGATGACCTGCAGGCCACCGACGACCAGCAGCAGGTCAGCATCTCCTGGACCCAGCCCTGGATGCAGCCCCTGGGCGCCACCGCCCTGGTGCGTCGCCTGGACGACTGGCCAACGGGGCCCGACGACGGCGTGCTGGCGGACCTG
Source organism: uncultured Enterobacterales bacterium (assembly GCA_964454135.1). GTDB lineage: Bacteria > Myxococcota_A > UBA796 > UBA796 > JAFGLY01 > CAYVQL01. Next base: position 692 of record CAYVQL010000099.1, on the reverse strand, counting down.
GACCTGCACCCGGTGCCCGGGCAGCAGCGCGAGGTGCTGGACGAGGACCTGGCGCCGGGCGAGGTCTGGCACTACGCGGTCTTCGCATCCGGGCCCCAGGTGGAGGACTGGTACTACGAGGCGGTGGAGGGCGAGAACGCCGACCTGGGGGGCGTGCCGGCGGAGGAGCTGCCGGATAGCGGGGTGGGGGACAGCGGGGTGGTCGACAGTGGGCCAGGGGTTGAAGACCAGGACCAGGAGCAGCCCGGCGCACGGGGGCGCTGCGGTTGCGGGGCTGCCGGAGGGGGAGCCTGGGGTTGGCTGGGGTGGCTGGCGGTCTTGGTGGCCAGGCGCAGGAGGGGGTGCGTCTAGAAATTTCCGGACCGGCGTTCTGCGGTTCGCCCCTTGGCCGCGATGCGGAGCATGCCCGAGCGAGCTCGAGCGCGGTTCGGTAGGCGTTGAGGCGGGGGTGACGGACGTAGTGGGGAAGGTGCATGGTTCAGGTTCGTGCACGATCGTTACTTTACCGGCCGATCTCTGCAAGTACTTTACACCCCCCCCCCTCCCTCTGGCGGCTATTCTGCGAGTGAACAGGAGTTTTCGGGGAAACCGCAACCTGGAACAAGGCTTTGGGAGAACGGGGGGAGCTTGGCTGGCGAGCGCACGAGAATACCCGCGTGGGATCCGAAGCTGGCGGGCCATCCCCTGGACGG